>DATCMB010000014.1:300000-480805 GCA_036563615.1 Candidatus Binatia bacterium
CGCGCGGACGCGGTGGGGCACGGGGACGGCGGATCGGAGCGCTGAGCGGGGACGCTCGCGCATGCGCGCGCGGGCGCACGCACGCGCACGCCCCCACACGCTTGCGCGTGCGCTCGCGAGCGGGTCGCGCGAGGCGCGCTGGGCCGAAGCGTTGATTGCGGGCTCGGGATCGCGTGTCATGCGGCGTTCGCGATGTCCCTCCCCTACCCGCGCCGCCTGCTGCCCGCGCTGCTCGTCGTCGTCGCGCTCGCGGCGCCGATGTCCGTTGCGAGCGCCGCGGCGCAGGAGCCGGCGCTAGCTTCCGCGCTCCAACCGACGCCCGCGCCGACCGCGTCGCCGGCGTCGCTCGATCCGTCGGACGCACCACCGCGCCGCGCGCCTGACGCCGACGCTGCCGGGGCCGCCGTCGCCGACGACGACGCGCCGGTCCGCGCCGGCGCGCTCGACGCCGTCGTCGTCACCGGCACGCGCGAGCCGCGCGGCCTGCACCGCGTGCCGGCGTCGCTCTCGGTCGTCGACCAGGACGCGATCCAGCACGCGCGCCCGACGCTCGGCCTCGAGGAGGCGCTGTCGCGCGTGCCCGGCGTGCTCGTGCAGAACGCTGGCAACTACGCGCAGGACTTCCGCATCCAGGTGCGCGGCTTCGGCACGCGCGCGCAGTTCGGCGTGCGCGAGGTGCTGGTGCTGGTCGACGGCTTCCCCGAGAACCTGCCCGACGGCCAGGCGCAGCTCGACGCGGTGGAGCTCGGCTCGATCGGGCGCGTCGAGGTGCTGCGCGGGCCGGCGGCGGCGCTGTACGGCAACGCCGCGGGCGGCGTGATCCAGCTCTTCACCGAGCCCGCGCCGGACGTGCCCGGGATCGAGGCGACCGCCACCGGCGGCTCGTACGGGCTCGCCAAGATCCAGGCGCAGGCGGGCGGCGTCTTCGGCGCCTGGGCGCCGTTCGTCACCGGGAGCTGGTTCCAGCTCGGCGGCTACCGCCAGCACAGCCGCGTCGAGAGCTCGACCTTCCTCGCACGCCTCGCCTGGCAGCCGGACGACGCGAGCAACGTGATCCTGCGCGTCGACGGCGTCGACTCGCCGATCGCGCAGGACCCGGGCGGGCTCACGGCGGAGCAGGTGCGCGAGAACCGGCGTCAAGCACGAGATCTGAACGTGCGGCTCGACGCCGGCGAGTCCGTCCGGCAGCTCCGCGCCGGCGTCTCCGGCGACACCCAGCTCTCGATCGGCGCCCTGTCGGGCTACGCGTTCGTCCTCTACCGCGACTTCGACACGCGCCTTCCCGTCCTGCCCCAGCTCGGCGACGGCATCACGACCTTCCACCGCCTCGGACCGGGCGGCGGCCTGCGCTGGTCGTGGAGCCAGCCCGTCGCCGGCTTCGCGCAGAGCTTCGCCGTCGGCTTCGACGCGCAGCACCAGGACGACGAGCGCCGCCGCTTCCTGAACGAGAACGGCGAGCGCGGCGCGCTGACGCTGCACCAGCGCGAGCGCGTCACCGGCGTCGGCGTGTACGCGCGCGAGGCGGTCGAGGTGACGCCCGAGATCGAGCTCAGCGCGGCGCTGCGCTACGACGCCGTGCACTTCGACGTCGACGTCTTCTTCCCCGAGGACAGCGACGCCTCCGGCTCGCGCACGATGGACGCCTGGAGCCCGGCGGGTGGCGTGCTCTACACGCCGCTGCCGTGGCTGTCGCTGTTCGCGAGCGTCGGCACCGCGTTCCAGGTGCCGACGACGACCGAGCTCGCGAACCCGACCGGCCCCGGCTTCAACCCCGACATCGAGCCCCAGACGTCGATCACCTACGAGCTCGGCGCGCGCGCCGACTTCGGCGAGCGCTTGACGCTCGGCCTCGCCGGCTACCGCATCGACATCGACGACGAGCTCATCCCCTTCGAGATCGAAGGCGGCGACGTCGCGTTCCGCGACGCCGGGCGCTCGCGACGCTGGGGCGCCGAGCTCGAGTGGCAAGCGTCGCCGCGGGCGGATCTCACCTGGAGCGGCGCGTTCACCTGGCTGCACGCGCGCTACGTCGACTACGTCACCGACGTCGGCGACTTCGGCGGCAACGTCGAGCCCGGCATCCCCGAGTGGCAGCTCTACCAGGAGCTCGCCTGGCAGCACCCGAGCGGTCTGCGCATCGCGCTCGAGGCGTTGGTCGTCTCGGAGATGTTCGTCGACGACGCCAACTCCGCGAAGAACGGCGCCTACGAGCTCTTGAACCTGCGCGCGAGCTGGCAGGGCGAGGTCGGCGGCATGATCGTCACGCCTTTCCTCGGCCTCAACAACCTGCTCGACGAGCACTACAACGGCGTCGTGCGGCTCAACGCGCAGGGCGGGCGGTTCTTCGAGCCGGCGCCGGATTTCAATGTGTACGGCGGGGTGACGATCGCGGCGTCGGTGGGTGGGTGAGCCGAACCTCACCAAGAAATGCGGTTACGCGCGTGGTCGTCCGACCAAAGTTGTTGACGACGAGCACGGCGTCATGGCACTCACCGACGCCTTACCCATCACACTTGGAGGAGCTGATGCCCCGCGCCCTCGCCCTTGCTGCTGCCGTCACTCTCGTTCTGTTGCCGACTCTCGCTCGCGGGGCTGCCCCGGGAGCCGACGAAGTTGGCGGCATCGTGATTCACCGGCTCCCAGAAGCCAGAAGCGACGAGCCAGCCTGGACCGAAGAGGAGATGGACAAGGCTTTGCCCCTGCCGCTGCCGCAGCGCGAGCCGCAACGCGGGAGCGCACCGGCACCCGGACAGCCAAGCGAGCGTATCGGGGAGGGCGTGCGAGGCTACTCCTATCCGGCCCCATTCTCGCGCTTCCGCACGTTCCCCAATCGCAAGTACCAGAAGGCTCCGCACAAGATGGTCGGCAAGCTCTTCTTCAAACGTGGGGGAGCGAATTGGGTCTGCTCGGCGGCGTCGATCGGCAACTATGCGATCTGGACCGCCGGGCATTGCCTCGTCGACAATGGAGTGTGGTCCACGGACGTCGTGTTCGTTCCTCAGTACCGACAAAAATCACGCCCCAAGGGCAACTGGAACGCGGCGTATCTGATCTCGACGGGGCACTGGGTGAACTTTTCCGATCTCGGCGACGACATGGGCGTGGTGATCCTTCAGCCCCTCAACGGCAAGACAATCGGTCAGGTCGTCGGCGGTTTGGGGTTCGCTTGGAACCAACCGTACGAACGACATTGGTTCCTTCTGGGATACCCCGCAGGCGCGCCGTTCACCGGCGAAAAGCAGATCGTCTGTGCAGCATCGTTCGCCTACGTCGATACGGCATTCTCGCCAGCTCCGATGGGCGTCGGCTGCGACCAAACGGGAGGAAGCAGCGGCGGTCCGTGGATCTTGAACTACGGAAACGGGAATTTTCTGAACGGCAACAACTCCTACGGCTACGGATCGCTCGAGATGCTGTCACCGTACTTCGGGAACGGCGCCAAGGCGCTTTACGACTGCGCCATCAACTCGACCGCGACGACTGTTAGCCCACTCTGCGGCTAGTCCCACGGAGCCTCGGTGGCGGCATGGCGGCCGAACGTCGCCTTGCGCACCACGTTGACCTGTGGAGGCAGCGCGCGACTGAGCACCGGTGCCAGGACCTCCGCCACCATCTCGTGCCCAGCGACGCTCCAGTGCAAGTCGCCTTCGAGATACGCGCGCCCCGCGTACCGACCCGCCGGCCGCAGATCGACGAACGGCACGCCGCGCTCCGACGCCCACTCCGCAAGGAACTCCTCGCGCATGCGATCGTGCCAGGCCTCGTTCGGCGGCGGAGCGTAAGCGAGCACCAGCGCCGCTCTCGGATTGCTCGCTAGCTCCCGGATCCGGTCGAGGATCGCCGCATTCAGCGCGAACGACGCGCGCGAGAAGCGCCAGCACGCGAAGCGCACGCCCTGCAGCACGAGGGGACGCTCCCACGGTGCGCGATCTCGATACGGCACCGAGACGAGCCAGCCTTCCTCGAGCTCGTACTCGGGAAGCGGGAAGCCCATCCCGTTGTACGTTGGGCTGACGCGGCGGAGGTCGTCGCTGTGCACGACCTGCTCGAACGCCCGCAGCATCAGATCGGTCCCGAAGCCGACCATGCCGAGGTTGTAGACGCGCCGGCCGGGGTTGCACGCCCGCCGCTGCTGCCCACCCCCACGGCGTCGCGTGGCGCGCATCGACCGCGGCCGTGACGAGAAAGCCCGTGGACGCCGAGCTCACCCCGGCGGCGCCGGCATCGACGACCCCGGCGGGCAGTACTCGACCAGGTAGCCGCGGTCCGGGCTCGACGGACACGAGCACTGCTTGTCGTCGGTCGGGTGCTGGTAGGCGTCGGTGCAGCTCGCCTCGAAGCACTGCAGGCCCATCACCTGCGTGCCCGCGCTGGTGAACGTGCACGGCATGTTGGTCGTCCACTGGATCGGCACGTTGAAGAAGATGTTCGCCGCCGCGCTGACGCAGTCGTCCGGGCCGCCCGTCGGGCAGAGGTTCGGCGGCGAGTGCGGACCCGAGCCGTAGTTCGTGCTGAGGTCGGGGTAGTCGAGGCCGTTCGCGCCGTTCGGCGTGAACTCCCACGTCGTGCCGAACGTTCCGTCCTGCACCATGCCCGGGCCACAGCAGTTCATCTGCAGCGCGCAGATGCCGCGACCGCTCAGGTTCGGATTGCAGTACGCGGCGTAGGTCGCGTTCTCGCCTTCCCACATGAAGCCCTGGCGCTGCACGGTGCCCGGCGGACCGCCGAGCGCGGTCCAGCCGTCGCAGTACGCCGCCGGACACTGCTGGGCGGTCGTGTTCGGGTAGGGAATGACGATGTTCGGCCCGCCCTGGGTGAACTGTGTGACGGCGACCGACGTCGTGCCGCCGTTCGCCGCGAGCACGCCGAGCGCTGGACCGCTCGAGTGCAGCGTCAGCGGCACCGAGCAGTGATTGACGAACGTCACCTGCCCGGCGGTGATCGCCGGCCCGCCGACCTCGGGGCCGGGCGCCGGAGCGCCGACGCCGTCGCTGCTCGTCGAGTCGCTGCCGCAGCCGGCGGCGACGAGCACGAGCGTCAAGAGCGTCGCGCCCAACGACGCCGCATTTCGGCAACGCACGATCCCAGACACCATGGCGGCTCTCCTTCCCCACATCTTACGTCGGCCCCAACGTCGGCTGGCTAGAGCGAAAATTCAGGGGTGCTCAGACAGCAAGTAGATCGCTAGGGCGCGACGCTGCTCCTCGGGGAACGGATACGCCGGCATCGGCGGCTGCGGCGTGCGCAGGAACGTCGCGAGCGAGTCGATCGTGTACTTCGCCTTGAGCCCGCCGAGCGGACGGTAGGTCGCGCTCGGCGTGCCCGCCTGCGGCGGCTCGTGGCAGCCGGCGCAGGCGCTCTGCTCCCAGAGCGTGCGTCCCGTGGCGCGCGCGCGCTCGACCTCCTCGGGCGACAGGCCGGCGAGCGGGTCCGCCCCCGGCTGGACACCGGCTGCACCGCCCGCGGTCGGCGACGCCGCTGGCAGCGGCGCCGCGGCGCCGTACGCGACGCGGTAGATCGAGCCGGTGAAGTCGTCCGACACGTAGAGCGCGCCGTCCGGCCCGACCGCGACGTCGACCGGACGCCCGTACACCTTGTCGTCGACCTCGAAGCCGGTGAGGAACGGCTCCTCGCGCGCGCCGCCCTCCTCGTCGAGGAACACCGCGACCACCTGGTAGCCGGACTTCCGCGAGCGGTTCCACGAGCCGTGCTGCGCGACGAAGATCGCGCCGCGCCAGCGCTCGGGGAAGGCGTCGCCGTCGTAGAACGTCATGCCGAGCGGTGCGGTGTGCGCGCCGAAGCCGTGCACCGGCGGGATCGACTTCGCGACCAGGTCCGGACGCTCGGCGCCGTAGTCGGGATCCGGCACGCGGTCGCCGTTCGCGTACGGCCAGCCGTAGAAGCCGCCCTCGACGACGCGGTCGAGCTCGCAGGGCGGGAAGTCGTCGCCGAGGAAGTCGCGTCCGTTGTCGGTCGCGTAGAGATCGCCCGTGCCCGGCTGCCAGGCGAAGCCGACGGCGTTGCGCAGCCCCGTCGCATACAAAGTTTCGTTGCTGCCGTCGAGCTCGTAGCGGACGATCGCCGCGCGCCGCGGATCGTCCTCGATGCACACGTTGCAGCTCGAGCCGATCGAGACGTAGAGCTTGCCGTCCGGACCGATGGCGATCGTGCGCGTCCAGTGGTTGCCGCCGCCCGGCAGCCCGGTGATGATGCGCTCCGGCGCGCCGCGCACCGTGCCGCTCTCGGCGTCGAAGCGCACGCGCAGCACGGCGTCGGTCTCGGCGACGTAGAGCCAGCCGTCGTGCAGCGCGAGCCCGTGCGGACGGTTCAGCCCATCGAGCAGCACGCGCTTGCCGTCCGCCGTGCCGTCGCCGTTGCGGTCGCGCGCGAGCAGCCAGACCTTGCCCTCGCGCGGCGAGCTGACGAGCATGTCCCCCGCCTCGGTGAAGCGCATCATGCGCGCGTTCGGGATCCCCGACGCAAACGAGTTGACCGCGAAGCCTTCGGGCACGCGCAGCCGCGCGCGCACCTCCGACTCGGTCATCGCGTCGCCGGTGAAGCCCGGGAAGTTGACGGTCATCCGGCCGAGGGGGAGGTAGTAGTTGCTGCAGCCGAGCGCGGTCGCGAGCGCGAGCGCGACGGCGAGCCGAACGAGACAGGAAGAAGATCGGGCGCGCGTCATGCCGCAGTAAAGGCAGGCGCTGCCCGAGCAGGCAAACGCGAGAGAGGAGGACGGCAGACGACATGAGCAGCGAGCAGGACTGCATCTTCTGCAAGATCGTGCGCGGCGAGGCGCCGGCCCATCGGGTCGCGGAGGACGAGCGGACGCTGTCCTTCCTCGACATCTTCCCGGTGAGCGACGGCCACACGCTGGTCATCACCAAGGAGCACTATGCGACGCTGTTCGACGCGCCCGCGGAGGCGCTGCAGGCGGTCGCGGCGACCGCGAAGCGCGTCGCGCACGCGCTGCGCGACGTCGTGCAGCCGGAGGGCATGATGGTCTTCCAGCTCAACGGCGCGGCTGCGATGCAGACCGTGTTCCACTACCACATGCACCTGCTGCCGCGGCGCAGCGGCGAGCCGCTCGCGCTGCACACCCGCGTGCCGGGCGACCCGCAGCGGCTCGAGCGCCTCTCGGCCGAGCTGCGCGAGCGCCTGCGCTCGGCGTAGGTCGAGGGCCGCGGGTCTAGCGCGCGCTCGTCGACGTGCGGGCCTGGAGCTGCTGCAGCTCGGTGCGCGCCTGCTCGTAGTCCGGGTCGGCCGAGAGCGCGATGCTCAGCAGCACCGCCGCGTCGTCGGGCTTGCCCTGCCAGAGCGCCGAGCGCGCCATGCGGTGGTAGCCGAGCGCGCGGTTGCGCCGCGACGTGCGCGCGTTCTCGTCCGCGGCGCGCGCGCGCTCGTCGTCGCCCTGCTGGGCGTACGCCCAGGCGAGCATCTGCCAGCCCTCGCTCCACATCGGATCCGGACCGCGCAGCAGCGCCTCGAGCATCGCGGTCGCGCGCGGCAGGTCGCCCGCGCGCAGCACGACCTCGGCCGCCTCGCGGCGGACGTTCTGCTGCGCCTGCGCCCACGCGGTGTCGACGATCGAGTCGGCGTCGAGCCGCGCCTCGGCGTAGCGTCCGAGCTTTGCGAGCACGCGCATGCGCAGCGCACGCGCGCGCGGGTCGCCGGGTGAGAGCTCGACGGCGCGCGACGCGTCGGCGAGCGAGCCCTCGAGGTCGCCCGCCTCCTCGCGCACCTGCGCGCGCAGCAAGCGCGCCTCGAACGACTGCGGCGCGAGGGCGACCGCCTCGTCGAGCGTCGCGAGCTGGTTCTCGAGCGACAGCGAGCCGTCGTTGTACCGCCGCGCGACGATCGTCGCCGCCGCGATCGCCGTCCCCGTGCGGCCCGCCTCCATCAGCAGATCGTTCACCGCCTGCGATTCCTTGCGCGCGTGCGCGAGCGCGAGCTCGCCGATGCGGTCGCGATCCATCGGCTCGCCGAGCGCACGCAGCAGCGGCAGGATCGCGCCGCGCGTGCTGACCAGCGCCTTCCAGTTCGCGGTCGACGTCTCGTCGTAGAGCATCCACGGCGTGCCGAGCTCGATGAACAGGTTCTCGTCCGAGTTCACGACCGGCGCCTTGGCGACGAGCGCGTCGACGTCCTTGGGCGTGACGCGCATCAGGCTCCAGAGGTCGATGGTCGAGAAGTTGCCGATGCGCTGCAGATCGCCCTGCACCTTCGGCGGCAGCTTCTCCCAGCGCGGCAGGTCCTCGAGCCCGAGCGGACGATCCATCGCGAGCAGCAGCAGATCGGGGCTGCCGGAGAAGTCGGCGAAGCCGTAGACGTACGGGAACTCCGCGCGCACCGCGGCGATGATCGACGCGAGCGCCTGCGGGTCGAGCGCGTAGAGCTGCACCCACTGCAGCAGGCGTCCGCCGGGCGCGAGCGCGCGGCGCACGATCGAGAAGAACTCGCGCGTGAAGAGGTTCGAGACGCCGCTCATCCACGGGTTCGAGGGCTCGGAGATGATGACGTCGTACTTCTCGCGGGTCGCGGCGAGGAACGAGCGCGCGTCGTCGAGCACGACGTGGACGCGCGGATCGTCGAGCGGGCTGCCGCTCACGCGGTCGAAGAAGCGCGACGCCTCGACGATCGCGGGCTCGATCTCGACCGCGTCGATGCGCTCGACCTCGGAGTGGGTCGCGACCGAGCCGGTCGTGACGCCGGACGCGTAGCCGATCACCAGCACGTTCTTCGCGGGCGGTCCGTAGAGCAGCGGGATCTGCCCGAGCAGGACCTGCGTCGACATGTCGCCGAAGCTCGACGCGTCGACCTTGCCGTTCACCCGCAGCGCGACGATGCCCTCCTCGCGGTGCACCGAGACGGTCGCGTTGATGCCGTCGCGGTAGAACAGCAGCTCCTGCACCGGACGTCCGTCGACGGGCAGCAGCTCGATGCCGAAGTCGAGCTCCGCGTCGGGCGCCTTGAACACGCCGCGCGTCAGTGCTTGACGGTCGAAGGGGATCGGGACGACGAGCAGCAGCGCCGCGGCGGCGAGGGGAGCGAGCGCGAGAGCGCGCCGGCGCGCGTCGCGCGACGCCGCGAACAGCAGCAGCGCCGCGCCGAGCAGGTTCAGCGCCGCACCGAGCGCCAGCGTCTCGCGCAGGCCGAGCGTCGGCAGCAGCACGAAGCCGGTCGCGAAGGCACCCGCCGCCGAGCCCAGCGTGTTCGCGAAGTACACGCGTCCGACCGCGTCGCCGGCCTCGCCGACCTGGTCCGCGAGGATGCGCGCGACCAGCGGGAAGAGTCCGCCCAGCACGAGCGTCGGCGGCAGCATGACGAGCGCGCACATCACCGCCTGCGCGATCGCGATGCGCGCGCTGTCGAGCCCGTACGACTCGACGACGCGCAGGAACATCGCCGGCAGGTGCGGCAGCGCGGCGGTCGTGCAGGTCGCGAGCACGGCGAGCGCGACGAGACCGCCCGCGAGCAGCGCGACCGGCGAGCGCGTGCGGTCGACCCAGCGCCGGAAGATCAGGCTGCCGAGCGCGATGCCGGCGAGGAACGCCGCGAGCATCGACGAGAAGGCGTAGATCGACGAGCCGAACACCACCGCGAGCGCGCGCGACCACGCGACCTCGTAGAGCAGCGCCGTGAAGCCGACGACGGCGTACACCGCGAGCAGCGCCGCCGCGGGCGCGCGCTCCTCGCCGAGCAGGTCGCGCGCAAGGACCTCGCGACGCTCCCCGCGCGAGCCGGCCCGCCCTGCCCTCGCGCCGCGCCGCTGCTCGCGCGACGCCGCCGACGACGGCAACGCGCCGACCTCCGCCGCGTCACCCGTCGCCATCCGCGGCGCGATCAGCAGCAGCGCGACCACGCCGACCACGACGTCGAGCAGCGCGCCGGCGCGGTTCGTCCAGGTGAGGCCGAGCACGCGGAAGGAGACGAAGGTCGTCGCCACCACGCCGACCACGGCGCCGAGCGTGTTGAGGCCGTAGAGGAGACCCGTCTGCGCGCCGATCCGCGGGTCGCGCCGCGTGAGCGTCGAGACCAGAATCGGCAGTGTCGCGCCCATCAGCAGCGTCGGCAGCAGCAGCACCGCGAGCGCGATCGCGAAGCGGCAGAACGCCGCCGGCCAGAAGTCGAGCCCGGCGAGCAGCGTCTGGTTGAGCGCCGGCAGCTTCGCGAGCAGCCAGGGCACGATGAGCGCATAGGCGCCGATCGCGATCTCGAACCAGCCGTAGGCGCGCACGCCGCTCGCGATGCGCCCGGCGACCCGGCCGCCGGCGAGCCCGCCGAGGCCGAGCCCGAGCATGTACGCGACCAGGATCGTGCTCGCGGCGAGCGTCGTCGAGCCGAACACCAGGCGCAGCTCGCGCGTCCACACGACCTCGAGCGCGAGGCTGCCGAGACCGGAGAGGAAGAAGCAGGCAGCGACCGCGACCAGCGTGCCGCGACGTGCGGACACGGGTGCGTCGTCTGCAGGATGCTGCGCGCGAGCGGGCTGCATCAGTGCTCCGCGGCGCCTTGGCCGGCCTGCGACGCGCGCAGCGCCGCGAGGTCGCTCGCGATCGTCGGGTTGTCCGGCTCCGCGCGCAGCGCGGTCTCGAGCAGCGGGATCGCGTCGTCGCGCCAGCCGCGCCAGAGCGCGCTGCGCGCGAGCCACTGGTACGAGCGGGCGCGGTTGCGCAGCGTCGCCTGCGCGTTGCGGCGCGCGCGCTCGGCGCCGGTCCGGTCGCCGGTCTCCTCGTACGCCTGGGCGAGCATCACCCAGCCTTCGAGCCAGGTGGAATCCTTCACCTCGAGCTCCTCCTCGAGCGCCGCCACCGCCTCGGAGGTGCGCCCGGTGCGCAGGTAGAGCTCGGCGCGGCGCTGCGCGAGCTCGTCCTCGAGCGGCACGTCCGACGCGGCGAGCGTCTCGATCTCGGCAAGCGCCTCGTCGTAGCGCTCGAGCGCATACAGCGTCCTGGCGCGCAGCGCACGCGCGCGCGCGTCGCCCGGCCGCAGCAGCAGCGCCGCATCGACCGCCTCGAGCGCCGCCGCATGGTTCTCCGCCTCGGCGAGGATCTGCGCGCGCAGGAGCCGCGGCGCGAACGCCGCGGGATCGAGCGCGATGGCGTCGTCGAGCGACGCGATCTGGTTCGCGAGCGAGAAGCCCTCCTCGCCGACCGCCCGGCCGAGCACCACCGCGGCGGTGACGAGCGGCGCGCTCTTGCCGCGCTCCTGCGCGATGCGCAGCAGCTCCGGCCCGACCGTCGGATCGGTGCGACGCTCGATGTAGGACAGCGCGAGCTCGCCGAGCAGCGTCGCGTCGAGCGGCTCGCCGACCGACTCGAGCAGCGGCAGGACGCCGCGCGGGAAGCTCGCGAAGGCCTCCCAGTTCGGCGTCAGCGTGTCCTCCTGCAGCATGAGCGGCGTGCCGAGCTCGACGTACAGGTTGTCGTCGGTATTGACGACCGGCGCCTGCGCGACGAGCGCGTCGACGTCCGCGGGCAAGAGCCGCACGAGGCTCCAGAGGTCCGCGGTCGAGTACGTCCCGACCCGCTCGAGGTCGGCGCGCACCTTCGGCGAGAGGTCCTCCCAGCGCGGCAGCTCGTCGCGCGTCAGCGGACGCTCCATCGCGAGCAGCAGCAGGTCGGAGCCGCCTTCCTCGTTGGCGAAGCCATAGACGTAGGGGAACTCCGCGCGCACCGCGGCGAGGATCGAGTAGAGCGCCTGCGGATCCATCGCGTAGAGCTGCACCCACTGCAGCAAGCGTCCGCCGGGCGCAAGCGCGCGCTTCGCGATCGCGAAGAACTCGCGCGTGAACAGGTTCGAGACGCCGCTCATCCACGGGTTCGAGGGCTCGGAGATGAGGACGTCGTACTTCCGGTCGGTCGCGGCGAGGTAGGAGCGCGCGTCGTCGAGGATCAGCGTCACGCGCGGGTCGTCGAGCGGGCTGCCGCTCTGCGGGTCGAAGAAGCGCGACGCCTCGACGATCGCGGGCTCGATCTCGATCGCGTCGATGCGCTCGACCTCCGCGTGCCGCGCGACCGAGCCGACGGTCACGCCCGAGGCGTAGCCGATCACCGCCACGCTCTTCGCCGGCGCGCCGAACAAGAGCGGGACCTCGCCGAGCAGCACTTGCGTCGGCATGTCGTCGTGGCTCGAGGCGTCGGGCTTGCCGTTGACGCGCAGGAAGGTCGTCGCGCCGCCGCGGTGCACCGACACCGTCGCGTTGATGCCGTCGCGGTAGTAGAGCAGCTCCTTGTCGCGCACGCCCTCGAGCTTCACGTACTCGACGCCGAAGTCGAGCATCAGGCTCGGGCTCTTGAAGACGCCGCGCGTGAACGTCTCGCGGTCGAACGGGATCGGCACGAGCGCGAGCGCCGCGCACCCGGCGAGCGCCGCCACACCCGCCGCCTGCACCGCTCGCCTGCCGCGCGCGCAGGCGAGGAGCAGCGCGCCCGCCGCGGCGAGGTCGAGAGCTGCGCCGAGCGCGAGCGTGTCGCGCAGCCCGAGCGCGGGGATCAGGACGAAGCCCGTGAAGAACGCGCCGCTCGCCGAGCCGACGGTGTTCGCGAAGTAGACCTTGCCCACCGCGTCGCCGGCGTCGTGCGCGCGCTCGGCGACGAGGCGCGCGACCAGCGGGAACAGACCGCCCAGCACCAGCGCCGGCGGCAGCATCGCGAGGATGCAGAGCGCGATCTGTGCGGCGAGCATGCGGCCCGGCGACGGCTCCGGCGTCGCGAGCTGCTCGAGGAAGACGTCGGGCAGGTGCGGCACCGCGAGCGTCGTCGCGAGCGCCAGCACGGCGAGCAGCGCGATGCCGCCGCCGAGCAGCGCGTAGGGCGCGCGCGTCGTGTCGATCCAGCGGCGGAAGACGAGGCTGCCGAGCCCGATGCCGGCGAGGAACGCGCCCAGCATCGACGAGAACGCGTAGATCGACGAGCCGAGGACGACGGCGAGCGCGCGCGTCCAGGCGACCTCGTAGAGCAGCGCCGAGAAGCCGACCACCGCGTAGACGACGAGCGTCAGCGCGAGCGGCACCGGCACGTCGCTGGCTGCGGCGCCGTGGCGGGCGCGCGCGGCGGGCTCCGACGACGCTGGCGCGCGGTCGCCGACGCCGCCCGCCGCAGGCTGCCACGCGCGCAGCCGCGGCGCGACCATGGTCAGCGCGAGCGCGCCGACCACGACGTCGAGCAGCGCGCCGAACGCGTTCGTCCAGCGCAGCCCGATCGTCGGAAAGAGGACGAAGGTCGCGACGAACACGCCCGCGACCGCACCGAGCGTGTTGAGCCCGTAGAAGAGCCCCGTGCTCGCGCCGACCCGCGGGTCGCGCCGCACCACCGCGTCGACCACGATCGGCAGCGTCGCGCCCATCAGCACCGTCGGCAGCAGGAGCAGCACCAGCGCGATCGCGAAGCGGCACAGAGCCGCCTCCCAGAAGCTCATCCCGGCGAGCAGCGAGCGGTTCAGGTCGGGCAGCCGCAGCAGGAGCCACGGCACCGCGAGCGCGTAGGCGCCGATCGCGATCTCGATCCAGCCGTACGCGCGCACGCCGTCGCGCAGGCGCCCGGCGACGCGGCCGCCGGCGAGGCCGCCGAGGCCGAGCCCGAGCATGTAGGCGACGAGAATCGTGCTCGCGGCGAGCGTCGTCGAGCCGAACACGAGACGCATCTGCCGCGTCCACACCACCTCGAGCGCGAGACTTCCCATCCCGGAGAGGAAGAAGCAGGCGCCGAGCACGAGGAGACCCCGCCGGGCGAGCATGGCGCGCAGGCTACAACGACGTTCGGCGACGTTCGAGACGCTTTCTGGGCTGCGGCGTCGTCTCGCGTCCGTCGAGGTGCGGCAGGAACGGCACCAGCGCCATGCCGGGGATGGTCACCAGGAAGGTGAGCAGGAAGTACGGTCCGAAGCCCATCCAGTCGGCGAGGAAGCCGCTCGCGACGCCGGCGAGCGTGAAGCTGACGCTCATCAGCGCTGTGACGATCGCCATGTGCGCGGCGCGGTGCGCGGGGTCGCAGCAGCGCATCAGGTAGACCATGAACACCGCGGTGCCGAGCCCCGCGCCGAACTGCTCGACCGCGATCACCGTGGTGGTCATCGTGATCGACGCCGACGCGCCGAGCGCGGCGAGCCAGACGTAGAGCAGGTTGAGCGCGTTCTGCGCGAGTACGAAGGGCCAGATCCAGCGCCGCAGCCCGTCGCGCGCGATCAGCTTGCCGCCCACGATGGTCGCGGCGAAGCCCGCGGCCACGCCGAGCGTCCCGTTCGCGATCGAGTACGCCTCGAGCGACAGGCCGACGGTGTCGCGCAGAAACGGCCAGCGCATCTTCACCAGGAAGGACTCGCCGACGCGGAACGCGACGATGAACGCGAGCACGAGCGCCGTGCGCGGCTGCTCGAGGAAGCTCACGAACGCGTCGGCGTAGACCGAATTGCGAAGCTCGAGGCGTCCGCGGATGCGGTCGAGCGAGGCGAGCGCGACGATCAGCACGACGAGCAGCGCCATCGCCGTCCACCCGGCGAGGGTGACGCCGGCGCGCGCCGCCGTCTCCCAGAGCGCGGCGACCGTCGCCTCGTCGAGCGGCAGCGTGCGCAGCAGCAGGACGACGCCGAGCGCCACGGCGCACACGCCGGCGAGCCACGCGAGACGCCGCGGCGTCGCGATCTGCCGCACGAGCTCGTCGAACGGCGCGCGCCGCCGCTCGGTACGCGGCAGCCAGCCGGCGTGGTACGCGGTCAGGCCCGCCATCACCGCCGCGGCGAGCAACAAGCCGCCGCTCCAGCCGAGCACGCCGCCGATCACGTAGAGCAGCGGTCCGCCGATCGCGAGCGTCGCGAGCCGGTAGGCGGTCGCGCGGTAGCCGACGTAGGCGGACTGGTCGCGCTCGCGCAGGCTCTCGAGGTAGTAGCCGTCGATCGCGATGTCGTGCGTCGCCGAGAGGAACGCGAGCACGGCGAAGCACAGCGCGATCGCGCCGAGCCCCGGCGAGGCGCCGACCAGCAGCGCGAGCAGCACGAGCCCGATCGACAGCGCGACCTCGGTGGCGATGATCCACGAGCGCTTGGTCTCGTACGCGTCGAGCAGCGGCCCCCAGAGGAACTTGAGGTTCCACGGCAGGTGGAACAGCGAGGTGAGGCCGATGACCTGCAGGCTCGCACCGAGCTCCTTGAAGAGGATCTCGGCGAGGTTGTTCACCACGCCGTAGGGAAAGCCCTCGGCGAAATATGTGCTCGACACCCAGAGCGCGGGCTGCGAAGCGCCCGTCTGGGGCACGGCGGCGTCGCGGTCGGACTCCGCGCGCGTCGTCTCCGGCTGCTCCACCTCGCCTGCCACGATCCGCGCCCTGCGCAGCGCTTCTCTACACCGCGGTGACGCGCCCCGTAAGCCCGCGCGCGGCGGATTCCGCGAAGCGCCGTTTGCAGTCGCGCCGCCTCGACCGGTAACGTGGCGCGGCGCTTGCGTCGCGACGCGCTCGTCGCGCCGTCGCGACAGGCGCCCGCTTCACCCATCGTGCGTGTTTCCCACCAACGCCGGATCCCGCGCTCGAGCCTCGCTCGGCGTGTGACGGTCCTCGCCGCGATGCTCGTCGCCGCGGCTGGCTGCAGCCGTGAGCGTCCGCCGGCGCCGCCTGCGCCGCGCCTCGAAACCGAGCTGCGCTTCGTCGACCGTGGCATCGAGCCGCTCGGCGATCGGCGGCTGCAGCGCGGCGTGCGCGTCTCGCTCGCCGACGTGTCGCGTCCGGTGCTGAGCGCCGCGCGGCCCTTCCAGCCGACGCTCGACTGCCCGCCGCCCTCGCCCGACACGCGCAAGCGCGAGTGCGAGGTCTTGCCGGCGCGCGCCATCCCCGACGGTGCGGCGACCATCCTCACCTGGCCGATCCTCGGCCGTCGTACGTGGCCCGCGCTGGCGAATGCCGCGAAGAAGCGCGCCGCGTCGCGCGGGGCCACCGCGGACGCTGCCGCGCCGCATGCGAACGCACCGGACGCTGCAGCGGCGGACGAGGCCGCAGCGCCGACGCCGACCGCGCACGTCGACGCCGCGCCGGACGTCGCCGAGCACGCGGCGCACGGCGACGCGGCGCACGATGGCACGTCATCGGAGCACGCGCAGACGCACCAGGAGCCGGAGCAGAGGATCTCCGTGCAGCTCTTCGGTGCGCCGGACGCCCCCCGACGGCTGCGGCTTCCGGCCAAGGAGGCGTACTTCGCGAAGGTCTTCTCGGTGCCGTTCCTCGGCGACCGCACCATCCGGACCGAGGCCTTCGAGGTGCCGCAGGACGCCGTGCTGCGCCTCGGCTACGGCGTCGAGGAGGCCGCGTGGTGGATCGACTCCGCGCCCGTCGCCTTCCGCATCGTCGTCGAGCGCGAGAGCGGCGATCAGCAGGACCTGATGCGCCGCAGCCTCGACCCCGCGCGACGCCCCGAGCACCGACGCTGGTTCGACGCCGACGTCGATCTGAGCGACCTCGCCGGCGAGCGCGTGCGCCTGCGCTTCATCACCGAGCCGGTGGACCAGTGGGACGCCCGACCGTCGCTGCCGGTGTGGGGCGATCCGCGGCTGCTCGGCAAGGCCTCGGAGAAGAAGCGGCGCCCGTCGATCGTGCTCGTGTCGCTCGACACGCTGCGCGCGCGCAGCATGAGCACCTACGGCTACGCGCTCGACACGACGCCCAACATGACCGCGTTCGCGCGTCGCGGAGCGCTGTTCGAGAAGGCGTTCACGACCTTCTCGAACACGCTCGGCTCGCACATGAGCATGCTGACCGGCTTGCTGCCGGTCACGCACGAGGTGCGCCGACCGACCGACGTGCTCAACCCTCGCCATGCGACGCTCGCCGAGGCGCTGCGGCGCGCAGGCTGGGCGACGGCGGCCTTCACCGAGGACGCGCTGCTCGACGCGCGCCGCGGCTTCGATCGGGGCTTCTCGACCTACTACGAGAACTCGACCATCGCCGCCGGAACGGGCGACTCGGAGGGCACGTTCGGGCGCGCGCTCGAGTGGGCCGGCCACCACGCCGACGAGCCGTTCTTCCTCTTCGTGCACACCTACGAGGTGCACCATCCGTACGAGCCGCCCGAGGAGTACCGGAAGCTCTTCACCGACGGCGCGGGCGCGGAGCTCGGCAAGGCGCAGCGCGCCTACGAGCAGGTCGTGCGCTACCTCGACGACCAGGTCGGCCGCCTGCTCGACGGGCTCTACCGCGTCGTCCCCGAGCGCGATCTCCTGGTCGTGATCACCGCGGATCACGGCGAGGAGTTCTACGAGCACCGCGCGACCACGCACTTGCAGCTCTTCGACGAGGTGATGCACATCCCGCTGATCATGGTGTGGACGGGCGTCATCCCGCCGGGCGAGCGCATCGCGACGCCGGTGTCGCTGATCGACCTGCCGCCGACGATCCTCTCGCTGGTCGGCGTGAAGCTGCCGAACGACGTCGACGGCGTGAGCCTCGTTCCGCTGCTGACCGGCGAGGGCGAGGCGCCGGAGCGTCACGTCGTGTTCGGCGAATTCCCGAACTCGCCGGTGATGCCGAAGGGCGGCTTCGTCGCGCGCAGCGCCGACGTCAAGTGCATCGCACGCGCGCCGGGCGGCAAGGACGCGTGCTACGACCTCGCGGCCGACCCCAAGGAGCACGATCCGCGCTCGCCGGACGAGCGGCCGGAGTTCGCGATCGTCTACGCCGCCGCCGCCGACTACCGGGCGCGCTCGCTCGCCGCGACCGCGCCGCAAGAGGCTGCCGGAGCCGCGGCGGAGCAAGAGGCGCCGGCGCAGGCCACTCCGGCGCCCGAGCCCGACGAGCGGATCGAGCGCAAGCTGCGCGCGCTCGGATACGTCGAGTGAGGAGCCCACCCATGTCGAGCGAGCTCATCCTGCAGACGCGGCACGACGCCGTCTTGCTCTTGACGATGAACCGCCCCGAGCGGCGCAACGCGTTCAACCACGCGCTCTACCGTGCGCTCGCCGGCGCGCTGCGCGCCGCGCGCGACGACGACGCGGTGCACGTCGTCGTCCTCACCGGCACCGGCGCCGGCTTCTCCGCGGGTCAGGATTTTTCGGAAATGACCGACGCCCCGCCGGCCGACCAGGGTCCGCATGGCTTCCAGACGCTGATGGACGAGCTGTGCGCGTTCGACAAGCCGCTCATCGCCGCGGTGAACGGCGTCGCGGTCGGGCTCGGCATGACGATGCTGCTGCACTGCGACGTGGTCTACGTCGCCGAGAGCGCGCGCATGCGCTGCCCGTTCGTCACGCTCGGCGTCGTGCCGGAGGCGGCGAGCAGCTACCTCTTGCCGGCGACGATCGGCTTCCAGCGCGCGGCCGAGGTGCTCTACACCGCCGAGTGGATCGACGCCCCGCGCGCGGTCGAGCTCGGCATCGCGGCGAGCATGCTGCCCGACGCGGAGCTGCTCGACGCGGCGCTCGCGAAGGCGCGCCAGATCGCCGCGCACCCGCCGCGCGCCGTGCGCCACACCAAGCAGCTCCTGCTCGCGACGCGCGCCGACGCCGTGCGCGCCGCGCGCGCACGCGAGGACGCGGCGTTCGCCGAGCGCATCGGATCGCCGGAGAACATCGCGGCGATCACGGAGTTCTTCGCGCGCCGACGCGGCTGAGACCGCGCCGGCGCGCGTCCGTGAAATCCTCCGCGGCTAGCTCGTCACTCCTCGACGAGACGGACGAGCGGCTTGATCGTCTCGTCGCTCGTGAGATCGGGGTTGAGCGGCGTCACCGAGGCGAAGCCGTTGTTCATCGCCTCGATGTCGGTCGTCGGGTGGCGCAGCGTCGAGTCGCAGTTGGTGCTGCCGGCGGGCATCGTCACCACGATCGGGTCCCAGGTGTTCGGGCTCGAGCCCTGCTCGTAGCCGACGATCTGCTGCGCGCGGCCGACCGCCACCGCGCGCACGCCGCGCAGCTTGCCGGTCACGCAGGTCGGGAAGTTGATGTTGAGCACGCGCGCGCGGTCCTTCGAGATCCGCATCAGCTTGCGGAACGACGGGCTCGAGCGGTAGCGCGCGACGAGCCGCGCCGTGTAGTCGGCCGCCTCCTCGTAGTGCATCTCGGCGGCGAGCCCCTGGCTCACGGCGAACGCCGGCACGCCGTTGCGCGCCGCCCACAGCGCCGCGCCGACGGTGCCCGAGATGTTCACCAGCTCGGCGATGTTCTGGCCCTCGTTGATGCCGCTGATGACGAGGTCGGGGCGCTGGTCGAGGCCCTGCAGGATCCCGAACAGCACGCCGTCGGCGGGGAAGCCGGCCACCGCGGTCGCCGGGTAGCCGAACGCCGTCGTCACGTTCGGGTCGATCCGCAGCGGGCCGAGCGTCGTGCGGTCGCCGGTGCCGCTCTGGTTGGTCGCCGGCGCGAAGACGTAGACCTCGAGCGAGCGGTTGCGCGTCAGCGCGCGGACCAGCTCCGCGATGCCTTCGGCAGAGTATCCGTCGTCGTTGCCGACCACGATGCGGAACGGCGCGGCGCCCGCCTGCGGCGGCGCGGCGAGCATCGTGACCAAGGCGAAAGCGGCCGCGAGGGCCGTGGCGAGCATCGGTTTGCGTGTCTTCATCATTCCCTCTCTTTCGGCTGCGCGGCTTCGCACGGCGCGCGCATCTGCGTCACTCCTCGACGTAGCCGAGCCGCTTGTTGACCACGTTGCGCAGCGGCTCGCTGTTGACGAAGCGGCGCAGGTTGTCACGGAAAAGCTCCAGCGTGCGCCCGAAGTAGTCCGACGTGTAGCCGGAGACGTGCGGCGTCAAGATCACGTTTTCCATAGACCAGTACGGGCTCGACGGCGGCAGCGGCTCCTCGCGGAAGGCGTCGAGCCCGGCGCCGGCGATGGCGCCGCTGCGCAGCGCCTCGACCAGCGCCTCGTCGTCGATCGCATCGCCGCGCGCGACGTTGATCAGGTAGGCCGACGACTTCATCGCGCGCAGCGCCTCGCGGTCGATCAGGTTGACGGTCTCGGGCGTCGACGGCGTCGCGAGCACGACGAAGTCGGCCCAGGAGAGCAGCGCGAGCTTGTCCTGCGGTCCGACGACGGCTTCTGCGCCCGGCACGGGCTTGTCCGGCCGCCGGCGCAGGACGCGGACGTTCATGCCGAGCCCCGCGGCGAGCAGCGCGAGCGAGCGTCCGATCGCGCCGGCGCCGAAGATCGCGAGGTTGCTGCCGGCGAGCTCGCGGATGCCGCCGCCGAAGACGATCACCCCGAAGCGGTCCCACTGGCCGCGCGCCTGCACGCGCAGCGCCTGGTGCAGGTTGCGCGAGAACGCGAGCATCATCCCGAGCACGTGCTCGGGGATCGACACCGAGTGTAGCCCCGCGCCGTTGGTCAGCACGACGTCGCTCTCGACCATCTCGGGATAGAGAATCGCCTCGACGCCTGCGTTCGCCGAGTGTACCCAGCGTAGCCGTTTCGCGTGCGCGAAGGCTCGGGCAGGAAGGATCCAGCCGACGAACGCGTCGGCGTCGGCGATCGCGGCCGGAAGATCGGCCTCGTCCTCGACCGAGCAGATCTCGACCTGTGGGAGCTCGGCGCGGATCGCGGCGATCTCCTGCTCGGGGATCGCCCAGCGCACCTCCTTCAGATGAAAAAACGAAACGACCTTCATCGCTCGCGCGCAGGGGAGCACCTGCGCCGCGGGGAGTCAACGATGGACGGACCGCCGTCGGACGCGGCACCCTGACGGCCCAACCATGGAGGAACGCTCGTGAGCGAACAGAAGCTGGCTCTCGCAGGAACCACCGCGCTCGTGACCGGCGGCGGCAGCGGCATCGGGCTCGCCTGCGCACGTCGTCTGCTGCGCGACGGCGCGTCGGTGACGATCGTGGGCCGCACCGCAGACAAGCTCGAGCGCGCCGCGGCGGAGCTCGCGGCGCAGGCACCGGCAGGCGCGCAGGTGCAGTGGACGACGTGCGACGTGACCGACGAGAACGCGGTCGTGGCGGCGGTCGAGCTCGCGGCGCGTCCGACCGGCAAGCTCGACGTCGCAGTCGCCAACGCAGGCGCCGGTGCCGGCGGTCCGATCTTCTCGACCGGGCTCGAGATGTGGCGCTACACGATCGACGTCAACCTGACCGGCACGTTTCTCACCGTCAAGCATGCGGGCCAGAAGATGGCCCAGGGAGGCGGCGGCTCGATCGTCGCGATCTCCTCGATCGCGGGGCCGCTGACGCACCGCTACATGGCGCCCTACTGCGCGAGCAAGGCCGGGATCGAGATGCTGATCCGCGTCGCGGCGGACGAGCTCGGCGAGCTCGGCATCCGCGCCAACGTCGTGCGGCCCGGCCTCGTCCCGACCGACATGGCGATGCCGCTCACCGACGACCGCGCGATCGTCGAGGACTACCTCGACCAGATGCCGATCGCGCGCCTCGGTACGGTCGACGACATCGCGGAAGGCGTGCGCTACCTCGCGGGCCCCGAGTCGAGCTGGGTCACCGGGCAGTGCTTCGCGATCGACGGCGGCCACACGCTGCGCCGCGGCCCGCGCATCGACTCGATGATCGAGCGCTTCTTCGGCCCGGACGTGCTGCCGCGGCGCGCGCGCGGTTGATCGGCGGCCGAGCGGCAAAGCGGCTCGTCGGCGGCGCGCGCGGCGGATCAGCGGGCGCGACCTGCGGGTCAGCGGCGGCGCGACTTGCGCTCGGCGCGCACGCGCAACGGCGCGAGCAGCGTGGTGAGGACGAGCGGCACGAAGGTCAGGAGCGTGAGCCCGAGGAGAACCTGTGCTGCGGAGAGCTTGCCGTGGAGATCCATCGTGCCGCCAGCATGCCGCGCCGAAGCGAAAAGTGGAAGCGCCTTTCCACACGCGCGGACGGTACGAGGCGGGCGCGCGCCGAGGGACGAGGGATGCGACGCCGAGGTGCGAGCCGTGGCGAGCGACGGGCTCCGGCCAGCGGTCAGCGCGGCTCCTCGGCACGCTCGCTCTTCGAGAGCACGGACATGACGAACCGTGCACGCTCGCGGGTGAACGCGCTGCGGTCGAGCGCCTCGCCGCGTGCGATCGCGGCCGCGGCCTCGTCCGCGCGTCCGGCGCGCGCGAGCGTCTCGGCGAGCGCCGCGAGCTCGCGGGGCGACGCGCCGCCCGGCTTCGCCGCCGCGGCGGCCGCGAAGTCGTCGGCCGCGAGCGCGAGCTCGCCGCGCTCGGCGAAGAAGCGGCCGCGCCAGTAGAGCGCCTCGCCGTCGGTGCCGAGCTCCGCCGCGCGGTCGTGCGCGGCGCGCGCCTCCTCGAGCCGTCCCTGCGCGGCGAGCGCGATGCCGAGGTTGGTGTGCGCGCGGTCGTAGCGCGGCGCGAGCTCGAGCGCGCGGCGGAAGCGGCCCTCGGCCTCGGCGAGCCGCCCGTCCTTCATCGCCGCGACGCCGTCGTTCATGATCCGTACGGCGTCGTCGGAGGTGGCGGCGGGCTTGGGCGCATTCCCGAGGAGGGTCGCGCGCAGCTCGGCGCGCTCGGCCTCGAAGCCCGCCGGGTCGACCGCGCGCGCCTGCGCGGCCCGGCGCTCGGCCTCCTCGGCACGTCCCAGGTGCTCGAGCAGCACGCTCAGCGCGACCCACTCGCGGAACGGCGCCGCCGAGCGCTCGGCGGCGCGCTCGAGGTCCGCGATCGCGCCGGCGTAGTCGCCGCGCGAGGCGCGGAAGCGCCCGCGCCAGAAGTACGGGGCGTCGGCGCCCGATGCGAGCGCGACCGCGCGGTCGTAGTGCGTGCGCGCCTCGGCCTCCTTGCCCTGCGCGGCGAGCACGATCGCGAGGTTGATGTGCGCGAAGTGGTAGCCTGGCGCGAGTCGCACCGCCTCGCGGAAGCGCGCCTCGGCTTCCGCGTGACGACCGCGGCGCATCAGCGCGAGGCCGTGGTTCATCTGCGCGCGTGGCGAGTCGGGCGCCTTCTCGACCGTGTCCTGCCAGAGCGTCAGCGCGTTGCGCCAGTCGAGGTTGCGCTCGCGGGTCAAAGCGACGAGCGGCACCAGGAGAACCGCCACGCCGAGCGCGAGCGCGAGCCGCGGACGACGCGTCGAGCGCGCGAGCGCCCAGGTCGCGCCCGCCGTCAAGAGCAGAAAGACTCCCGCGAGCGGCAGGTACGGACGGTGCTCGTTCACCGGCTCGGACAGCGGCACGACGCTCGAGTGCGGCGCGAGCCAGACGAAGAAGGAGAGCAGCAGGAAGGAAGCCGCGGGCGCGCGCCGCGCCGAGGCGAGCGCCACCGCCAGCACGAGCAGCCAGCCGACGAGCGCGAGCAGCACCCGCGGCTCGGCGAGCGAGCGCGACAGAGGATACGACGGGTAGTCGGCGACCAGCTCGAGCGGTGCGATCGCGAGGCCGACGTAGTACCACCAGGCGCGCAGCTGCGTGAGCGCGTAGACCTTGGGCGTCATCGTGGCGCCGGCACGCGTCGCCGCGCTGTCGAGCGCGGTCTGCGACGACCACAGGACGAGATACGCCGCGCACACGACGACGAACGGCGCGAGCCGCTTCCAGGTCGCGAGGTCGAGCAGACGCGCGCCGAGCCCGCGATCGCGCTTCGCCGGGTCGAGCAGCAGCTCGGCGAGCACGAGCACGCCGAGGAAGCTCACCGCCTCGACCTTGGTCAGCAGCGCCGCCGCGAGAAGCACGAGCGCGCCGAATCGCGCGAGCCGCGCGGGCGGCTCGGCGAGCGCGCGCAGGTAGAGCACGAGCGCCGGCAGCGCCAGCGCGGCGACCAGCGAGCTCGAGCGCGCGGAGATGTAATTGACGGCGCCGGTGCCGATCGGGTGCACCGCGAAGAGCGCCGCCGCCGCGAGCGCGGCGAGGTCGCCGTCGCGCGGCGCGAGCCCGGGCAGCGGCGCCACGCCGCGCGAGCCGAAGAGCCTGCGCCCGAGGAAGAAGAGCGCCGCGCTGGTGACGAGGTGGATCAGCAGGTTCGTCGCCCGCCAGACGCGCACGTCGTAGCCGGCGATCGCGTAGTCGAGCGCGTAGGTCGTCTGCAGGAGCGGGCGGTAGTCGACGTTGGTGCGCAGCGTGGAGAACGTCGTCGCGTCGACGAAGTAGCGCGGCACGTGCCGCAGGCTGCGGATCCAGGCGTTGCTCTCGATCGAGTGGCTGTCGTCGAGCGCGAACTCGTTCTCGAGCGAGTTCGAGTAGGCGAGCGTCGCCGCGAGCGCGCACAGCACGACGGCGACGAGCCCGAGACGGCGACCGGCTCCGAGCGCGCGCGCCGCGGACCTCCGCCCGACGCGCTCGCCGGCGTCCGGCGCAGGCGCGCTCCTCCCCTCTTCCCCCTCGTTCACGTCGCCCGTGCGCAGCGGCTCCGCCGGCACCCTCTCGCCACGCGGCGGCACGCCTGCCATGGCGGCGCTTCAATCGAAGAACGATAGGGCCTGCAAGACGTGCGACGAGACGCGCGACACGGCTCGCACCCGCGATCCGCTTGCATCGCGCGGGCCGAGCCCGCATCCAATGCCGCCATGACGACGCTCGCCGAATCCGCAACCGCGCTCGCGCCGCAGCCGCGCGCCGGCGAGTTCGTCGCCGGCCGCACGCGCCCGATGATGGCGATGGTCGAGATCACCAACCGGTGCAACATGGACTGCCCGGTCTGCTTCTCGGACGCGAACAACCCGGCGCACGACGTGCCCGTGCCGGAAGTCCGCCGGCGGCTCGAGCGCCTGCTCGCCGTCACCGGGCAGCCGATCCCGATCCAGATCAGCGGCGGCGAGCCGACCGTGCACCGCGAGCTGCCGGAGGTCGTCGCGATCGCGCGCGAGCTCGGCTTTCGCAACATCGAGCTCATCACCAACGGCATCCGCATCGCGCAGGATCCCGACCTGCTGCTGCGGCTGCGCGAGCGCGGGCTCACCGCGGTCTACCTGCAGTTCGACGGCCTGCGCCGCGAGACCTACCTCGCGCTGCGCGGACGCGACATGACCGAGGTGCGCGAGCGCGCGGTCGCGGCGACGCGGCGCGCGGGGCTGTGCTGCACGCTCGCGGTCGCCGTCACCCGCGGCGTCAACGACGGCGAGCTCGGCGACGTCGTGCGCTTCGGCATCGCCAACATCGACACCGTGCGCGCGATCAACTTCCAGTCGGCGACGCGCTTCACCGGACGCTTCGACCTGCCGGAGGAGCACGGCGGCTATCCGCTGCCCGCGCTGCTGCGCCTGATCGAGGAGCAGACGGGGCTTCCCGCCGACACCTTCCGCTCCGAGCACCTGGGCCACCCGCTGTGCAACGCGATGTCGCTGGCGTTCGTCGTCGACGGGCGGCTCGAGCCGCTCTTCAAGTACGTGACGCGCGACGACCTGCTGCGCTTCCTCGGCGACGACGCGCGCGAGAAGGTGCTCGCCCTCTTCCGCGGCAAGCGCGACTTCTTCTTCGAGTACCTGTGCAACCGCAACGCGTGGGCGCTGATCGCCAAGGCGGCGCCGATCTTCGGCCGCAACCCGCTCAACGTGCTGCGCTCGCAGCACATCCTGCTCTTCGCGAAGAGCTTCATGGAGCGCGACGCGCTCGATCCGGAGCGCATTGCGCGCTGCTGCTACGGGATCACCGACGCGGAAGGCGTGTACTCGTTCTGCGCGTTCAACAACCTGCACCGCTTCCCGCAGCGCGTGCGCGCGGCGGCCGGCGCGGCGTGAGCGGCGCTGCTCGTCGCGTGCGCGTCGGCGCGGCGCTGGCGCTCGCCTCGGTGACGGCGCTGGGCGCGCTCTGCGGCGGCTGCACGGCGATCCGTCCGACCGTGCCGGGCGTTCCGCCGCCATCGGCGCCGCCGTTCTCGCACGCGCTCCTCGACCGCGTGCTCGCGCGCCACGTCGACGATCGAGGGCTGGTCGACTACGCCGCGCTCGCGCGCGAGCCGGACGACCTCGAGCGGTACTACGCGCTGCTCGCCGCGGTGAGCCCGGACAGCCACCCCGACCTCTTCCCGACGCGCGACGATCGCCTCGCCTACTGGATCAACGCCTACAACGCGGCCGTGCTGGTGACGGTGCTGCGCCACTACCCGATCCCGAGCGTCACCGCGCTGCGCACGCCGTTTCCGCTGTCGCTCGCGTCGGACAAGATCGGCTTTTTCCTTCTGCAGCGGATCACGCTCGGCGGCGAGACGACGAGCCTCTACGCGCTTGAGAACTCCCTCATCCGGCCGCGCTTTCGCGAGCCGCGGGTGCACTTCGCGCTCAACTGCGCGTCGCTCGGCTGCCCGCGGCTGCCGCGGCGCGCGTTCGCGGCGGACGAGCTCGAGCGCCAGCTCGACGACGAGACGCGGCGCTTCTTCGCCGAGGAGCGCAACCTGCGCATCGACCACGCGGCGCGCGTCGTCTCCCTGTCGTCGCTCCTCGACTGGTACGATGGCGACTTCACGGGCTGGCTCGAGGAGCGGTATCCCGGGAAGGACGCGACGCTGCTCGACTACGTCGCGCTCTACGTGACGCCCGAGCGGCGCGCAGAGCTCGAGCGCGCGCGCGGCTACGAGATCCGCTTCGTGCCCTACGACTGGGGGCTCAACGACCAGGCGCGGGCGGACGCGAGCGCAGGCACCGCGCCGACGTCGCCGTCGCGCTGACGCGCGTTCAGCCGAGCGCGCCCGCCGCGCGCAGACGCTCGATGCGCGCCGCGTCGTAACCCAGCACGCGCTCGAGCACCTCGGCGGTGTCGCGCCCCGGCTCGACCGCCGCCTTCTCCGGCACCGGCAGCTCGCCGCCGATCAGCTTGATCGGCGACGGCATCAGGTCGGTGCCCGCCTCCTGGTAGGGCCGGAAAGGCATGCGGTGCTGGAACTGCGGATCGCGAACGATGTTCTTGACGTCGTTCACGGGGCAGATCGGCGTGTTCACCTCGAGCCCGAACTGGACCCACTCGGCGGTCGTGCGCTGCGCGAAGATCTCCGCCAGCGTGCGGCGCAGCTCGAGGTTGCCGCGCGCGTGGTCGGCGTACTTGGCGCCCGGGTTCTGCTCGTAGAGCTCCGGGCGTCCGACGCCGTACGCGAAGTTCTTCCAGAACTCGCGCTCGGAGGCCATGAACAGGATCATCCCGTCCTTCGAGCGGTACATCTGGTAGCGCACCGAGTCGCGCATGCTGTCGTCACCGACCGGCCGCCGCGGTCCCTTGCCGTCGCCGTCGTTGCCGGTGACCTCGTCCTCCGGACGCTCGTAGGCCTTGTTGCCCTCGATGCCGTTCCAGTTGAACGCGGCGGCGGCGTCGGATTGCGCGACCTCGAAGCGGCACGGCTGCCCGGTCGCGCGCGCGCGGATGATCGCGGCGCAGATGCCGAGCGCGGCGTAGAGCGGCCCCGCGTTGATGCCGACCGCGGTGTAGCTCGGGATCGTCGGCATGCCGTGCTCGTTGAGCGTCGGGCGCGCGACGCCGGCCCACGCGTCGTAGGCGATGCCGTGGCTCGGCATGTCCTTGTACGGACCCGTCGCGCCGTAGCCCGAGATCTGACAGAAGACGATGCGCGGGTTCGCCTCGAGCATGCGCTCCCAGGTGATGCCGCGGCGCTCGAGCGCGCCCGGACGCATCGCCTCGATCACCGCGTCGGCGCCGCGCACCAGGTCGAGGTACGCCTCGACCGCCTCGGGCTTGCGCAGGTCGAGCACGATCGACTTCTTGCCGCGGTTCAGGTGCCAGTGCAGCAGCGAGATCCCGTCGACGATCGGGAACGCCATCTTGCGCACGTAGTCGCCGCCCGGCCCTTCGACCTTGATCACCTCGGCGCCGAGGTCGGCGAGGTGCATGCCCACCGCGCCCGGGCCGAGCAGCGCGCTCTCGATGACGCGCACCCCGCCGAGGAGCTTTCCATCGTCGCACTGCGTCGTCATCCGTCACCTCCGTCGCGCAACGGCGGGACGTTACGGGCAGGTCGCGAAGGAAGCAATCTTGGCGAAGCGCCGCGGTTTGGTACGGACAGTCGAAATGTCCGCCGAGGTCACGAGCACCGACAACTCCACGAACGGCAGCAACGCCGCCAACGCGAACGAGCGCTGGGTGCGCTGGCGCCACCTCGTCCTGCGTCCCACGGACGCGGTCGAGTGCGGCTTCTCGCCCGAGGTCGCGCAACGCGTCTGGCAGGCGGTGCTTCCCGACCGCGACGCCGCGACCGCCGCCGAGGTGCGTGCGCTCCTCGACGGCGCCGCCAACGGCGCCGGCAACGGCACCGCGCCCGCAGGACCGCCGCGCAAGGTGCTCGAGACGTTCGCGGAGATGGCGGAGGAGATGCTCTCCTACCGCATCGAGCGCGCGCGCGTGGTCGCCGACTACCAGCCGATCCGGCTGACCAAGGTGAACCTGAAGCGCGTCAAGTCCGAGCTGCCGCTCAACGTGATCCGCGCGATGGCGCGCGACCTCGGCTGGACGATCCGCGAGGACGAGGAAGGCACGACGATCGCGGTCGAGGACCTGCTGCCCTTCTTCCGCCGCCCGGCGGTGCGTCAGCTGCTCGACCTCAAGCTCGCGCAGGTCGGCCGCGCGCGGCCGAGCGTGCAGTAGCGGGCACGGCGGGCGGAAGCTTCTTCATCGCAAGGCGACGCGCCACGCCGCCCCGCCCGCTCCGTCACCGGCTCGCCCCGTCGTGTCCGTCAAGTAGAGCCACGCAGATCGAGCTCCGCGCGCACCAGCGTGGCGTCATCCGGCGAGATCCGCAGGTGGAAGCCCGCGCGCTGGCTCGTGCGGCGCATGCCGGCGTTGCTCGCCAGCATCTCGGCCCAGATGCGCTCGAGTCCTTCCGCGCGCCCGACCGTCACCAGACGACGCAGGAGCTCGGTGCCGAGGCCGTGGCGCTGCCAGCGGTCCGCAATCAGGATCGCGAACTCCGCCTCGGGCAGGCCGCGCGCCTTCGACAGGCGTCCGATGCCGGCGATCTGCCGCTCGCCGGTCTCGGGATCGCGGTACTCGGCGACCAGCGCCATCTCGCGGTCGTAGTCGATGAAGCAGATGCGCGTCAGGCGCTCGTGCGCGGTGCGCTGGCTGAGCTTCAGGTGCTGGAAGTAGCGCGCGTAGACCGTCTCCTCCGAGAGCTGCTCGTGGAAGCGGACCACGAGCGGCTCGTCGGCCGGGTGGATCGGCCGGATCGTGAAGGTCGCGCCGCTCGGCGAGCGCCACTCGTCGACGTACTGCGTCGGGTACGGGCGGATCGCGGGACGCGGCAGCTTCGCGGGGTCGGTGTCGGGCGGGTGCAGGACGACGCGCGCGTCGAGCGTGATGAGCTGCTTCGCGGACGCGAGCAGCGGGTTGATGTCGATCTCGGCGATCCAGGGGTGCTCGACGACGAGCTCGCTGAAGCGCACGAGCAGCTGCTCGAGCGCCGCGAGGTCGACCGGGTCGCGGCCGCGCACGCCGTGCAGCGCCTTCGCGATCTGCGTCCGCTCGATCATGCGCCGGGCGAGCGTCGTGGTGAGCGGCGGCAGGCCGAGCGCGCGGTCGCGCAGCACCTCGACCAGCGTGCCGCCCATGCCGAAGAGCAGCACCGGCCCGAACTGCGCATCCACGCTCGAGCCGATGATCAGCTCGTAGCCGCTGTAGTTGATCATCGGCTGCACGGTGACGCCCTGGAAGTGCTCGTCGCCCTTGGCCTTCGCGACCGAGGCGCGGATCGCGCGATAGGCTTCGCGCACGGCGTCGGCGTCCTTGAGATTGAGCTTGACGCCGCCGACGTCGGTCTTGTGCGTGATCGTGTGGCTGAACAGCTTGACCACCACCGGGTAGCCGATCGCGTCGGCGGCGCGCACGGCGTCGTCCTCGCTCGCGGCGACGCGCGTGTCGGTGACCGGAATCCCGTACGCCGCGAGGATGTCCTTCGATTCGTCCTCGGTGAGGATCGTGCGGCGCTCGGCGCGCGCCTTGTCGATGATCGCCGCGACGCGCTCGCGCTCCGCCGTCGGCGCGGTGCTCGCGGGCGTCTCGTAGAGCGCGCGCAGGTTCTCCGAGAAGCGCCACAGGAAGTTGAACATCTGCACCGCGACGTCGGGGTACTCGTAGACCGGGATGCCGGCCTTCTGCAGGAGCTGCGTCCCCTCCTCGACGCCGCGGCCGCCCATCCAGCTCGCCAGCACCGGACCACCGGTGCCGCGCGCGAGCCCGCTGATCTGCTCCGCGCTGCCCGTGGGATCGGTCATGTCCTGCGGGGTGAGGATCACCAGCAGGCCGTCGCTCTCGGGATTCTTCGCCGCGATCTCGACCGCCTCGCGGTAGCGCTGCGGCGGGGCGTCGCCGAGGATGTCGATCGGGTTGTTGTGGCTCCAGGCGGCGGGCAGCAGCGCGTCGAGCGCCGACCTGGTCTCGTCGGGAAGCGGCGCGAGCTCGCCGCCGCCCTCGATCAGCGCGTCGGTCGCGAGCACGCCCGGCCCGCCCGCGTTGGTCACGATCGTGAGCCGCTTGCCCTTCGGCCGCGGCTGCTGCGCGAGCACCTCCGCCATGCCGAAGAGCTGCGCGATGCTGTCGACGCGCAGCACGCCGGCGCGGCGGAACGCGGCGTCGAGCACATCGTCGCTACCGGCGAGCGAGCCGGTGTGCGACGCCGCGGCGCGCGCCGCCGCCGCGGTGCGCCCGGGCTTCAGCACGATGATCGGCTTGGTGAGCGCGACCTCGCGCGCCGCGGACAGGAACGCGCGCGCGTCGCCGATCGTCTCCATGTAGATGACGATGCTCTTCGTGTGCGGGTCGTCGCCGAGGTAATAGATGACGTCGCCCCAGCCGACGTCGAGCATCGAGCCGAGCGACACGACGGTGCTGAATCCGGTGTGCTCGCGGTGCGCCCAGTCGAGCACCGCGGTGATCAGCGCGCCCGACTGGCTGATGAAGCCGACCGAGCCCGCGCGCGCGATGCCCGCCGCGAAGGTCGCGTTGAAGCCCGTCACCGGGTTCATCACGCCGAGGCAGTTCGGGCCGACGATGCGCAGCCCGCCGCGCTGCGCGGTCGCGAGGATGCGCGCCTCGAGCGCGGCGCCCTCGGGGCCGGTCTCCTTGAAGCCCGCGGAGATGATGATCGCGCCGCGGACGCCGAGCTCGACGCATTCCTCGACGACGCCCGGCACGGTCTCGGCCGGCGTGACGATCACCGCGAGCTCCACCGGATCGGGCACGGAGGCGAGATTCGGATAGGCCTTCACGCCGAGCACGCTCGAGCGCGTCGGGTTGACCGGGAACACCGTGCCGCCGAACGGGCTGCTGATCAGGTTCGCGAGCAGCGTGCGCCCGACCTTGCCCGGCGTCTCGGTGGCGCCCACCACCGCGACCGAGCGCGGGCGAAAGAGCGCGTCGAGCGGGTGTGCGGCGTGTCCCAGGATCTGGGTGGCGCGGTCGCCGCGATTGGCGGCCGCGGTCGCTCGCGTGGGCATGGGGCATCCTCCTCCGTTCGTCGACCACCATACTCGCGTCGGCGCGCTGTCCCCAACCGTTCCGCAGGGCTGTAGGTTCTGCACGCTCCTCACGCTCCTCGCGCGAGCCCGCGAGTGCAGAGCCGCGCCAGTCAAGCAGCACCGCGCGTCCCGCCGCGGGCACGAGCCTTGCGTCGATCCCGCCTCGTGGGCGACCCCGTCGTACGACCCGAGGACCAGAGCGGACGCGGCCGCGAGGCGCGCACGCCCGCCGGCATTCCGCGCTCGGGCTGGCGCGACATCCTGTGGCGCACGAAGAGCGAGCTCTCGCGCGACAACGCGTCGCTGATCGCCGCCGGGGTCGCGTTCTACGGGCTGCTCGCCGCGTTTCCGGCGATCGCGGCGGTGATCGCGGTGTTCGGGCTCGTCGCCGACCCGGCGTCGGCGACCGAGTTCTTCGCCAACGCGCCGGCGCTGCCGCAGGAAGCGCGCACGATCATCGCCGAGCAGGCGCGGCACGTCGCCGAGACGCCGTCGTCCGCGCTCGGGCTCGGGCTCGCGGGAGCGGTGCTGCTCGCCGTGTACGGCGCCTCGAAGGCGGTCAACGCGCTGATCATGGCGCTCAACGTCGCCTACGAGGAAGAAGAGAAGCGCGGCTTCCTGCGCTTGACGCTGCTCTCGCTCGGGCTCACCGCGGGGATGATCCTGTTCGTGGTCTTCGCGCTGCTGCTGATCGTCGCCGTGCCCGCGCTGGTCGCACTCCTGCCCCTGCCGACGTGGCTCGCCTGGCTCGCGCGTCTGCTGCCGTGGCCGATCCTGTTCTTCGCCGGCATGAACGCGCTCGCCCTGCTCTACCGCTTCGGGCCGTCGCGCCGTCCGGCCACCTGGGCGTGGGTGCGCCCGGGAGCGCTGGTCGCGACCGTCCTGTGGCTCGTCGGCTCCGCCGGCTTCTCGATCTACGTCGCGAGCTTCGGCAGCTACAACGAGACCTACGGCTCGGTCGGCGCGATCGTCGTGCTGCTGATGTGGATGTGGGTCAGCGCCTACGTCGTCGTGCTCGGCGCCGAGCTCAACGCCGAGATCGAGCAGCAGACGAAGCGCGACTCGACGGTCGGTCCGGAGCGCGCGCTCGGCGAGCGCGGCGCGTACGTCGCGGACACCGTCGCGCAGACGCCGTGACGCGTCGCCGAGCGCTCGGCGTCACGCCATCGTGAGCCCGCCGCTCACCGACAGCGTCTGTCCGGTGATGTAGGCGGCGTCGTCCGAGGCGAGGAACGCGACGGCGCCCGCGACGTCCTCTGGGCGTCCGAGGCGACCGAGCGGCACGGCGCGGGTGAGCGCCTGGCCGAGCTTCGGGTTCTCCTGCGCGATGCCATGGAAGAGCGGCGTGTCGGTCGGGCCCGGGCAGACCGCGTTCACCAGGATCCCGTGGCGCGCGACCTCGCGCGCGAGCGTCTTCGAGAAGCCGATCACGCCCGCCTTCGCCGCGGAGTACACCGCCTCACCGCTCGAGCCGACGCGCCCCGCGTCGGACGCGATGCTGACGATGCGTCCGCGGCCGCGCGCGATCATCCCCGGCAGCACCGCGTGCGCGCAGAGCAGCGGTCCCTTGAGATTGATCGCGATCAGCTTGTCCCAGGTCTCGGGGCGGCTCTCGACGAAGGGCTCGACCTTGTCCCAGCCGGCGTTGTTCACCAGCAAGTCGATGCCGCCGAGCTCCTGCTCGATGCGCGCCACGCCGGCGCGCACGCTCTCCTCGTCGGCGACGTCGAGGCGCACCCCGATCGCGCCCTGCCCCGCCTCGCGCGCGACCGCGAGCGCGGCCTGCTCGTCGAGGTCGGTCACCGCGACGCGCATGCCCTCGCGCGCGAGCCGCAGCGCGATCGCCTTGCCGATTCCGCTGCCGGCGCCGGTGACGAGCGCCACCTTCCCCGCGAGTCCGTTCATCGCTTCTCCCGCACGGGCCGCATCAGCCCCTCCTGCGCGACCGACACCACGAGCTGACCGCTGCGGGTGAACAGGTGACCCATGCACAGCCCGCGCGCGCCCGAGGCGGACGGGCTGTCCTGCACGTAGAGCAGCCAGTCGTCGGCGCGGAACGGACGGTGGAACCACATCGCGTGGTCGAGGCTCGCCACCTGGTAGCGCGGGTCCGCCCAGGTGATGCCGTGCGGGATCTGCGCGGTGTCGAGCAGCGTCAGGTCCGACGCGTAGGCGACGACGCACTGGTGCAGCAGCGGCGAGTCCGGAAGACGTCCGCGCGCGCGGATCCAGACGAGCTGGCGCGTGGAGCCCGGCGGCGCGTTCTTGTCTGGCGGCACGTAGCGGACCTCGATCGGCCGCTCGCGTAGAAACCATTGCTTGACCTGCTCCGGCACGCGGCCCATGCGCTCGGTCATCCACTCGGCCCAGGGCTCGAGCGTCTCCGGATCGGGCGCCTCGGGCATCGCGAGCTGGTGCTCGGGTCCGTCCTCGATCTTCTGGAAGGACGCCGACAGGTGGAAGATCGCGTGTCCGCGCTGGATCGCGACCACACGGCGGGTGGTGAAGCTGCCGCCGTCGCGGATGCGGTCGACCTCGTAGAGGATCGGGATCGACGGGTCGCCCGGACGCAGGAAGTACGCGTGCAGCGAGTGCACGACGCGACCTTCGACCGTGCGTCCCGCCGCGACCAGCGCCTGCCCCGCCACCTGCCCGCCGAACACGCGCTGGCGGTTCTCCTGCGGGCTGCGTCCGCGGAAGATGTTGACCTCGAGCTCCTCGAGGTCGAGGAGCTCGATCAGGCGATCGAGAACTTCTTGCATCCGGGTACTGTCGGGAAAAGAATGCGCCGTCACAAGGGACGGCGGCGCGGACGCGCAGCTCGCGGCGGAGATCGTCTTCGACCCGCTCCTGGGCGACGTCCCCCCGCGACGAGACGCACGACGAACGCCGCGCCCCTCACGCCGGTCGTCGCGTCGCGAGTGGTCCGCAGCGGATCACGCCCAGTCGAGCGGCTCCTGCGTGAGCCCGGGCGTGACCGACAGAGCTCAGCTTCTGAGCTCGTCCGGTACGCGGCCGCCGTTCTCGGCGAGCTTCACCATCACCTGCTTGTGCAGCCAGATGTTCATCGTCGCCGAGTCGCTGGTGTCGCCGCGGTAGCCGAGCTCCTGCGCGAGCTCCTTGCGCGCTCCGAGGCCGCTGTCGAGGTCGAGGAGCTTCATCAGGTCGACGATCGAATGCCGCCAGTCGAGCTTTTGCTTGCTCTTGCCAGCGAGGTCGTCGAGCACGGCCGCGACGTCGACCTGCGACATCGGCGCGCGCGCCGGTGCGGCGGCCGCTCCCGCCGAGCCGCCGGCCACGGGCGCGGCGGGTCGCGCGCTCGAGGCTGGGGCCGAGCTACTTGACGCCGTCGTCGCCTCCGCACGCCCGGAGCCGAAGATCTTCCCCAGGATCTTGCCGAAGATGCTCATCGCGCCCTCCTTGCCTCGCGTCGCACGAGACCGTGTCCCACTCGTAGTGGAGGGCGAGAGACGAAAGAACGGCCTTCGCGGAGGATCCAGCCGGTGCTGCGAGCCGGCCCGGCTTTGCAGCCGATCGCGTTCGGTCCTGTGGGGATCTACGAAGCCCACGCCTCCACGACGCTTCCCCGACCTCATCGCGACGCAAGCACGCCGTAGCACGAAGCAGGTTGACGTACGCCTTCGACGTCACCGCTGCGAGGCGCAGCGGGGAAGTCAGCGGATGAACAGCAGCATGCTCGCTCCGTCTCGCCATCTCTCGGCAGCTCGAGATGGACGCGACCGTGCAAGGCGATCGCGATGGCTGGCTCCGGCGTCGCGTCTTTCGTCGCCGACCCGCGAGCGAATCGGACGGGCCTTTGCGGTCCATCCGACATTCGGGTCATAGTCGCCTACCCCGAGGCGGACGAGCTCGGTTTGCCGATCGCGTGCGCTCCGAAAGATCCGCCAGGCTGGAATCACGGGGCTCGAGTCGCGGGCCGCACGACACAGGCGCCGAACGTGCGCCTGGAGGAGGTTTGCCACATGCGTACGAAGAGCGACGTCCGTGAACACACGACGCGAAGGCGCGTCCTCGCGGGGCTCGCAGGCGGAGCCGTCGGCGCGCTCGCCCTGACCTCGCGCGCCGCGCCGAGCCGTGCAGGCGACGTCCCGCCGCGCGATCCGGTGCCCGCGACGCCGGACGAGGCGCTCGCGGCGCTGCGCGCGGGCAACCGGCGCTTCGTCGACAACCAGCCCCGCGTGCGCAGCACGGAGGACATCGAGCACATCTGGGTCGACCTCGCGACCGGTCAAGCACCGTTCGCGACCGTGCTCGGCTGCGCGGACTCGCGGCTCGCGCCGGAGATCATCTTCGATCAGTTCCTGGGCGACATCTTCGTCGTGCGCGAGGCGGGCAACATCGCCGACTCGCCGACCAACCTCGGCAGCCTCGAGTACGCGCAGGCTGCGCTCGGCGCGAAGCTGCTGCTCGTGTTCGGCCACACCTCGTGCGGCGCCGTGCAGGCCGCGTTCGAGGGCAAGCGCCCGGGTGGGCACATCGACGCGATCGTCGACGTGATCGCGCCCGGCATCGCGGGCGCGAGCGACGTCGACGACGCGGTCCGCCGCAACGTCGTCGCCGTGCAGAAGCGGATTCGCGAGAAGAGCCCGCTGCTGCGCGAGGCGGAGAGCGCGGGCAAGATGAAGATCGCGGGCGCGGTCTACGACATCCGCACCGGCGTGGTGAGCTTCATCGAGTGACGCGTCGCCGAGCGCCTTCGGGTGCTTCGCAGACCCCTTCGAGCTGCCGATTTCGATCCCAGCGAGGAGGTCGAAGTCGGTCGGCGTCCCCGCGGTCTCGACGGTCGCCGTGATGACGGCCGTGCCGATCATCGTATCGACCGGGTCGGCCGCCAGCGCACCGTCGATCGGTGCGATGACGGTGAAGACAGCGGCGTTGAGACCGGCGACGAGCCACCCCGCAGGTGCCGTTGCCAGTGATCGTGGGCGGCAGCTTACCGAGCTCGATGCTACCGCGGCTCGAGGTCGACGCCTCCCGGCCTGCATAGACCACATCGAAGGAGCGCTCGAGAGGTGGATCGGGGGCTGCGCGGCAGACGTTTTGAGATCCTCGAACGGGAGAACTACGCAGGACTCAAGAACGCGAGGCGCTGGATGATCTCCGAAGCCTCGCCCGGACCTCCGGCTCGACGACGGACGTACTGGAGCCCACGGTCAAAGAGTAGCTCGACATTCGGGTTCGCCGGATCCAGTGCAGCGTGGAGTGCGTCGAGGTCGGCCTCGTCGATGTCGTATCCCTGGGATCGTGCGTAGACGATGAGGGCGAGCCGGAAGGTCTCGTTCTCGGAGGCAATCAGCGCACGCAGCGTTTCCACCACTGCGTTGATGGTCGCGCGGTTCAGGACCTCGCGTAGCGTCTCACGAAGAAAGTTGGGCGGATCGTCGATCCGGCCATCTTTCAGATCCACCAAGAGCCCACGCACCTCCACATCGGTGAGCGTGCGCAAGAGATCCCGCTTCGCGGCAGACAACAGATCCGCGGGAAGCGTGGGGAGGGCAAGAACTTCCTCGACAATTCGGCCAGGCGCGATCTGCAGCAGCACGAGGAGACTCACGATGCCGCTCGCGAGGTCGCGGTGAAACTCGCCGCTGCGTAGCAGCTCGAGAACCTTGCGCGCCTCCTCCTCGCGGAACGGGACGTTCGCACGATCCGTCGCCTCGCGAACGATCCGCTCGACGAGGTCATGCGTGATCGGCTGCAGATCGTGGTCCGCGCCAGCTGTGGCGGAAGACGAATCTCTATCGTCTCGAGTTCCGAGCGCGGCCAGGAGCAGCATTGGTCCAACACCGAAGCCGCGCACCGACGTACCCGGCAGCAGTTCCGCGAGATTCGCATTCGCACGGTCCCGGAGCTGGTCGCTTAGTTCACGGAGGGACATCCGCCTCCCCATTCGAGTGTCATCAGTTGCGTACGTGCAACCTACGCGGCGCGGCGGCGTCAGCTTCGTGTCCCAAGGACGAAGTACGACGCAACGAAGCCGGGGATCAGCGTGCGCATGAAGCGGTAGTCGTTCTCGTCCCAGCAGCCGAGCGCAAACGCGGCTAGAGCCTGCTGCACGTCGTCGTCGATGTCCGCCAGCGCGAGCTTTCCATCGCGAATCTCGTCGTCCAAGAGCGCGTCGAGATTCGTGTAGAACTGCCCCCGATACACCGCCTTGGTCAGCGGACTGGGATCGACTCCGGCGAGGTACTTGACGACCAGCTGAGATGCCGTGAGCCTCCGCATCGTCTGAGGATCAGGATCGAGCGGGAGCCAGCCCCTTGCGCTTCCATGTGCCCGACACCCACGTCGGCGAGCGCTGCGATAACGCCACGAGCCGGAGTCTCGCCACGCCTCTCGAACTCGAGCTGAATCGCTTCGCGGAACTTCGTTCGCTTTGGGCTCATCGCGTGTCCCTCCAGGCTTCATACTCATGCGGCAAACGAAAGCGACTGCAGCTCCTGATCAAGCCAGTTGCGGTAAGTCAGCGACACACCGTCCGGACCGAGTTGCATCACGCAGAAACCGGTGTTGCCGAGTTCGTTCTCCCGGATGGTGGGGAAACGAGGAGAGGCGTCAACCCATTTCATCTTGCCAAATGCACCGTTGAGCCGGGCAGCGGACTCGCGTCGCTGGACGTCGGCGATATCCACTGGGAAGCCACCGTGCCCGATACAGCTCGCCACGAACGGCGCGTCGTCCGATGGGTCGAAGAGTGCGCAGTAATGCTCATCGCCCCAGAACCACAAGTCGACCAACCACTTGCCCTTCGCGTCGCGCGCATACTTGCGAACATCCTCCAAAAGCGGACGCGCCTCGACATCCCCAAGCCCAAACGGCTCATGCTGGCTCAGAAGGATGTTCTTCAGATCGGCGTCGTATCCCTCGCAAAGTCGGTCGTGCAGCCATTCTCCGAGCTCGGGAGCAAGGTGACGGCCGTCGTTTGCGTAGTCGTAGGCGGTGTCGATGGCGACGATCTGGTGGTAGGGCCCGCGCAGGCAGAAGTAGCTTGACTCCTGCTCCTGCATGCCTGGGTACTCGCCGCGCTTGCGCGCGATGAAGTCGAAGTACGCGAATCCCCCTGACAGCATCTCGTGGTTGCCGTTGAGCGCGAAGACCCGCGACGTCGGAAAGAGGGGCTCAAGTGGCCGGCGCAGATGCGCATCCACCTCTCCCCACGTCCCGGCGTAGTATACGTCGCCCAAATGGATCGCGTAGGTCGGGTGTAGGATCTCGATGGCCTTTGCCACGTAACGAGACCCGTACGTTCCGGTCGCGAAGTCGCTGAACAGCGCGACCGAGATCGTGTCGTTCTTGCCAACCAGGTCGCCGTTCCGAAGCCGCATCGGATAAACAAACCGAGACGTTGCCGCGTGCACGGGACGCCGAGCGCGCTTCAGCAGATGTGCCTTCTGCAGCAACCAATACCCGCCGCAGTTCGCGACCCAGCCGAGCAGATCACCGCGCACTTCGTAGCGTTGCTCGCCTGGCGACACGGTAATCCCATCGTACACGGGGATTCCATCCGGCGGAGGGAACGCCGCTTCGCGTGCCGCACGCGTCGCGCGGAGCTGTGCCGCGAATGGGGCGGGATCGCGAAGTGCCTGCGTGATCTGTCCGACTGCTGCGCGCAGGTCGTTCGCGGACACGTCCTGCTTGACGGTTTTGCGAACGATCGCGACCAGACCGTCAGGGTCCTCCTCGAGCACCCTGGAGAGGGCCTTGGCGATGAATCCGTCGACGACGGCACCTGATGCGAGCTCCTCAGCGAAGGATCCGGACAAGAGCGCGCCCGGACTCGCAAGCAGATGCGCGTCCTCGAGGCGGCCGGTGAAGCCGAGCTCGCGGTAAAGTTCCTTCAGTTCGGTCTCCATCTAGCCGCTCCGTGCCGAGGCCCGCCCAAGTGCGGTCCAATCTTGGTCGGACCGCGAAGAGCACGATACGTGCCGCCATCAGTCAAGTATAAGCCTGTGTCCAGACGACGAATCGCGATCGGCGCTGTGCGATATAATGGACAGCGTGTCCGCTGCGGTGGACTCCACGTTCCACGGCTCGCAGTCAGCGAGTCGCGACGCGATCCACGCAAGAAGTGCGTCGTCGAATGCGGCTCACACGTGAAGCCACGACGCTGAAGTGAGTCCGTCGCGCGAGCACGAGCAGCGTCACGGCCCTGCGAATCGCGAGTCGGTCCCGTTGCGTCATAGCGTGTCTCGGGCGCCGGCGGACCTTCCCCCGCGCCACCGCTCGTCCGACACGTATAGAACGGCGCGCCCCTGCGGAGCTGCGAGCCGGCGATCGCGCAGTCTTGTTCGAACACTCGCCACCGCCGGCTGGCGCCGGGTGGGTTGCCCCCACCCGGCGCCGCCGCGCGTTCGCTCAGTCGTCGAACGCGCTGTGCCAGAAGGCCGCGAACTCGGCCCCGGTGAGCGGGACCGCCGGCAGCGCGAGCGCCGAGCCGGCGTCCTCGAGCACGAGGACGTTGTTGCCCGACGGCGACGGCAGGCCGACGAGCGCGTTAATCACCGCGTCGAGCGAGCCGTCTCCGTTCGGACCGCAACCGGTCGCCACCGGCACCGAGAACGTGCTGTCGCCCTGGGTCGTCCCGGTGACGATCAGCGCCGAGAGCGGTCCGTTCGGGTTGGGTGTGCCGTCCGGATCGAACGACACGAACTCCGCCATCGCGTTCGAGATGTCGGTGTTCGCCGGGTGCAGGACGATCGGATCCGCCTCCGAGCCGATGTAGCAGTTCGGTCCCAGGTCGATGTTCTGGCCGACGAGGTGGATCTTGACCGGCAGCGTCAGGATCGGCCTGCCGACCTCGATCCCGGCGAGGAGATCGAAGTCGGTCGGCGTGCCCGCGGACTCGACGGTCGCCGTGATGACGGCCGTGCCGACCATGGTGTCGACCGGGTCGGCCACGAGCGCGCCGTCGAGCGGCGCGATGAAGGTGAAGGTCGCAGTGTTGATGTCGGCGACGAGCCCACCCTGCAGGTTGCTGTTGCCGGTGATCGTGGGCTCCAGGTTGCCGAGCTTGATGCTGCCGTGGCTCGAGTTCGACGCCACGCACACCGGCGTCACGGTCACGCCGTCGGTGGCGAGCATCGCCGGATCGTCGACCGGGCAGCGGTTGAACGGCGTCCAGGCGCCCGGACCCGCCTGGAACGTGGTGTCGGGCCCGAACGTCGTGCCGCCCGAGTTCGTGGCCACCACGCGCACGTGGTAGAAGTCGCCGACCACGAGCCCGCTGACCGTCCCGCTGGCCTCCTGGTAGTCGTAGCCCGCACGCAGCGCCGATGGCGTGCACGGAACGGTGGTCGCGTTGGCGTAGCCGTTCTGCTCGAACTCGGCCGCGGTGACGAGCTGCACGCTGCAGGTCGTCCGGCGACCGCGCGTGACGATCGTCGCCTCGACGGTCTTGGCCGTCTTGCCGGCGCCGACCACACGCTGCGCGGTGATGAACGGCGCACCCGGTCCACGCGCGCCGTACGCCTGCACGACGTCGAGGACGGCGTCGGTGACGAGCAGGCTCGTCCGCCGACGACCGGCCGGCGAGCCCGCCGACCAGTACGCGAGGCCGCGCGAGTTGGTCGCGCCGCGGAGCGAGAACAGCTCGTCGATGAGCTCACCCGTCGGCGCGTAGATCGCGACGGCGTCGCCGAGGTCGACGTACAGGTTGCCGGTCTTGGGATCGATCGCGAGCGCCGTGCCGGGGCCCGGATCGACCGGGGTCGCCGGCCCGCCGGTGAGCGAGAAGCGCTCCGTCGCCCCGCTGAAGTTGATCAGGTAGACGGCGTCGTTCGCCGAGTCGACGGCGATCGCCTGGATGCCGAACGACGTCGTCGTCCACTGCTGGAGGAAGTTGCCGGCGTGGTCGAACTGGATGACGGTGCCGCTCGCGGCGTCGGCCACCCAGAGGTTGCCGCTCTGATCGACCGCCACGCCGACGAGGACACCGAACGACCCTTGCGGCGTGTTCGAGCCGTCGATCGTCGCGAGCAGCTTGCCGGCCGGGCTGAACTTTTGCACGACGTTGGTGCCCGCGTCACCGACGTACACCGAGCGCCGCGATGGGCTGTTCGAGTTGTCGACCGCGATGAAGGCCGGGACCTCGAACTGGCCCGGGCCCGAGCCCGGGATGCCGGGGAGGCAGGTCGCCGCGGTGCGGCACACCTGGCTCGCGTTGGAGCCGTTCTGCACGCCCCAGCCCCACGCCCTCTGGAAGCGCCCGCGCGCGCTGAAGCGCTGGATGCGCGCGTTGCCGCTGTCGGCGACGTAGAACCGGCCGCCGCGCTGGTCGACCGCGATGCCGAGCGGCGACGAGAACTGTCCGCCGGCGAACCCGCTGCCGCCGAACGTGTCGACCAGATCGAGGAACGAGAGTCGGGTCTCGAACGTGTCGCCGTCACCGGTCGCCGTGCCGACCTGGTTCTCCGCCACGACGCGGAAGTGGTAGGTCGTGCCCGGCTCGAGCCCGGTGATCGTGGCGTTCGCCGTCGCCTCGCCGAAGCCGTCGCCGATCGGATCCGGCGTGCACGGCGCTGTGGCCGCATCGTCGAAGCCGCTCGACTGGAAGGTCGCGTCGTCGACGTACTCGAAGAAGCACGACGTCGGGAAGCCCGACGGAACGATGGTCGCGTCGAGCCGCGCGCTCGTGTCGCTGATCTCCGATGCCGACTCGGCGATCACGATCGGAACACCCGCGGTGCGGAACGTCGTGTCGTTGCCGTTCGTCGTGCCTTCCGCGTTCGTCGCCACGACGCGGAAGTGATAGAGTGTGCTTGACGCAAGACCCGTCGCGTCGGCGCTCACCGGCACGAGGTCGAAGCCCGCGCCGAGGTTCGCCGGCACGCACGGCAGCGTGTCGGCGTCGTCGAAGCCGGACGTCTGGAAGGTCGCGTCGTCGACCAGCTCGAACACGCAGCTCGTGTCGAAGCCCGACGGGTTCACCGCCGCGTTCAGCCTCGCGCTGCTGTCGGTGACGTCGGTCGCCGCCTGGGGGCCGATCAGCGGCGGGCCGCTCGTGCGGAACGTCATGTCCGCGCCGCTCACCGTCCCGACGTCCGAGGTCCCGACGACGAGCTTGAAGTGATAGACCGTCGACGGCGTGAGACCGCTCACGTCGGCCGACACCGCGGTCTCGACCGAGATCGGCGGCGCCGGCACGCACGGCGCGGAATTGCCGTAGTTGGTGTCCGTGCCGTACTCGAAGTGGCACTCCGCGATGTCGCCCGCGCCGGCGGGATCGGCGACGCCGTTCAGCGTCGCGCTGGTCGTCATGACGTTGGTCGCCTCACCCGTCGTCGCTTCGGGCACCGGGACGAGCGGTCCGAAGATCAGGACGCGCGCGCCCACCGACGGGTTCGACGTCACGTAGACGTTGCCGGTCGCCGCATTGACGTCGACGCCGCGCCCGTTGAAGACCAGGTTCTGGCCGAACTCGCTCACGAGGTTGCCGGATTCGTCGAACTCCCGGACGAAGCTCTCGTGGACGACGTAGACGTGGTGCGTCGCGAGATCGACGCCGACCGCACGCGGGCTCTCCTGGTCGATGATGCCGAGGTCGGTGCCGTCGGGTGCGAGCTTGTGCACCGCGTTCAGCCAGGCGATCGCGTAGATCGTGCCGTCGCTGTCGATCGCGAGGTCGCACGGGTTGAAGGCGACGTCGATCGTCGAGAGGTAGGCTCCCGCCGAGTCGAACTTGTAGATCGCCTGATGGCTGAAGTCGGCGACGTAGACGTTGCCGTCCGGATCGACCGCCGTGCCGCAGGCGTCGCCGAACGGACCGTCCGGTGTGGTCGAGCCGTTGAGCTGGTAGAGCAGCGTGCCCGACGCGTCGTACGCCGAGAGCGGTCCGAACTCCGGCAGGACGTAGAGGTTGCCCTCGGAGTCGGTGTCGGAGTTGTCGACCGCGAGCCCGGGCTCGGCGTTGAACGAGAACGGACCGATCTCCGAGAGGAAGTTGCCGTCCGCGTCGAAGCGGACGACCACGCCGTGCTGCTTGTCGATCACGTAGACGTCGCCGTTCGACTGGCGAATGTCGACGCGGTCGGCGTTGTTGCCGAGCGATCCGGCGGGCGTGTCGGCGCCGGTGAACTCGCTCAGCAGCAGGTGGCTCTCCGCCGCCTGCGCGCTCGCGGCGAACGCGCTCACGACGAGGACGGCGAGCGCGAGCCGGGCGAGCCGCGCGGCGAGACGTGCCGGCGGGCTCCCGCCCGGGTCTGCGGCGCGGACGCCGCCGTCGCCTAGCCCCGCTCGTCGTCTGGCGACCGTCGAGCGTCGTCGAACGACCGGGCGAGCAGCGCAAAAACGTGTGAACGACATCGCTTCTCCCTCCTCGGTTCAGGCCGCCGCGCGATCCCCCGAATCCTCATTCGACGCGGCGGGTAGTGGCGGTCTTGCGTGCTGTGCGGACGACGTCGCGCAGGGCGGGCGAGGCGCCGCGCTTCGCGCGGGTCCGGGCTCGAACCGGCCCCGGCAGCACCGCCGGCGCGTCCCGACCGGCCGACCTACGCCGGGTCGAGCTCGCCGAACGGTGGTTCGAGCTGCGCGACATCGCCGTCTCCCGCGGACTTCGTTCTCGTCGCGGACGGGAAGAGGTGGCGGCCAGAGCGCGGCGGGGCCGCTGATCCTCGCTCCCGAGCCCGGTGCCCTTCGGCAAGATCGAGAGAGGAGACCCGCGCGCGGGTCTACGGCATGTCGTGGAATTCGGTGCGCGCGCCCGTCAGCAGTCGACGCCAGTGACCAGTCGGCGCACCAGGCTCATCGCCGCGCTTACTGCCGCGACTCTTTCGAATCAAGGCACTTCGCCGGTTCTTTTTTGCTAGACGCTCGCTCTCTCTGCACACCAGCGCGCGGGTCCGCAGCCGCAGTCCGTCGCCTGCGTCGAGCGGCACGACGGCGAAGGAAGATTCGCCGCTCCGGACGCGCCGTCCGCCGCAGTGGTCCCCGCCGTCCTCGATGCCTATGCTGCGCGGGGCCCGAGCACTCGACCGTCATGCCTGCACCCCGTTCCTCCCTCTGGCGCATCACCGTGCGCAGCGCGCAGATGGCGCGCGCGGCCGTGATCGCCGCCGTGGTCTTCCTGCGCGAGCTCGTTCGCCGCCGCGACCGCGGACGCGACGCGCTCCCGGGCGCGCTCGGCCACGCTTTGACGCGGCTGTGCACGACGCTCGGCGCGACCTTCATCAAGGTCGGGCAGATCGCGTCGACGCGCTCCGACCTGCTGCCCGGTCCGCTGGTCGACGAGCTCGCGCTGCTGCGCGACCGCGTGCCGCCGTTCCCGTTCGCCGAGGTACGACGCATCGTCGAGCACGACTTCGGGCGCCCGCTCGAGGAGATCTACGCGAGCTTCGAGGTGGAGCCGGTGGCGGCGGCGTCGGTCGCGCAGGTGCACCGCGCCGTGCTGCGCTCGACGGGCGACGTGGTCGCGGTCAAGGTGCGGCGTCCCGACATCCTCGAGAAGGCGCGCCTCGACCGCGCGATCCTGCTCTTCGTCGGACGCACGCTCGAGCGCCTGTTCCCGACGCTGCGCCTGATCGCGCTCGAGGGCGCGCTCCGGACGTTCTGCGACGCGGTCGGCCAGCAGATCCACCTCACCAACGAGGCGCGCAACAACGCGCGCTTCACGGCGAACTTCGCCGACGACCCCGACATCCTCTTCCCGCGTCTCCACCCGGAGGCGTGCTCGGACTCCGTCCTCACCATGGACTTCGTCGAGGGCGTTCACGAGGACGAGCTCGAGGAGCGCGGCGTCGACGCGCGCGCGCTGGTCGCGACCGGCATGCGCTGCATCTGCCGGATGATCTTCCTGCACGGCTTCGTGCACGCCGACCTGCACCCGGGCAACCTGCGCTTCCTGCCGCCCGGACGCCTCGTGCTGCTCGACCTGGGTCTCGTCGGTGAGCTCACCGACGAGGATCGCCTGATGACCGCGCGCACGCTGTTCGCGCTCTCGACCGGCGACGGCGTCACGGTCGCGCGGCTCTTCCACGAGAACGCGACGCACGCGGCGACGCCGGACTACGCGGCCTACGAGCGCGAGATGGTGGCGTTCGTCGACAACGTGAAGCGCAAGGGTCTCGCGAACCTGCAGGTGACCGGCGAGATCGGGCGCATCTTCGACATCCTGCGCCGCCACCGCATCCAGGCGCGCAGCCACATGACGATGGTCAACGTCGCGATGATGACGGCCGAGGGCCTCGGCAAGCGCCTCGCCCCCGACCTGTCGCTGACCGACGAGGCCCTGCCCTACCTCGCCGAGGCGCTCGGGTTGCCCGCCCCGCGAGGTGCCGCGTGACGCGGTTGCCGCGCGACGCCGGCAAGGCATAGGGCTGCAGGACGAGCACGAGCGATCGCCATGATGACGTCTCCCCGACCGACGGAGTGGAAACGCCCCTTCACCGACCGCTTGCTGGGGGCGCTGCGCCTCGACCAGAGCGTGTTCGCGGAGGTCGCGCGCGACCCCGACGCGATGGGACAGGCCGCCGCCGTGGTCGCGCTGGGCGCGCTCGCGCAAGGGATCGGCGGCGTGCAGGCGACGAGCACCTCGGAGCTGATCCTGGGCATCGCCGCGATGGTGCTGTCCGGCTTCTTCGGCTGGATCGTCTCGACCGCCGTCATCTGGCTGGTCGGCGTCGGCCTGCTCGGCGCGCGCGCGGAGTATCCCGACCTGCTGCGCACGCTCGGCTTCACCAACGCGCCGAAGCTTCTCTGGCTGCTCGGCGCGCTGCCGCTCGGGCCTGCGCTGTTTGCCGCGATCGGGCTGACGATTTTTGTCTGGACGATCGCGGCGCTCGTGCTCGGCGTCCGACAGGCGCTCGGGGTGACGACGGGTCGCGCCGTGCTGGTCTGCGTGCTCGGCATGATCGCCGGTCTCGTGCTCGCGCTCGTGATGGGCGCGATGATCGGGCTCGGCGCGGGCCTCGTACGCTGACACGCCGACGCAACGCGCCACGCCCTGGCGGGCGCGGCTGCGATGCGATACGCAACCGCGTCCGACGGAGGTGATGTTGGAGATCCCGAGCGAGGTTGCGGCATGGTGAAGGGCGCGCGGCGCGCCGCGCGGACGACCCGCAAGCGCGCTGCACGAGCGAAGGTCGAGCCGTCGACCGTTCGTCTCGACCGCGACGGCGCGGTCGCGACCATCACGCTCGACCGGCCCGAGAAGCTCAACGCGCTCTCCCCGCGTGAGCACCTCGCGCTGCAGGAGATCCTGGGCGAGCTGCGCTCGGACTTCGACACCCGGGTCGTGATCCTGACCGGCGCGGGTCGCGCGTTCTCCGCCGGGGCGGATCTCGCGAACGTGCGCGAGGAAGGCGCGCCGCGCAACGACCTCGAGCGCCGCCACCGCGCGCGGATCGGCGACCGCACCGTCGCCGCGATCGAGGCGCTCGACCAGATCACGATCGCCGCGATCAACGGGCTCTGCATCGGCGGTGGCGCCGTCCTGGCGCTCGCCTGCGACATGCGCGTGATGGCGCGCGACGCCTGGATGTCGATCCCCGAGGTCGAGATCGGCATGCCGCTCACCTGGGGCGCCCTGCCCTTGCTGGTGCGGGAGATCGGCCCCGCGCGGACGATCGAGCTGGTGACGACGTGCGATCGCGTGCAGGCGCAGGACGCGCTCGCGTGGGGGCTCGTGAATCACCTCGCCGACGACGCAGTCGAAAAGGCTCGCGACATCGCGGCGCGCATCGTCCGACAGCCCGCGGTGCCGGTCGCGATGACCAAGACCACCGTGCGCGCGCTGCGGCGCACGTTCGCGCAGGGCGACGTCACCGCGGCGGACGGCGACCTCTACTGGCTCGCGATCAAGCTCGGCGGCCTCAACCTCGGCCGCTTCGGCAAACGAGGCAGATGAACGGCGGAGATCAGCTAGCGAGCAAGCGAAACGCGGTTCGCATGGCGAACCACAGCATCAAGAGACCCGTCGAAGCCTGGGTGACGATCTGCCAGAGCGGCGTCGCGAAGCGCGCGCCGAAATGCACCGCCGAGCACAGGAGCAGCGTCCAGGTCAGCGCGCCCGCGATCACCGCGCAGGCGACGATCAGCGCGCCGCGCGGATCGACGCCCGTGGTCGCCTGCTGCCCCATCACCGCGAGCCAGAACGCGAGGTTCCAAGGCGAGGACAGCGCGAGCCCGAGCCCGAGCACGTACCCGCCGCGCGCGCTGTCGAGCGAGCGCGGCGTCGGCAGCGGCTCGCCCGCCCGCCACGCGCGCCAGGACGCGGACGCGCCGCGCAGAAACACCGCCGCGAGCGCGAGCAGCAGCGCGGTGCTGACGACGCCGAGCGCGAGGGTCACGCCCGGGATCGTCGTGAGCCGCGACGCGCCGAAGCCGACCGCGAGCGCCCACAGGAAGTCGCCCGACACGGCGCCGAGCCCGACGACCCACGCCGGGAAGAAGCCGCGCGCGAGCGCGCGGCGGATCATCTCGGCGTTGATCGGGCCGGGCGGCCAGGCGACCGACCAGCCGAGCAGGAAGCCGTCACGCAGCAGGGGAAGCACGCGTGCGGCTCTTAGCGTCCGGCCGTGGTCGCGCAAACGTGGGCGCCGCGGCGACGGCGAGAACGTCCGCCGCCGGCCGCGGCGCTCGGGCGCGCTCCTCGCCCTCGCGCTCGTCTGTGTCGCGCTGCTTCCCGCGTGCAGCGGCGGGCGTCAGCGCGGCTGGACCCTGCGCGCGGACCGCGGCTCGGCGCCGTCCGCCGCGACGCGCAAGCCGGGACCACCGCCCGAAGGCTTCGTCGACCTCGCGACCGTCGAGCCGTCGATCCAGATCGACATCCGCTACGCGACCACCAACAACTTCACCGGCGTCGCGGTCTATCCGGTCGCGCGCTGCCTGCTGCGACCGGACGTCGCCGAGCGGCTCGCGCGCGTGCACCGCGAGCTGCAGACGCGTGGCCTCGGGCTCAAGGTCTGGGACTGCTACCGCCCGATCTCCGTGCAGCAGCGTCTCTGGGAGCTGGTGCCCGATCCGCGCTACGTCGTGAAGCCGGTGTTCCGCGACGGTCGGCCGGTCGAGGGCTCGAAGCACAACCGCGGCGCGGCGGTCGACGTCACGATGGTCGACGCGAACGGCGTCGAGGTGCCGATGCCGACGGACTACGACGACTTCAGCGAGCGCGCGCACCGGACCAACATGCGCGGCGACCCGCAGGCGGTGCGCAACATGCGCATCCTCGAGGTCGCGATGGTGCGCGAGGGCTTCGAGCCGCTGCCGACCGAGTGGTGGCACTTCGACGCGCCGAACTGGGAGAAGTACCCGCTGTCGGACGCGCCGCTCGCGAAGTAGCGGACGCGCCGCACGGTCGCTTGGTGGCCGGCGGGCTTGCGCCACCTGCGGCGCCGCCGAGCCCGGCGAGCGCGCTCGCGCTCAGAGCTTCCCGACGGCCATCATCTCGCGCAGGCCGGCGAACTTGTTCTCGTAGTCGATCTGCGTGCGGCGGATCACCTCGTACGCCTCCTCGCGTCCGTAGACGTGGGTGATCTCGACGTGCTGCTTGGTCGAGCCGGGCGCCTGCTTGTAGGTGAGGAAGTAGTGCTTGAGGCGCTCGATCAGCGCCTCGGGGCTCTCCTCGATCTCGAGCCAGTTGCCGTACACCGCGTCGCCCTCGAGGACCGCGATGATCTTGTCGTCGGCCTCGTTGCCGTCGATCATGCGCAGGCCGCCGATCGGGATCGCCTGCACGAGGATGTCGCCGTGCGAGATGTCGCGCTCGCACAGCACGCAGATGTCGAGCGGATCGCCGTCCCCGACGATGCCCTGGCGTCCGGTGCGCTCCGCGCAGAACTTGCCGGTCTCCTCGCCGCAGTAGGTCTGCGGGATGAAGCCGTAGAGCGTCGGGTAGACGTTGGAGAACTTCTGCGGACGGTCGATCTGCAGGTAGCCGGTCGCCTTGTCGAGCTCGTACTTGACGGTGTCGGTGGGGACGATCTCGATGAACGCCGTGACCTTGCGCGGCGCGGCGGAGCCGATGTCGACGCCGTGCCAGGGATGCCGCTTGTAGAGAAACGGCAGCACGTCGCCGAGTCGGAAACCCTTGTCCTCCGCCATGCCTCCGGCCTACCACAATCCGGGGTCACGGACGATGATCACGATCTTGCTCGTCGCGGCGATCGTCGCCGCGGTTGCCGCGCTCGGGATGCGGCGCGTGCGCCAGGAGCGCGCGCGCCGCGCGGTGCGCAGCGGTCCGGGAACGTCCGCCGAGGATGCGATCCCGATCCGCTCGTTCGAAGACATGGACGCCTTCCTGCGGCGGCGGCGCTGCGCGTGCGGGTCCTTCCTCAGCCTCGCCGGCGAGGGCACGCGCTCGTCCAACGGCCGGACGCTACGGGTCGCGCGCCTCGCGTGCGACGACTGCGACGAGTCGGTCGAGCTCTACTTCGACACCAGCGCTCTTCTGCAGTGACCCGCGTTACTCCGCGTTCCCCTGCCCGCGGCGCATGATCTCGAGCAGCGACTTCTCGTCGAGCGCCCGCTCGTGCGTCGGTGGAATCTCGCCGGTGCGCGCGACGATCGCCGCGAAGCCGACCACCGTCCCCTTGTCGTTCAGGATCTGACGGTCGTTGCTGAAGCGGATGACGCGCAGCGTGCCCTCGCGCTCCACGCCGGGGATGTCGTGCTCGCCGACCGGCGGCGCGACCGCCCAGGGGCTGCGCGACTCCTCGAAGGCGGTCGCGTCCTGCGCGCGGACCGGAGCGGCCGCCACGAGGCAGCCGATCGTCAAGCATACCGTCAACGCGGCGAGCACGCCGCGGTTCGTTCGTTGGGTTGTCATCGGACCTCCGATCGCGCGGTCTCGGAACACCCGAGGAATCGGCGCCCGCGAGGCCGAGCATGAGGGCGGACGCGACCCGGGAGCTTGGAGGGGCCGCTTCCGTCAAATTGTAGGCCCGTGGTTCCGCTGTCGGAATGCGGAACCGTGCGCGGCGCGTCCTTTTCGTCGTGCGTGGGAAGCAGTAGAACCGCGGCAAACCACAGCGGACCTTAGGAGCACCCATGAGCTATGCGGAGATCCTCTACGAGGTGACCGACGGCGTCGCCGAGGTCACCCTGAACCGGCCGGAGAAGCTCAACGCCTGGACGCTCAAGATGGGCGCCGAGGTGGAGCACGCGCTGCGCACCGCCGACGCGGACCCCGCGGTGCGGGTGATCATCGTCACCGGCGCGGGCAAGGGCTACTGCGCGGGCGCCGACATGGACATGCTGGTGTCGTTCCAGAAGGGCGGCGCCGGCGACGACCTGACGGCGAGCACCGCCGACCTGCCGCCGCTCGACGAGAGCCTGCCGGCCGCGTTGCGCGGCCCCTACAGCTACCCGATGGCGCTCTCCAAGCCGGTGATCGCCGCGGTCAACGGCGTCGCCGCCGGGCTCGGCCTCTCCTACATGCTGTTCTACGACATGCGCTTCGCGTCCGACCGCGCGCGCTTCGGCACCGTGTTCTCGCGCCGCGGTCTCGTCGCCGAGCACGGCTCGGCGTGGATCCTTCCGCGCCTGATCGGCATGCACAACGCGTGCGACCTGCTCTACTCCGGTCGCCTGATCGACGCGCACGAGGCGCTGCGCATGGGGCTCGTCAACCGCGTCATCGAGCACGACCGCTTGATGACCGAGGTGCGCGAGTATGCGCACGAGCTCGCGACCCGCTGCTCGCCGCGCTCGCTGCGCATCATGAAGCGTCAGCTCTACGGCAACCTGTTCGTCGACCTCGGCGCCTCGATCGAGGAGGCCGATCGCGAGATGGTGAAGAGCTTCGGCACCGAGGACTTCCGCGAGGGCGTCGCCTCGTTCCTCGAGCGCCGCGACCCGCGCTTCACCGGTCGCTGAGAAGCGGCGTCGATCATGCTCACGCTCTACCAGTTCGAGATCTCGCCGTTCTGCGACAAGGTGCGGCGGATCCTCAACGTCAAGCGCGTGCCCTACAAGATCGAGGAGGTGCCGCCGTCGAAGACGCTGACGGTCGTGCGCACGCGCAATCCCGCCGGCAAGCTGCCGTTCATCGTCGAGGACGATCAGGTGGTGGCGGACTCGACCGACATCGCGCACTACCTCGACCACCGCTACCCGCGGCCGCGTCTCATCCCGACCGACCCGCGCGAGCGCGCGCTCTGCCACGTGCTCGAGGACTGGGCCGACGAGAGCCTCTACTTCTACGAGATGCGGCTGCGCTTCACGCTGCCGCACAACGCGCAGCGCTTCATCCCGGAGCTCGTCAAGTATGAGGGCAACCTCATGCGGCGGGTCGCGCCGCTCGGGCTGCCGCGCGTCCTGCGCCGCACGCTCGCCGCGCAGGGCCTCGGACGACGTCCGATCGCAGCCGTGCTGCGCGACGTCGACCGGCACGTCGACGCGCTCTCGGGGCTGCTCGGGGACCGTCCGTTCCTGCTCGGCGAGAGCCTGACGCTCGCCGACATCTCCGTCTTCGCGCAGCTCGCCTGCATCCGTGCGAGCGACGAGGGCGGCCGCTTGGTGGAGTCGCGGAAGAACGTGGTCGCGTGGCTCGAGCGCGTCGACGCGGCGACGCAGCCGCAGGCGGCGGAAGACACTGCTGCCGACGGCGCCGCGAGCTCCGCGGGCGCGGCCGGCTCGGCGCGATGAAGCTGCCGGCGAAGGGCCGCTCCGCGGCGGCCGTGCTCGACGAGCTCGACGCCCTGCGCGCGCAGGACGTCGACTGGCAGTCGGGACGCGTCTTCAGCCTCGCCTACCACGCCGGCCCCGACGTGCTGGCGCTCGCGACCGAGGCGCACGCGCGCCTGCAGTCGGCGAACGCGCTCAACGTCGCGGCGTTTCCGAGCTTGCGCCGCATGCAGTCCGAGGTCGTCGCGATGGTCGCGGACCTGCTGCACGGCGGTCCGCAGGCCGCGGGCTTCATGACCACCGGCGGCACCGAGAGCATCCTGCTCGCGGTCAAGGCGGCGCGCTCGCGCGCCCGCGAGCGCGGCATCACGGCGCCGGAGATGGTGCTGCCGACGAGCGCGCACGCCGCGTTCGAGAAGGCCGCCGCCTACTTCGACGTGCGCTCGGTGCGCGCGCCGGTGCGCGACGACTGGCGCGCCGACCCGCGCGCGATGGCCGACGCGGTGACGCCGAACACCGCGCTGCTCGTGGCGTCGGCGCCGCAGTACCCGCAGGGCGTCGTCGACCCGGTCGCGGAGATCGCCGAGATCGCCGCGTCACGCGACGTCCTGTGCCACGTCGACGCCTGCATGGGCGGCATCACGCTGCCGATGCTCGAGCGCCTCGGCCACCGCATCGAGCCGTGGGACTTCCGCGTCCCCGGTGTCACGTCGATCTCGGTCGACCTGCACAAGTACGGCTACGCCGCGAAGGGCGCGTCGGTGCTGCTGCACCGCACGAAGGAGCTGCGCAAGCACCAGACGTTCTCCACCGACCGCTGGCTCGGCGGGCTGTACGCGAGCTCCGGCATCCTCGGCACGAAGAGCGGCGGCCCGATCGCCGCCGCGTGGGCGGTGATGAACCATCTCGGCGAGGAGGGTTATCTGCGCTTGACGCGCATCGCGCGCGCGGCGACGGAGGAGCTGGTCGCGGGCCTGCGCGCCATCCGCGGCGTGCGGGTCCTCGCCGAGCCCGACACGACGCTCGTCGCCTTCACCTTCGAGGACGTCGACGCCTTCGAGGACGTCGACGCCTTCGCGGTCGGCGAGGCGCTCGTGCGCCGCCGGTGGTGGGTCGACCAGCAGAAGCCGCCGCCGAGCCTGCACTGCATGGTGAACGCGGTGCACGCGCCGGTCATCGGCGAGTTCCTCGCCGACCTGAGAGCCGCGCTCGACGAGGTGCGGGCGAGCGCCGCGCACGGGCCGCAGCGAGCGTACGGGGTCCTCGAGTGAAGCGCGCGGCCGCGCAGCGGTGCCGGCCGGCGAGGCGCCGGCCCGCCGCGCGCCGCAAGGCCTCAGTCCTCGTCGAGGACGACGGCGCCGGTCGACGGGTCGATCCTCAGGTCGACGCGCCGGCCGTTCTTGTCGATCGCTTCGGCCTCCCAGTGGCCGTTGTCGTACTCGACGTCGCGCACGTCGCGGTAGCCCGCCGCCTCGATCTTGCGCACGACCTCGGCCGGGGACAGCGAGGTGGCGTTCGAGCTGGCGGCCGAGCCCGTGCCCTGCTGCGCGAGCGCGAGCGGGGGCGTGGACAGCAGCAGCGCACCCGCGACCGTGGCGACGACCCATGACATCCTTCTCATCTCTCTGCTCCTTTCGTCGACGTCGCTGCGGCGAACCTTCGCCGGCGACGATCCCCACGCTAGCGACCGCACGTGAATCCTCCGTGACTCCGCGGTTCATCCTACGTTCATCCAAGAATCGTAGGGAGAGCGCGGTGCGCACATGGCTCGCCTTGGCGACGCTCGCCGTCGTGCTCCTCGGCGCCGGCCCGGCACGGGCCGAGAAGGACCACGAGCGCGCGCTGCGGGCGCGCGAGGCGGGCGAGATCATGCCGCTCGCCGAGCTGCTCGAGAAGGTCGAGGCGAGCTTCGAGGGCCGCGTCATCGAGGTCGAGCTCGAGCGCGACGACGGCCGCTGGATCTACGAGGTCGAGATCCTCACCCCCTCGGGCAGCGTGCTCGAGCTCGAGTACGACGCGCGCGACGGAACCTTCCTCGAAGGCGAGGGCGCGGGCCTCGAGGCGGCCCGCAAGCGGACGCCGTGAGGATCCTCGTCGTCGAGGACGAGCAGCGCCTGGCGGAGGCGCTCGTCGCGGCGCTGCGCGACGCGGGCTTCGTCGTCGAGCACGCCGCCGACGGCGAGCGCGCGCTGTCGCTCGGCTCGGTCGAGCCCTACGACGCGATCGTCCTCGACCTCGGGCTGCCGAAGCTCGACGGCGTCACCGTGCTCGAGCGCTGGCGCGCGAAGGGCGTCCGCACGCCGGTGCTCGTGCTCACCGCGCGCGGGCGCTGGCCGGAGAAGCTGTCCGCCTTCTCGGCCGGCGCCGACGACTACGTGACCAAGCCCTTCGAGATGCAGGAGGTGGTGGTGCGGCTGCGCGCTTTGATCCGCCGCGCGCAGGGCTTCGCCTCGCCCGAGCTGCGCTGCGGTCCGCTGCGCATGGACACCAGCAGCGGCGAGGTCAGCGTCGACGGCGTGCCGGTGCGCCTCACCGCCCAGGAGCTGCGCATCCTCGAGTACCTGCTGCACCGCGCGGGACGCATCGTGACGCGCTCGGAGATCATCGACCACGCCTACGACGGCGACTTCGACCGCGACTCGAACGTGATCGACGTGCTGGTGAGCCGCATCCGCCGCAAGCTCGGCGTCGACCTGATCGAGACCGTGCGCGGGCTCGGCTACAAGCTGAGGGCGCCCGCCGAATGAAGCGGCGCTCGCTGCGTACGCGACTCCTCGCGGTGAGCACGCTGTGGCTCGTGCTCGCGCTCGCGGGCGGCGGCGTCGCGCTGTCGCTCGCGTTTCGCGCCTCGGCGCAGAGCGCCTTCCAGAGCCAGCTCGACTCGCTGCTGCTCGCCGTCGTCGCGGCGCTCGAGGCGCCGCCGGAGGCGCCGCTCCAGATGCGGCGCGAGGTCCCGGACGCGCGCTTCGAGCAGGTCTACTCCGGCTGGTACTGGCAGGTGACCGACGGCGCGCAGGAGCTGCGCTCGCGCTCGCTGTGGGACGAGCGGCTGCCGTCGGGCGTGGGCGGCGTCGAGAGCACCGACGGAACCGTCGCGGGGCCGCGCGGCGAACCGCTGAAGATCGTGCGCCGCGAGCTGCGCTTCCCGGGCCGCGAGCAGCCGATCGTCGTGACGCTCGCCGGTCCCGAGCAGGCGCTGCGCAGCCAGACCGCGCGCTTCGATCGCCTGCTCGCGCTGTCGCTCGGCGTGCTCGGCGTCGGGCTCGTCGCCACCGTCGCGCTGCAGATCGCCTACGGCCTGCGCCCGCTGCGTCGTCTCGCGCACGACGTCGCCGAGGTGCGCGCCGGACGCCGCGCGCGTCTCGGCACGGACTACCCGAGCGAGGTCGAGCCGCTCGCGCGCGCGATCGACGAGCTGCTCGACCACGACGCGCGGCTCCTCGAGCGCGCGCGTGCGAGCGCCGCGGATCTCGCGCACGCGCTGAAGACGCCGCTCGCGGTGGTCGCGGTGGAAGCGGAGCGCACCGGCCCCGACGCGGCGCGCACGATCGCGGCGCAGGTCGCGGCCATGAGCCGGCTGATCGATCATCACTTGACGCGCGCCGCGGCGGCCGGCGCGCACGGCGTGCCGGGCGCGCGCTGCGACGTGCGTCCGGTGATCGAGCGCCTGCGCGACACGCTGCTGCGCCTGCACGCGGAGCGCGAGCTCGCGCTCGAGGTCGGCGTCGCAGGCGAGCTCTCGTTCGCGGGCGAGCGCGAGGATCTCGAAGAGATGCTCGGCAACCTGCTCGAGAACGCCTGCAAGTGGGCGCGCACGCGGGTCGTCGCGCAAGCGCGCGCGGTCGACGGCCGGCTGCGGCTCGAGGTCGAGGACGACGGCCCCGGCATCGACGCCGCGCAGACCGACGCAGCGCTGCAGCGCGGCACGCGGCTCGACGACGCCAAGCCCGGCTCGGGTCTCGGGCTCGCGATCGCAGCCGACCTCGCCGCGCTCTACGGCGGCTCGCTCGCGCTCGAAGCGAGCGCGCTCGGCGGTCTGTGCGCGCGCCTCGAGCTACCCTCTGCTTGACGCGCGCGCCGCGAGCAGATCGCGCGCGAGCGTCGGCACGTCGGGCGCCGTCGCGCACGGCTCGTCGCACCAGTCGCCGTACGGGTCGACCAGGATGCCGTGCAGGCCGGCCGCGCGCGCGCCGACCACGTCGACCGCGAACAGGTCGCCGACGTGCGCCGTGCGCTCGGGCGCGCAGCCGACGGCCTCGATCGCCTTTTCGAAGATGCGCCGGTCCGGCTTCTCGACGCCGACGCGCGCCGAGTCGAGCACGGCGTCGAGCGCGTCGCGCAGGCCCATCTTCTCGAGGCCCTGCTCGACGGTGCCGTCCGAGTTGCTGACCACCGCGAGCTTCATGCCCGCGGCGCGCAGCTCGGCGAGCGCCTGCGGCACGCCGGGCAGGAGGCGCGACCACAGGCGACGCGTGCCGACCGCCTTCATGTCGTGCGCGAGCTGCGGTGCGATCTCGGCGCGACGCGGCTCGGGCACGCCGAGACCCGCGAGCGTCGTCGCGACGTGGAAGACGAAGCTGTCGCGCTCCTCGCTCGAGCGTCCGGTCGCGAGCAGGCGCGAGAGGTGCGGCCGCGCCGCCGCCTCGGCGCGCGCGACCGCCTCGGGCGTGACGACGATCCCGCGGCGCGCGAGCAGCTCGCACACGAGGTCGAGGTCCATGCCGACGAGCGTGTTGCCGACGTCGAGGAAGAGCGTGTCGATGGCGTCGAGCGGCGCTTGCACGCGCGACCGTTTCGCATGCGCGGCCGCCGCGCGCCACGGCACGCGCGCGAACCGACGGACGACGCGCGCGGCCCTCGTCCGCGCAGCACGCTCGCCGTGCGCTCGGCGGACCGCGAAAGCGCGCGCGGCCCGCGCAGCGCGCCCGCTCAATCCCCGCGCAGCGCGCTCGCCGTGCCGATCAGCGCGATCGTGCCGTCCGCCTTCTCGCACCAGACGTCGAGGTGGCAGCGCTCCTTCGAGCCCTCGCGCACCACCTCGCGGATGCGGCCGCGCACCTTGAGCCGATCCTCGACCCAGACGACGTTCACGAGACGGACGTCGAGCTTGCCGCCGTAGTGCCAGCCCGCGCCGAAGTACGCCGCGAGCGTGTCGGAGACGAAGCAGATCGGCATCATCCCCTGCACGACGATGTCCGGGAAGCCGAGCGCGCGCGCCATCTCGCGGTCGTTGTGGTAGTTGCGGTGCGGTCCGGAGAACGCCTGGCACATCGCGAGCGTCACGGTGCGCTCGCCGGGCGGGATCTCCTCGCCCTCGCTCGGCGTCTCGAAGCGCCGGTCGGAGCGCTTCTCGCGTTGCCGGTCGACCGCCAGCTCGCCCTCCCCGAGCTCGTGCGCGAGGAAGCTCTGGTGCGTGCGGCTGCGCTGCAGCCAGCGTCCCTCGGGCGTCGTCCACAGCACCTCGGCGACGACGTAGAGGCGGTCACGCTTGCGGTAGCGGTCGACGACCGTGACGCGCGAGCGCACCTCGGCGCCGATCGTGAACGGCGCGAACAGCTCCCACTCCTGACGCGCGTGCAGGTTGCCGATGATGTTCGGCAAATACCACGACAGGTCGCGGTAGACCTCCGAGTGAAAGAGCAGCGCCGGCGCGAACTCCGGGTCGAGCCGCTCGAGCCCGGTCCCCGCGGCGTAGTGCTCCACCTCCTCCCGCGTCACCACCACCTGACGTCCGCCGAGGTCCTGGCCGACGTGCACCTCGCCCGGCGAGAAGAATCCGTTGCTCATGTGCGCGGATCGTGCGGAGCCGCGACGCCCGGGTCAAGCTGCGCGCGTCGCACGCACGGCGGAGAGCGCCGCGACCGCGGTCAGGTTGCACACGAAGAAGGCCGTGAACACGGCCGCGTAGCTGCCCGACGCGTCGAACACCGCGCCCGCGACGATCGGCCCGAGCACGCCGCCCGGGACGAGCGTCAGCAGCAGCAGGCCGTAGATCCTGCCGAGATACGCCGTGCCGAAGCGCCGTCCGACGAGCAGCGGGATGACGACGTCCTCGGCCGCGGTCGCGGCGCCGTGCAGGATCAGGAAGAGCGGGATCGCGAACGGCACCTCGGGCACGAGCAGCAGCGCCGAGGCGATCGCGATGACGACGAAGTTGCCGACCGTCGCCGCCCGCGGTCCGACGCGGTCGGCGAGCGTCCCCGCGCCGAGCTTGCCGACGATGCCGATGCCCACCGTCAAGCTGAATCCGAGCGCCGCCTCGCCGTGCGCCCAGCCGAGATCCGACAGGTACGCGACGAGGTGCGTGTTGACGCCGAGCCTGTAGAGGTAGAACGCGAGCAGCACCCAGAGCAGCAGCCAGAAGTCGCGCTGGCGGACGGCGCCCGCGACGTCGTCGGAGGACGCGAGCTGGGCCGCTGGTGCGGCCGCGTCGGCGCCACGCGCGCGCGTCGCGCGGTGCTCGCTCGCCGCGGACGCGCCACCGTCGGCCTGCGCCGTCGTGCTCTCCCGTCGCGCGCGCGGCGGCGACACCAGCAGCGCGAACGGCAGGAGCAGCAGCCACAGCGTGCCGCCGATCGTCGCGAGCGCCGCACGCCAGCCGCTCTCGGCGGCGAGCGCCGCGGCCGTCGACGCGCCGAGCGCGCCGCCGATGTTCGAGCCGATGTAGACCACCCCGAGCGCGAGCCCGCGGCGCGCGTCGAAGCGTCCCGCGATCGCGCTCGCGGTGGGCAGGTCGCCGAGGCACGCGACGCCGACGCCGATCCCGACCGCGACGACGTAGAACTGCCAGACCTCTTCCATGCGCGACGCGCCGAGCAGCGTGGCGCTCATGATCAGGCTGCCCGCGACCAGCACGAGGCGCGGCCCGCGCCGGTCCGAGAGCCAGCCGACCAACGGTCCCGCGAGCGCGACGAAGAGGCTCGTGATCGGGTTCGCCGCCGCGTAGATCGTGCGCGACCAGCCGAGGTCTTCCGCGACCGGCTTGAGGAACACCGGGAAGAGGTAGCCGCCGACGCCCATGCCGACCTGGCAGACCAGGCAGGCGAGCACCACGAGCCCGTCGCGCCAGCGAGCGTGCGCGCTCAAGGCATGCCCATGTCGCGGCGCAGGGCGGCGAACTCCTCCGTCCAGCGGCCGTCGGCCGCGCGCACGACGAGCGGCGGCGCGTGGCGGACGGACCCGGCGCTCGCGCCGTCCGCGTCCTTGCCGGCGTCGGCGTTCGCACTGCCGTCGGCGTCGAGCACCGCGTCGTCGCGTCGGCGCATGACGTGCACCGCGAGCAGCGGCGGCTTGCCCGCGCGCGGCACGACGTCGCGGCTCTCCGTCAAGCACAATCCAGCAGCGTGCGCCGCGGCGGCGACCCGCGGCGTCTGCGCGCCGCCCGCGCAGGCGACGAACACGCCGCCCGGCGCGAGCAGCCGCGCGGCGGCCCGGCAGTAGTCCTCGATGCCGCCGCGCTGCTCGATGCGGCACGGACCGCGCTGCGGGCGCGGCGACACGCGCCCGGCGCCCGGCGGAACGTACGGCGGCGTGCCGGTGACGAGGTCGAACACCGCCCCCTCCGGGACGAGCGTCGGATCGCGCAGGTCGCCGTGCCGGACCTCGACGCGGTCGTCGGCGCCGTTGCCGGCGAGCGAGCGGCGCGCGAGGTCGACGCTCAGCTGCTGCGCCTCGACGCCGACGCCGCGCGCGTGCGGGAAGCGCCACGCGAGCAGCATGAGCACCGAGCCGATGCCGCAGCCGAGGTCGATGAAGCGCGCGGGCGGAGCATCCGCGCGGGCCGACGCCGCGCGCCAGGCGGTGACCAGGTCGTCGAGCGACCAGCGGTGGCCGTCGAGCCGCTGCAGGATGCGCCAGTCGCCGGCGAGAAAGCACAGATCCTCGCCCGCGCGCGGCGCGAGCGCCGGATCGTCCCAGCGCGCGGGACGCGGTCCGCGCGCGACGAAGCCGCGCGGCCGGCGCGGCGTGCGCACGAGCCCGCCCGCCGGGCTCGGCTCAGCCGCGCGCACCTCGCGCTCTCCTCTCAACCGCGCGCACGGTGCGCTTTCCATTCGGGCGCGCCGCCGCGCGCTCTCCTTCCGCCGCACGAGCGCTGCGCTCTCGTCCGGGCGCCTGCCGCGTGCGGCCCGGGGAGCTCACGAGCGCGCGCAGCTCGGCGATCTCGTCGCGGTACGCCTCGGCGACCGTCGGCTGGCCGGGCAGCTCCTCGCGCGGCGCGACGCAGCCGATCTTGAGCGCGTGCGGCTGCAGCGTGACGCGCACGCCGTCGCGGTCGCGCACCAGCGTCAGCGGCCAGTGCCGGCACGCGGCGGGCTTGTACGCCGGCACCGGACGTCCGGTTTGCAGCGCGACGTGGTGGATCGAGCACAGCGCGTGCTTGCGGGTGCGGAAGAGAAACGGACACGCGCCGTCGTCGTCCGCCTCGATCAGCAGGTCCGGCGGCTCCTCGTCGACGAACACGTTCGCGTAGCCGTCCGCCTCGCGCAGCGACGGCACGAGCTCCGCGAGCTCGTCCATCAGCGTGTCGATGGCGCGCACCTCGCGCCGCGACACCTCGACCGTGAGCCCGACGCAGCAGGTGCGGTCGCGCGGACAGCCGTTGGGCCAGCAGCGGTAGGCGTAGCGCTCGAGCACGGGGTCGAGGACGAAGCGTGTGGCACCGGCGCGGACGGAACGCACGGCGCCGTGTTTACCGCGCAACTTGCCGCGCGGCGAGCAGCGGGAGGCGGCCGCCAGGCGACCCGCCACGCCGCGCTGGATCGAGGTTTGACGGGGCGGGTGCGATCCGTTTCCCTGCCGGCCCATGATCGAGTGGTCCGAACAGCACCTCATGCTCCGCGACGCCATCCGGCAGTTCGTGGAGAAGGAGATCAAGCCCAACCTCGAGGAGCTCGAGCACGGCGACATGCCGCCGTACGACATCCTGCGCAAGATGATGCGCACCTTCGGCATCGACCAGATGGCGAAGGCGCGCTTCGAGCGCCAGGTGAAGCGCGAGCGTGAGGCTGCCGAGGCCGCGGCGCGCGGCGAGGCGCCGTCCGAGGAGCAGCGCCTCGAGGAGGCCGGGTCGACCGACGGGGCGGCGCTGCAGCTCATCCCGATCATCGAGCTGTGCCGCTACTGCCCGGGCATGGTCACCGCGATGGGGGTCAGCGTCGGACTCACCGCAGGCGCGATCATGGCGAAGGGCACGCTGCGCCAGAAGGAGCGCTGGGCGCTGCCGCTTCTCACCATGGAGAAGATCGGCGCCTGGGCGATCACCGAGCCCGGCTCCGGCTCGGACGCGTTCGGCAGCATGCAGTCGACCGCGCGCCGCGACGGCGACGGCTACGTGCTGAACGGCAGCAAGACCTTCATCACCAACGGCCCCTACGCCGACACGATCGTCTTCATCTGCAAGCTCGACGAGGGCAACGACCCGCGCGAGCGCAAGGTGCTGAGCTTCATCCTCGACAAGGGGATGCCGGGCCTCGAGCAGTCGAAGCCGCTGCGCAAGATGGGGCTGCACTCGTCGCCGACGGGACAGCTCTTCCTCGAGGACGTGCGGGTCGGCAAGGACCGCCTGATGGGCGAGTCCGAGGCCGCGTCGGAAGGACGCTCCGGCGCCAAGGCGACCTTCGGCGTCGAGCGCACCGGTGTCGCCGCGATGGCGCTCGGCATCGTCGAGCAGTGCCTCGAGAAGTGCATCGAGTACGCGAAGACGCGCGTGCAGTTCGGCCGCCCGATCGGCGAGTTCCAGCTCATCCAGCTCAAGCTCGCCAAGATGGAAGTGGCGCGCATGAACCTGCAGAACATCGTCTTCCGCCAGATCGAGATGTCGGCGGCGAAGAAGCGGATGTCGTTCGCCGAGGCGTCGGCGTGCAAGCTCTACGCGGCGCAGGCGGCGATGGAGGTCGCGCTCGAGGCGGTGCAGCTCTTCGGCGGCAACGGCTACATGGCCGAGTACCAGGTCGAGCAGCTCTGCCGCGACGCCAAGGTGCTGCAGATCTACGCGGGCACGGACGAGATCCAGGTGTCGCAGATCGCGCGCTCGCTGCTCGGGATGAGCTGACGTCGGCGCGCGGCTGACGCGCGTTCGCAGCCGTGTCGTCCGAAGCCGCGGCGAGGCGACGTCCTACCGCACCCGACGCTCGTCGAACAGGTAGCGCGACACCATGTCGGTCGCGGCCTCGACGACGTCGGGGTGCGGCACGTCGGCCTCGCCGAGCACGAGGCGCGACGAGATCCACTCGATGGCGGCGTGGACGACGAACGCCGCGGCGTGCGGCGCGATGGGACGCAGCACGCCCTGCTTCTTGAGCTCGGCGAACAGCCGCTCGAGCGCGCCGCGCAGACGGTGCTCGATGGCGAGGACGGCGTCGCGGAACTCCGGGTCGCGCAGGTGTCGCTCCCAGAGGATGCGCTGGATCCCGGGGCTGATCAGACGCGAGCTCATGACGGCGTCGATCACGGCGCGCACGTGTGCGCGGTGATCGCCCTCGCGCCAGCGCTCCGGGGCGAGCGCGTCGGCCACCATGTCCGACATCGCGCGCACCGTGCCGTCGAGGATCTCGAGCATCAATTTTCGCTTGTCGGGGAAGTACGCGTAGAGCGTGCCGACGCCGATGCCGGCGCGGCGCGCGATCGCGGCGGTGGTGGTGTCGTCGTAGCCGTCGGCCTCGAAGGCGGCGATCGCGGCCGCGACGATGCGGTCGCGCGTACGTCGGCTGCGCGCCTGCTGGGGCGTCCGGATGCCGCGCGGGACCTTCTTCGACGTCGCCTGCCGTGTGGCCGCCACGCCGCCGCTGGTAGCACGGCGCACGCAAAAGCGAAAAAAGCGAACTCGACGTCGCATTCGTCTTGACTGGGCTGACAGACGGGGATAGGCGGACGTGGTCAGCGGGTCACGAGACCCGAGGCCCGAGAAGCGAACGGAGGTCGAGATGAACACGTCCGCCGGCGCCGCGCAGGCGAATCATGCCAACCCCGACCGCGAGCTCGAGACGCTGCTCGCATCGTTCGATACGCACTACGTCTGGAGCTACGACACGGCGAAGCAGGGCCTGCGCGATCTCTACGAGAAGGCGAAGCGCGAGCAGTGGAACGGCACCTCGCAGCTCGCCTGGGACACGGACGTCGATCCGGAGCGCGGCATCGTGCCGGCGGAGACCAATCCGCTGAAGGACTACCCGCCCTACCAGAAGCTCGGCGAGAAGGAGCGGATCCGCCTGCACCACGGCCAGATCTCGCTGCAGCTCTCGCAGTTCCTGCACGGCGAGCAGGGCGCGCTGATCGTCGCCTCGCAGCTCGTCGGCGGCGTGCCGTGGATCGACGCCAAGTACTACGCCGGCACGCAGACCATGGACGAGGCGCGTCACGTCGAGGTGTTCGCGCGCTACCTCAACGAGAAGCTCGAGTGGCAGTGGCCGATCAACAAGAGCCTCAAGGAGCTCCTCGACGCGACCATCAAGGACAGCCGCTGGGACTTCAAGTACCTCGGGATGCAGATCATCATCGAGGGCCTCGCGATGGCGGCCTTCGGCAACCTGTACCAGCTCGCGCAGGAGCCGCTGCTCAAGGAGCTCCTCAAGTACGTGATGAAGGACGAGTCGCGGCACGTCGCCTTCGGCGTGCTGTCGCTGCGCGGCTACTACGACGATCTGTCGCCCGGCGAGCGGCGCGACCGTGAGGACTTCGTCATCTACGCGTGCGAGCTGATGCGCGACCGCCTGATCGGCAGCGACATCGCCGACATGATGGGCTGGAACCCCGAGGACGTCCGCCGGCACGTGCTCGAGTCGGAGTCGCTGCAGATGTTCCGCCGGCTGCTGTTCACGCGCATCGTGCCGAATCTGAAGAAGCTCGGCATGCTCACGCCGCGCGTGCGCGAGGCCTTCGACCGGCTCGGGATCCTGCAGTTCGAGGACTTCGACGCCGAGGCGATGGACAGGCAGCTCGGATTCTTGAGCTGACGTCGCGAGGGGGCACGCGCCCCCTCGTCCCGTCGAGCCGAGCTCGACGGAGCCCCAGCTCCGCGCTCGCTCGGCCGCGCGTGCGCGTGCGGACGCCGTGAGCGGCGGATCGCTGCGCGCTCACGACGCTGCGGCCGGCGCCCCCGCTCCGCCCGTTCACGAGACGAGCCGCAGCTCCCGTCGTGACGCGGTCCTAATGCTCCCGCGCCACTGGCCGATAGGACGGTGACGCGACGTAAGCGTCGCACACGGGTTTGCGCCGTCGGAGCCCGTTCACGTCCGGAGCGTCGGACGCTCACGGACCGGAGGTGCTCATGCCGAGCTCGAAGCAAAGAGAAGGCTCCACGGCTTGCCGGAGCCGTCCCCCAACGGAGATCGACCGCCGGTCGCTGCTGCGCGGCGCCCTCGCAGCGGTGCCCGTCGCCGCCGGCCTGACCATGGGCCTCGGCTGCGGCGGGTCGAGCGACGAGGATCCTCCGCCGCCGCCCGACCCGCAGAATCCACAGGAGGCGCTGCAGCTTCTGATCGAGGGCAACCAGCGCTGGATCGACCAGACGCCGCGCGTCCGCTCGACGGCGGAGATCGAGCGCATCTGGACCGACAACGCGACGTCGCAGGCGCCGTTCGCGAGCATCCTGAGCTGCGCCGACTCGCGGCTCGCGCCCGAGCTGATCTTCGATCAGTTCATCGGCGACATCTTCGTCGTCCGCGAAGCCGGCAACATCGCCGCCTCGCCGACCAACCTCGGCAGCCTCGAGTTCGGTTACGTGTCGCTCGGCGCACAGGTCCTTCTCGTGCTCGGGCACTCGAGCTGCGGCGCGATCAACGCCGCATTCACCGGCGCCACGCCGCCGGGCCACATCCAGTCGATCGTCGACGCGATCACGCCGGGGATCGCAGGCGCACAGACGCTGAGCGAGGCGATCACCGACAACGTCGTCGCGGTCATGCAGACGATCCGCGAGCAGAGCCCGATCCTGCGCGAGGCGGAGGTGGACGGTCACATCGCGATCGTCGGCGGCGTCTACGACCTCTCGACGGGGATCGTGCAGCTCCTCTGACGTCTCCGAGGAACGAGCCGGCGGACGCCTTGCGTCCGTCGGCCGAACGGTGAATGGGAGCGCCATGCACACGCGTGCGCTCGCCGTCGCCGCTCGGTCCGCAAAGGACGACGCCCGCTGACGATGCCGGCGACCGTCGACGAGGCGCGTCGGCGCGCCAACGACACGCGCTGGCAGCCGGGATGGCGCACCGGCCACTACGAGAGCTTCTTCGTGCGCGCCAACGACCCGAGGCGCCCGCAGGCGTTCTGGATCCGCTACACGATCTTCTCGCCCGAGGGCCGCCCCGAGGACGCGCGCGGCGAGCTCTGGGCCGTCGTGTTCGACGGCAAGCGCGGCATCCACACCGCGGCGAAGACCGAGGTGCCGATCGCGCAGTGCGAGTTCCGCAACGATCGTCTCGGCGCCTACGTCGCCGACGCGCGGCTCGAGCCCGGACGCGTCGTGGGCGCCGCGGCGAGCGGCGGTCACACCATCGCCTGGGACCTGAGCTTCACCGGCGACGCGGAGCCGCTGCTCGCGCTGCCGCCCGCTCTCTACGACGCGAAGCTGCCGCGCGCGAAGACGCTCGTGCCGCTGCCGCTCGCGACGTTCCGCGGCACGCTCACGGTCGACGGCAAGGCGTACCCGGTCTTCGACTGGGTCGGCAGCCAGAACCACAACTGGGGCTCGCGTCACACCGACCACTACGCCTGGGGTCAGGTCGCGGGCTTCGACGACGCGCCGGAGAGCTTCCTCGAGGTCGCGACCGCGCGTCTCAAGCTCGGTCCCGTGTGGACGCCGTTCATGACGCTGCTCGTGCTGCGTCACGAGGGGCGCGAGATCGCGCTCAACTCGCTCCTTCGGTCGGTGCGCGCGCGCGGGCGGTTCACGTACTTCGACTGGACGTTCCGCTCGGAGGACGCGGCCTACGCCGTCGAGGGGCGGATCTCGGCGCCGCGCGCGGCGTTCGTCGGGCTGCGCTACGACAACCCTCCGGGCGGCGTCAAGCACTGCCTGAACAGCAAGCTCGCGTCGTGCGAGCTGACGCTGGTCGACAAGCGCGCGGGCGGAGCGCCGGTCACGCTCGCGACGCGGCACCGCGCCGCGTTCGAGATCCTCACCGACGATCGCGCGCACGGCGTGCCGATCGTCGCGTGAGCGGCGGGCGCGAGCGCGCGTCACGACGAGCTCGGCCGCACCGCGCGCGCGACACCGCCCGCGTCGCGCGCGACGCCGGCTCCTCAGCGCCTGGCGGCTACCGCGTCAGCGCGTCGCCTCGAGCGCGACGACGAACGCCCAGCGCGCCCCCGTCCTCGCGAGCTCCCCGACCTGCTGCGGCACGTCCCTCGGCGCGGCGAACACCAGCACCGCGACCTGCAGCCCGCGCACGTCGTCGCCGAGCGGACCCACCTCGAGATCCGCGCGCGTCGGCGCGACGGTGCCCGGCATCACCGGCAGCTGAAAGGGCGCCCCGACCCGCCACACGCCGTCGGGCAGCAGCCGGACCGCAAGGCGGAGCTCCGCGCCCTCGGGCACGCCCTGCCCCGTCAGCTCCATGTCGAGCCGGCACGCCTCGCCGCGCGCACGCAGACAGCCTTCGAACGCCTCGCGATCGACGCGGCCGTCGATGCTCAGCGCGTCGAGCCCCGGCAGGTTCGGCGGTCCGCCGGCGCTCGCGCCCGCGGCGCAGATGACGAGCTCGTCGTGCGGCAGGCACGTGCGCCCGTCGAGCGCCTGCTCGATCACCAGCCCCTCCAGAAAGGCCGGGTCGAAGCCGCTCGAGCCGCTGCCGCCGCAGCCGGGGAGCGACGCGAGCACCGTCAGCGCCGCCCACGACGCGACGACGACCGACCAGCGCGTGCATCCACCGTTCATCGTTCGATCCCTCACAGCACCGTCGCCGTCACGAGAACGTTCAGGAAGCTCGTCTCCTCCGAAGCGTCGGCCGCGTACTCCTCGGCGAGCTTGCGCAGCTCGGCATCGAGCCGGCGCTCGAACTCCTCGAGGCGCGAGCGGTCGATGTTGAGGTAGTGGTTGCGGATGTAGGTACCCGTCGGCTTGTCGGGCAGGACGAGCTTGTCGAGCAGCCCCTTCGCGAACAGCGCGCAGAACTCGAGCGCCAGTGCTTGACGCTCCTCGGTCTCGACCGCGACGAAGTGACGTCCGAGGCGGCGCACCTTGCCGCGCTCGATGGCGATCAGCTCGCGCTGCGCGAGCAGCTTCTCGACCTGCGCGAGCGCTTCGGCGTCGATCTCGTCCTTGGCGCTGGCGCGGATCTCGCGCCGCCAGCGCGCGAGCGTGATCGGCGAGCCGTCGTCCGGTAGCGCCGCGATCGCCTGGCTGGCGAGCAGCGCGAGCTCGATGTCGTCGACGTGGCCGAGCGCGGCCGGCGCGTTGAGCACGCGGCGCAGCTCCTTGCCGAAGGCGTGCAGCATGCGGTCGCGAGCGAGGATCGCGAGCAGCTCGCGCGGGTCCTGCTTGCGGAACGCGGCGAGGCGACGCACCAGCGCCTCGCTCGGGAAGCGCTTTCCCTTCTCGATGTAGCCGAGCATCACCGGGTCGATGCTCGCGCCGAGCACCTCCTCGGCGAACCGCTTCAGCGTGTACTCGCGGCCGGCGAGCACGCGGGTCTCGTAGAAGATGTCGCGGATCCCCTTGCGGGCGTTCGCGGACGGGGCGGACATGACCTTTCGAGCTACCAAAACGAAACTCGCTTGCCAAACTAACAACTCTTGTTTATAGGCTGCCGTCCGAGAGGGGTTCGACGATGCGCGAGGGGGCTTCGAGGTCGCGTCGGAGGTCGCGTCGGGGATCGGCACGCACGGTGGCGGCCGCCCTGCTGCTGCTCGCCGGCTGCGGTGGCGGCAGCGGCGGACCCGCCGCCCCGGCGGCGGTCGTGACCGGGCTGCTCGTGGTGCAGGACGAGGTGGCGCGCCGCGACGCGCGGGCGCTCGGCACGCCGCCCGAGTCGTGGAGCGACGAGGGCGGCGGCGCGCGACGCCGCGCCGCGCTCGCGCACGCCGACTGGTCGATCGACGGCGGACCGACCGGCACGACCGCCGGCGACGGCACCTTCCAGATCGGCGGCCTCGCGCCCGGTCGTCACACGCTGCGCATCACGCGCTCGCTCGGCGGCGACCTGGTCACCGCCACGCTGCCGTTCTCGGTCGGCGAGCGCGGCACGGCGTCGGTGCTCGGCGAGATCGCCTGGGGGCGCGCGCGCACGACGTCGTGGTTCACGCGCGGCGGCCGCGAGGTCGAGGAGATCTTCGCACCGCACGACGTGCACGTCGTCCTCGAGGGCGGGCGCATCGTCGAGCTCGGTGACGGCACGCGCCTCTGGCAGGACACCGATCGCGACGGCGCGTTCGACCGCTGCACGGTGCTGCGCGAGGTCGCGACCTGCGTCGTGGTGGAGATCGAGGCGCTGCAGGTCGCGGCCCCCGAGCGGCTGCGCGTCGGACAGCGCGCCGAGGCGCACGCGACGCTGCTGCTCGACGACGGCGGCGTGCTCGACGTGAGCGCGCTCGTGCGCTGGCGCTCGTCGAACCCCGCTGTCGCCGCGGTCGACGCCTTCGGCGAGATCACGCCGCTCGCTCCCGGCGCGACGACGATCGAGGCGCAGCTCGGCGAGCTCGCGAGCGGTCCGATGGCGCTCGAGGTGATCGCGCGGCCTCCGCTCGAGCGCATCGAGGTGCAGAACGTCGACTGCTACCACCCGGCGCGGCGGACCGGACGCGACGAGCCCTCGCTCGGCGCGACGCCGCCCAGCGACCGGGGCCTCTGGGCGCCTGCGTGCCGCAAGGTCGTCGAGATCGGCGGCCGCCTGCGCTTCGCCGCCGTCGGCGAGTACGAGGACGGCTCGGTCGAGGACCTGAGCGAGGAGGTGCAGTGGACCGTCTCGCCCGCCGATCTCGGCAGCGTCACGGACGGCGTCTTCACCGGCGCGCGTGCGGGCGCGGGCGAGCTGCGCGCGCGCCTCGGCGAGACCACGAGCGAACCCTCCTCCGTGACCGTCGTCAGCGAGCCGACGCTGCAGGCGATCTACGTCTACGCCGACGGCGGCATCGGGCTGCCGTTCGCGGAGGGCGCTCCTCCGCCCGGCTCATCGAGCGACAGCGACACCCTGCCCTGCGCTGGCGATGGCTGCACCACCGTCGTCACCATGCTGCGCGGCGACCTGCTGACGCTGCGCGCGAACGGCGAGTACGACACCGGCGCGTGGCGCGATCTCACCGAGCAGGTGCGCTGGTCGAGCTCGGCGCAAGCGATCGTCACGGTCGCGGCGAACGGTCTCGCGACCGCGCACGCCGCCGGTGACGCGTCGATCACCGCGAGCCTCGACGGGATCACGAGCAGCCCGCTCGGCGTGCGTGTCGTCGAGCACGCGACGCTGCAGCAGATCTACGTTCCGCAGCGGCGAGCTTGACGGTGACGGTCGAGTGAGGACACGCGCCGACTGACGACTCCCCCGTCCGGGCGCCGGCACTCCCCGGCCGTTTCCCCCGCCCCGGACGTTCCCCCGGCGAGGCATGCCCCTCCCGCATGCCTCGCCGGGTCCCCCACCCCGCTCCCGACGCTACGGTGCGAGCGTCGGGGCGCGCAGCAACCAGCCGTTCGGCTTCTGGCTCCAGACGTCGGTCGACACGAAGGAGTCGTTGCCGATCGAGAAGCGCACCGTCATCTGCGGCCGCGTGGCCGCGCTCTCGATCCCGGCGTCGAACACCTGGATGTCCACCTTGTACACGCCGTTGACGCCGGCGCGCGGCGAGATCTTCACGAAGGCGACGCCGCCGGTCTGGCGTGCGGCGTTGTTCCGGTAGGTGAACGTCTGACCCTGCCGCTTGAACTGACCTGGCGGGATCGTGAAGGCGAAGATCGGGTCGACGGCGGCGTTGCCGAGCGAGATGGTGAACGGCTCCGTCGTCGGATCGATCACCCCGGCCTCGGCGAAGGCGTGGAACTCGAAGAAGTCCGGGGTCGCGGCGTTGCCGCGCAGGATGATCCGCGCCGGCGCGCACGGCACGACGGGCGGGCTCTCGATCGACTTGAAGGCGAGCGTCGTGCAGCCCATCGCGTCGCACTGCGCGCAGATCGTGCCGAGGCTCGACGAGCAGGCCTCGAGCGCCGCCGGACCGGTCATCGCCTTGAGCCCGAGCTCGAGGACGTTGACCTCGAGCACCTCGAGCTGGATCGTCGCGACGTCGACGCTGCCGCCGCCGGGGATCGTGATCCCGGCCGGCTTCAGGTTGACGATCACGGCGTCGTCGCCGGCCGGCACGCACGACGCGGTGTTCGCGTGCTTCGCGGTGCAGCCGTTCTTGTTGCCGGGAACGAACCGCAGCTTGCCCGAAGCCTGGCTCGTGCAGTCGTGGTCGAGGCACGCCAGGAAGACGGTGATCGAGCCGGTGAGCTTCGCGGGAACCGGGTCGACGCCGTCGTTCGGGAAGTCGAGCGCCGGGGTGTCCGTGCTGGTGTTGTTGACCACGATGTCGACGTCGATGACGTCGCCCTTCACCAGCCGTCCCCAGCTGCTGGGGTACAGCGAGATCGAGCCACCGGTCTGAACCGCCTCCGCGGCAGGTACTGCGAGGAACGACGACAGGAAGAGGAACGGGAAGAGAACGAGGAACGGAATGGGGCGAGCGTTCCTGAGCATCGTGGAGCTCTCCTTTCGCACTCCATTGCGACGCCGCACGCGGCGACGAGGTTTCGGTGCGCACGCTTCCTCGAAAGGCGTGCGACAAGAATTCGGTTTCTTCCGTGAAGCTTTCGCGACTCAAGGAGAGTGGATCGTTCCGTTCGCTAGGCCCTGCAGCTCACCCCCTTCCCTTTCGCGTCACGCGCCCGTGAGATCGCCGTCCCGGGTCCGCTGCGCATTCCCGATCGCGTCCTTCCCTCCGCGTGCCGCGACCTGCGCTTGACGCAGCCCCGGACGAGCGCCGCCGCTTTATCACAAAAACCGCGCGCGACGCACGAGCGCCGTACGCGGAAAGTTTGCCAAACCGTCGCTCGCGAGAGAGAACGACGAGTCGTGTCGGAGCTGTGGACGAATTGGTCGGGGCGCGTGCGCTGCACGCCTGCGAGGTGGCTGCGTCCGACGGACGAAGCGGAGATCGCCACCGCGGTCGTGAGCGCGGCGGAAGCGCAGCGCGGCGTGCGCGTCGCGGGCAGCGGACACTCGTTCACGCCGCTCGTCGCGACCGACGACGTGCTGCTGTCGCTCGACGCGTGGCAGGGCATCGAGTCGATCGACGGCGCGACGCAGCAGGCGACGATTCGCGCCGGCTCCAGGCTGTCGTCGCTCGGCGAGCCGCTGCGCGAGGCGGGGCTCGCGCTCGCGAACCAGGGCGACGTCGACGTGCAGGCGCTCGCCGGCGCGCTCGCGACGGGAACGCACGGCACCGGCGCGACGCTCGGCAACCTCTCGTCGCGCCTCGTCGGGCTGCGTCTGCTGACAGGCACGGGCGAGCTGCTCGTGATCGACGGCACGCGCGATCCCGACCTGCTCGCGGCGGCGCGCGTCTCGCTCGGCGCGCTCGGCGTGGTCACCGCGGCGCGGCTGCAGCTCGTTCCCGCCTACCGGCTGCACGAGCGCATCTGGAAGGTCGGCGTCGAGGAGTGCCTCGACCACCTCGACGAGCACGTCCGCGCGCACCGGCACTTCGAGTTCTTCTGGTACCCGCACAAGGACTACGCCGAGATGAAGGCGCTCGACCCGACCGACGCCCCGGCCGATCCGCTCGAGGGACGCAAGGGCGAGCGGATCGACTGGAGCTACAAGATCTTTCCGAGCGTCCGCGAGCTGCGCTTCAACGAGATGGAGTACTCCGTCCCGGCCGAGGCGGGTCTGGCGTGCTTCCGCGCGGTGCGGGCGCGGATGCGCGAGCGCCATCCCGACGTGGTGTGGCCGGTCGAGTACCGCACGGTCGCGGCCGACGACGGCTGGCTGAGCCCGGCCTACCAGCGCGACAGCGTCGCGATCTCGCTGCACCAGGACGCGTCGCTGCCGTGCGACGAGTTCTTCGCCGACGTCGAGCCGATCTTCCGCGAGCACGGCGGACGCCCGCACTGGGGCAAGCTGCACAACCTCACGGCGGCGCAGCTCGCGACGCTCTACCCGCGCTGGGACGACTTCCGCGCGCTGCGCCGACGCCTCGACCCGTACGGCGTCTTCCTGAACGGCCACCTGCGCGAGCTGTTCGGCGAGTAGCGCGCGAAGCGCACGAGTGCGCGACGGCGCGCGCGCTCAGCGGCCGGCCCAGGCGCGCACCGCCGCTACGACCTCGTGCGCCGAGCCGCCCTCGTCCGTCGCGTCGGCGCGCTCGGGTCCGCGCTTCGGCGCCGCTGAGCGCTCGGCCCCGCCCACGCGCGCCCCGTCCGCGAGCGGCAGCTCGATCCAGAACGAGCTGCCCTTGCCGAGCGTCGACTCGACGCCGACGCGCCCGTCCATGCGCGCGAGCGCGCGGCGCACGATCGCGAGCCCGAGCCCGCTGCCGGGGTAGACGTCGCGCGCGTGCAGGCGCTCGAACGGGTCGAAGATGCGCTCGCGGTCCTCCTCGGCGATGCCGATGCCGTTGTCGCGCACCCAGACCCGCGCGACGCCGCTTCCCGCCTCGAGCTCGACGCGGACGCGCGGGATCGTGTCCGGCGCGACGAACTTGACGGCGTTGAGCAGCAGGTTCGCGATCGCCTGGACGAGGCTGCCCTGGTGTCCCATCACGACCAGCGACGGCCCGGTGACCGTGACGCGCGCGCGCTGGCGGCGCAGCACGGTCTCGACCTGCAGCACAGCGGCGCGCACCACCGCGTTCAGCTCGAGCGGCTCGCGCGGCAGGTCGTTGCCGCCGATGCGGCAGAACTCGAGCAGGTCGGCGATCAGCTTCTCCATGCGATCAGCCGCCTTGACGATCATCTCGAGGTGGCGCTGGCCCGCCGGGTCGAGCTGCTGCGCGAAGTCCTCGACCAGGACGTCCGCGAAGCCGCGCATGGCGTTCAGCGGCGCACGCAGGTCGTGCGACACGGTGTAGGTGAACGCCTCGAGGCTCGCGTTCGCCTCGCGCAGCTCGGCCGTGCGCTCGGCGACCCGCTCCTCGAGCCGCGCCGAGGCGCGCTGGATCTCGTCGAACAGCTCCGCATTGACGATCGCGACCGAGGCGAGGCTCGCGAGCTGCGCGAGGATCGACTGGTCGCTCGCGCTGAACTCGCCGTCGATCTTGTCCTCGACGACGACGCTGCCCATCGCGCTGCCGTCGCGGCGCGTGAGCGCGCTCACGAGACAGCCGGCGCGCGCGGACGGCTGCGCGAACGGCGCGCCGCGGACGACGAACTCGCGCATGCCGGCGCGCGTCTTCTCTTCCGACGCCGGCGCGGCCGCGAAGAGCGGCGTCTCGGAGCGTCCGATCTCGGCACCGGCGAACGCGCGCCGCGCGCCGATGATCGCCCGCGCGTGCTCGGCGACGATGCGCAGCACGGCGTCGCTCGACAGCTCCGAGGTCACGAGCACCGCCGCGCGCGCGAGCTCCTGGAGCTGCTTCGTGTAGCGGAGTCTCTCCTCTTCCTTGAGCTTGCGCTCGGCGACGTCGGCGACGGTGCCGGTCGAGTGTACGAGCCGTCCTTGGTCGTCGCAGACCGTGACGCCGCTCACGTCGAGGTGGAGCGGACGTCCGTCGGCGCGCCGGTACGCGATCTCGAAGTGGAAGCGCGGCTCGCCGGCGCGCGCGCGCTGGAAGGCGTCGACGTCGCCCTGCACGAGCGCGGGCGGGATCAGCTCCGTGAAGTGGCGGCCCTCGATCTGCTCGGGCGCGACGCCGAGCATGCGGTGCGCCGCGTGGCGATTGACGAACGACAGCCGACCGTCCGCGTCGACCGACCAGATGAGATCGTGCGAGGTCTCGACCAGCTCGCGGTAGCGACGCTCGCTGCGGCGCAGGCTCTCCTCGGCCGCGTGCTTCTCGCTGACGTCGTTCAGCACGGCGACGTGCCCGACCGCGCGTCCGCTCGCGTCGCGCAGCAGCGCGATCGTGCAGTACACGGGCAGCGGGCTGCCGTCGCGCCGCAGCGTCGTCATCTCGCCCGCCCAGCTTCCGGCCTCCTTCAGGCGTTGCGTGATCGTGCGGCCGAGCGTGTCGTCGATCTGCAGGAAGCCGACCTCGTGGCTCTTGCGCCCGAGCACCTCGTCGGCGCGCCACTGGTAGAGCGCCTCGGCGCACGGGTTCCAGTAGGTGATGACGTGCTCGAGGTCGCTCGCGACGATGGCGTTGTTGACCTGCTCGAGGAGCGAAGCGTGAAACGCGCCGAGCGCCACGACGTGGTCGCGCTCGCGCGCGACGATCCGCAGCCGGCGGCGCTGACGGACGAGCAGCGCGAGCAGCACGATCAGCGCGACGCAGGACAGCGCGAGCAGCGCCGTGACGGCGATCGCGACCGAGCTCGCGCGAGCCTCGGCGCCCGCGGTCGCCGCAGCGACCTCGCCGGCGCCGCCCACGACGGCGACGAGCAACGACCCGCACGCCAGCGCGAGCGACCGGGCGGCGCGCCCGGAGAGACCCATATGCGGTGACATCGGCAGGTCGCGGGCAAACCTTGAGCGCGTCCCGACACGGCGCCTGCCGCGGCGCTCGCCCGAGCGGTCGGCCGCCCGGCCCCCACCGGCCCGAGGCGCCGCCGCCCGCGGGGCCCATGCCGCGGCCGTGGTAAGAGAGCCGGCATGAGCCACTTCTTCGCCTACCTGTCGAAGATGCGCTTCGTGAAGCGCTGGGGGCTGATGCGCAACACCTACGTCGAGAACCTGCAGGAGCACAGCCTCCAGGTGGCGCTGGTGGCGCACGCCCTCGCCGTCGTCCGCAACACGCACTTCGGCGGCGCCGTGAGCCCCGAGCGGGTCGCGACGCTCGCGCTGTTCCACGACGCAGGCGAGGTCATCACGGGCGACATCGTGTCGCCGATCAAGCACTTCAACCCGAAGATCCGCCAGGCGCACGCCGAAATCGAGGAGGTTGCGCGGCAGCGGCTCTGGGGGATGCTGCCGGAGGCGCTGCGCGAGGCGTACGCGGCGCTGCTCTTCCCGACCGACGCGGAGCGAACCGAGTGGGAGCTCGTGCACGCGGCCGACAAGCTCTGCGCCTACCTCAAGTGCCTCGAGGAGATCCGCGCCGGCAACGAGGACTTCGCCAAGGCCGCGCAGGCGCTCGCGCGCGACGTGCGCGCGCTCCCGCAGCCCGAGGTGGCGTACTTCCTCGAGCACTTCGCGCCGAGCTTCTCGATGACGCTCGACGAGCTGAACTGAGCTCGGGCGGCCGCGTCCCGAGGTCGGATTGCGAGCGGACGGCGGGCATGGCGCGGCGCCGGTGCCAACCGATCCCCTCCCCGGCCAGCCGTTGACCGCCGCGAGACGATCGTTCATAAGCGCCGCCGTGCCGCGGACCGACAGGAGCCGGAACGGCTCAGTGTCGCGGGGCGACACCGCGAGCGCACGCGCGCGAGACCGAAGCGATCAAGGCCGCGCTTGCCGCGGAAATCGTCCGCGTGATCCAGACGAGACGGCTGTCGCGCGTCGACGCCGCGAAGGCGCTCGGCGTGGGTCAGGCGCGCATCTCGAACCTGATCAACGGCCGGCTCGGAGAGGTCTCGATCTTTCGCTTGCTGCGCCACCTGATGCAGCTCAACCACGACGTCGAGCTGCGCATCACGCCGCCCAGGCGGCGCCCCGGACGCCTGCGGGTCGTGCGTCCCAGCGAGAACTAGCGCGGCGCTCCCGCGCGAGCCCCGCGTCCGGCTCGGCGAGCGGTCGCGCTCGCGAGGTCGGGGGCTCGCCGACGCTCGTCCGTGCGACGGGCGTGCGCGGCTCCGTCAGTCGCCGCCGTCCGTCTTGCCGCCGGTGCCCGCCTCGTCGCCGCTGCGACGCGGCGCCGTGTGCGGCTTGAAGGCGAGGAACGGCTTGCCCTGCCAGAGCGCCGCCTGCACGAGCAGCGTCTCGCCGTTGGTGAAGCGGATGCGCAGGTGCTGCAGGTCCGAGGTCGCGGACTCCACCGTCCAGCCCTCGAGCCAGCTCCAGTCGACGGCACACCCCTGCTCGTTCTCGACGTCGCTCACGCGGCACACCTCGTCGTGGTCGTGCATCGCGTCCTCCGTGCGATGCGGTCCTGCGCGTGCTTAGCGCGCCGGGGGCGAGGATGGAACGAGCGCCCCTCGCATGGCAGAGTCCGGCACCGGCGCGGGTTCTGCGCCGATGGCAACCAGGAGAAAGCGATGTCCGACAGGGTGACCGTGGCGATCGACGGCGGCGTGGCCGATGTGCGCATGAACCGTCCGGAGAAACTGAACGCACTCGACCAGGCGATGTTCGAGGCGCTCGTCGAGACCGGGCGATCCCTCGCGCGCAATCGCAAGGTGCGCGCGGTCGTCCTGTCGGGCGAGGGTCGCGGCTTCTGCGCCGGACTCGACTTCATGAGCTTCATGAGCATGGCGGGCGGCTCGCGCCCCGGTCCGAACCTGCTCGAGCACCACGACGGCTCGCCCGCGAACTTCGCCCAGTCCGCGGCGTACGTGTGGGCCGAGCTGCCGGTGCCGGTGATCGCCGCGGTGCACGGCGTCGCGTTCGGCGGCGGTCTGCAGATCGCGCTCGGCGCCGACATCCGCGTGGTCGCGCCGGACGCGCGCCTGTCGGTGATGGAGATCAAGTGGGGGCTCATCCCCGACATGACCGGCAGCCAGACGCTGCGGCATCTCGTGCGCCTCGACGTCGCGAAGGAGCTGACCTTCACCGGTCGCATCGTGAGCGGCAGCGAGGCGGTCGAGCTCGGGCTCGCGACGCGCACGTCCGCGACGCCGCGCGAGAGCGCGCTCGACATGGCGCGCGAGATCGCGACGAAGAGCCCGGACGCGATCCGCGCTGCGAAGCGGCTGTTCCAGGAGAGCTGGTTCGGGCCGCCGGCGGACGGTCTGCGGCTCGAGGCGACGCTGCAGCGCGCGCTCATTGGGTCGCCGAATCAGATCGAGGCGGTGCAGGCGAACCTGGAGAAGCGCGACGCGCGGTTTCAGGACGTCGAGTAGGCGCATTCGTCACTACGCGCGCCGCGCTTTCGCCTGAGCACGGCGCGCGTCCGTTGCTGAACGCGAGCGACGTGCAGCTCGCGGACGGCTTGCGTCCCTGCGGGTGCGCACGGCGCGGGCTCGCGCGCGGATGCGTCCGTGCCGGTGGGCGTTGGCGCCGCTACTCGAAGAGGTCGATTGGCTGCTCCAGGAACGCGGCGGAGGAGGTGTCGCCGGGGCGCGTGCGGCGCTCGGTGATCACGAAGTTCTGCGCGCTCTGCTGCCAGGTGATGACGACGTCGGTGCCGGGAGCCGGGAAGTCGGGGAGCAGGTAGCTCCCGGCAAGGCCGGTCACGAAGGGGCTGCCGAAGGTCGTGACGGTGAAGGTCGAGCGGCCGAACTCGACGCCGTCGGCGTACACCACCGCCTCGTGGGTTCCTGCGCCGAGGTTGGCGTAGTTGAACAGCACGCCGAAGCCGTTGTCGGTGTCGCCGCAGATTCCGCGCGTGTCGCTTCGGGACGTGCCGTAGCTGGGACGAATCGTGGTCGTGCCGTCGACCACGATGGTGATCTCGGAGGCGTCGCAGTGCCAGCCGGACATCACGCCGATTCCGCTCTGGAAGGATCCGTGGTGCGGGATCTCGAGGACGCCAGCGCCCGTGGCCGATGGCTCCGTCGAGATGTCGGTCTTTTTCGCGACTGACGCGACGATCGAAGCTCCCTCCGGTTGCGCGTCTTGCACCGCAGGGATGATGACGAAGTTCTGGTTGGCTTCCTGCCAGCGCACGCGCGTCCTCGCGCCCAAGGCGGGGAAGTGCTGCAGCGTGTACGTGGCCGAAGCGTTGCGGACGAACGGCTCGCCCAAGGTCGTCACGCGGAAGCGCGCGCGGCCGAACTCGAGGCCGTCCGCGTACGCCACGACCTCGTGCATCCCGTCACCCAGGATGGCCATGTTGAAGAGCGCGCCGAAGCCGTTGTCGGTGTCGCCGCATGCGGTGCGCGTGTCGTTGCGCGAGGTCCCGTACGCCGCCTCGATCACGTGCGTACCGTCGACCACCAACCGAACGTCCTTCGCGTCGCAGTGCCAGCCGGAGAAGAGGCCGATGCCGCTGACGGCGCCGCCCGGGGGTGGGTTCTCCAGCACGCCGAGCGACGGCGAGACCGGCTTTGCGGCGGCGACGGCGGCTGCGGCGTTCGCGATGCCGGCGCCGCACAGCGAGGTGCTGCAGGTGCTGCCGAAGGGAAAGGGTCGCGCCGTGCTCTGCAGAAGGGCGAGCGCCTGGGACGGAGTCAGCGAGGGGTTCACCGACAGCATCAGCGAGACGATGCCCGAGACGTGCGGCGCCGCCATGCTGGTGCCTTGTTTGTAGTTGTAATCGTGGGCGGCCGCCGCGCCCAAGCCCTCGTTCGACGTCGACAAGACGGCGTCGTAGGGCAAGACGCCGTACGGACCGTCGTACCGAGGTCTCAGATCCCCGCCGGGCGCCGAGACCTCGGCCAGCTGGCCGAAGTTGCTGTAGTACGCACGGCCTCCTTCGCGGTTCGTCGCGACGACGGTGATGACGCCATTGCAGTTGGCTGGCGCGTGGTTCGCGACGTTGGTCGCGGCATTACCGGCCGCGACGACGACGATTGCACCGGCAGCCACGGCGTCGTCGATCGCCGACTGGTACAGCGCGCCGCATGGCCGCTCGCTGCCCAGGCTCAGGTTGATCACGCGTGCCGGGTTCTGATTGGTCGGCGCTCCGGCGACCGCAAGCCCCGCTGCCCAGCGGATGCCGTCGGCGACGTCGACCAGGGTCCCGCCGCAGCGGCCGAGAACGCGAACCGGAAGGATCTTCGACGTCCAGTTGACCCCGGCGACTCCGAGCGTGTTGTTCGACGCGGCGCCAATCGTGCCCGCCACGTGGGTGCCGTGCCACGAGCTCCATTCGCCAGGATCGGAGGAACCGCACTGGCCCGGGGACGACCAGTCTCCGGGGTCGCGCGGGTCGGGGTCCCTGCCGTCCCCGTCGTTGGCCCGCTGTGGATCCTTGATGAAGTCGTAGCCGGGCACGATGCGCCCGGCGAGATCGGGGTGATCCGGCAGGATCCCGGTATCGACGACGGCCACGACGACGTTCGGAGACCCCGTCGTCACGTCCCACGCGGCCGGCAGGTTCACGCCGCCGACGGGCTCGAAGTAGTGCCATTGCAGTCCGTAGAACGGATCGTTCGGAACCCGCAGCGGCACCGCGCGCGTCACGACGTCGGCGTACTCCACGGCGGAGTCCTCGTGCAGGCGGGACGCGATCGCTTGCGCCTCGGAAAGGCTCAGAGCGCTTGCGAGCTGCAGGACGTGCGCGCCGCCCGACATCGGTCGCGCGTAGCGCAGCTCGACGCCGGCGATCTGCGACAGCGCACGCACCGTGGCGTCCGCTAGCGGGCGATCGTTCGCGGCGTCGAGCTGCGACTGCTCATCCTTGAGCTTGACGACGATCTCCTCGATCCGCTCCTCGCTCGGCGCACTCGCGCTTTGCGCGCGAGCGAGCGTCGACGGCGGGACGACCGGGTCCGCGTAGAGAACCTCGTCCTGCATGCGGATCGCGTTCAGCGGTGTCTGAAGCGCTCCGGTCGAGAGCGGCTCGGGGAGTCGAAAGACCTCCGATCCGTCGCGGTTCGTGCGCGCGGCGACCACGGCGAGGCCGGATGCGTCGCGAACGAGCTGGAGACGCCGCTCGTCGGGGGCTTCGCGCCGCCACTCGTCGCGAAACCGGACGACGATCTCGGCGATCGGCGGATCGCCATCGGACGCCGCGGCCTCGGCGAGCGCGTCGACGCTCGCCGCGCAGGCGAGCGCCAGCCCGAGAGCGAGGAAGCACCAGAGGATGCGGAAGGCGCGCCGGATCATGAGGATACCTTTCGCTCGAGAGGCAGGACGCTCCCTGCCTAGAGCAGACGACGGACGTCTTCAAGAAAAAGATGCGGCACGCGGTAAGATCCCCGTCGGACCAGCACAAACAGACGTCAGGACATCAATTTCGCGCCACCAGCTCCTCCACCGACCGGCGCGCGAGCGCGCTGCCGGTGAAGGGCTCGCGCACCGAGTACGCGTCGCCCGCGAACGGCAGCCACAGGAGCCGCAGGCGCGGCGCGCCGAGCTCGACCGTCGGCAGGTCGTCACGGCGCATCGACGGCACCTCGTGCGGCGTGACGAGTCGCAGCGCGATCAACCGCGCGAGCGTCACGGCGTCGCTGCGGTCGAGCGAGCAGCCGACGAGCGGCGGCGCCTTGCTGAGCTCGTCCTCGATCTCCGGCGCGCGACGCGAGAGACGCGCGCCGAGGTCGCAGAGCGCCTTCAGCGCGCGCCAGCGAAACGCGGGTGCGTAGAGACGCTGCGGCAGCTCCGCGCGACTGCCACGGTCGACGAACGCGCCCTGCCGCGAAACGCTACGCCCGACGACGCGCGTCGCGGCGCTGACCTCCCACACCGGCAGACGGTGCGCGCCCGCATGCGCGGCGACAGCGCGCGCACCTCGCCCCTCGCCTCGCGTCGTCGCCGTCGGCGGCGTCACCACCGTGCTCGCGATCTGCTCGAGCTCCTCGCCGAGGAGCTCCCACGTCCGCTCGCACGACGCGCAGTGGAAGACGACGTCCTCCGGACGCAGCGGCAGATCCCAGCCGCAGTTCGGGCAGGTGAGCGGCCGGAAGCCGAGCACGCGATCGGGCGGCGCGCTCGCCGACGCCGCGGAGGCCAGCGCCGCGGGATCCAGGTCGCGCGCGACGATCGCGCCCGACACGGCGTCGAGCACAGCCACACGCGCGGTCACGCCTCGCATGCCGCGCGCCGAGGTCTCGACGACCCACAGCGGGAAGTAGATCAGCGACAGCGTCGCGCGCAGGACGTCGCGGTGCACGAGGTCGACGTCGCGCAGCGGCGTCAGCGCGCGGGCGAGCGCGGCGTCGCGCGCGAGCGTCGGCGGCAGCACGGTGGTGGTCGGGTCGAGCGCGTCTCGCCGGAAGAGCTCGAGGCGCAGCACACCGGTGCGCACGCCCAGCGACCAGCTCGCGACGCCGCCCGCCTCGCAGGCGAGGAAGCTGCGCTCGATGCGGCGGCCGACGAGCTCGATCGTCTCGCGCTTCTCGCTGGCCACGCCAGCTGAGGACGCGAGGTCGAGCAGGCTCTCGCCGAGGTGATCGAGCCGCTCGAGCGGCGAACGACGGCGCGTGACGATCCGCTGGCGCTGCCACGAGAGCTCCTCGGCCGTGAGCCGGTAGTACGGCACGAGCAGCAGACGCGGCTCCGCGTGCGACGTCGCGGGCGCACGCACGGGACGCACGCCACCCACGAGCTCGCGCGCCTCGCGCCGGCCGATGCGCGGCGCGACCGTGTAGCTCAGCACCTGCCGCCGCCCGGTGACGAGCAGCACGACCCCGCAGTGCGCGCAGCGCACCGCGTTGCTCGCCTCGGCGAAGTCGAGCGGCGCGCCGCAGCGCGGACAGCTCGTCGCGACGACGTGCGACGCCTGCGCGGCTGCGCCCCACGTCGCGGCGGCGCGCATCATCTAGCGCGCCTGCGGCGGAGCGGGCTCGACCACCTTCTCGCCGCAGTGGAAGCAGAAGCGCGTTCCGTGCGGGAGCCGCGTCGCGCAGGCGGTGCAGGTCAGCTTGCGGCTCAGATCGACGCCGCACGCCGGGCAGAAGTTCGCCTGCGCGGTGACGTTCTTGTCGCAGCGCGGACACTTGCGCGCGACCACCAGCTGGTGCCCGCAGTGCGGACAGAAGCGGCAGTCCGGCGACACCGCGGCGTGGCACTCGGGACAGTGCAAGCCCTCGCGCTCGAGCATCGCGGACGACGTGATCGGCTCGCCGCGCAGCGAGCGCAGCACCATGCCGGGCAGCAGCATGCCGAGACCGGCGCCAAGGCCGATCTCCATCGCGTTCGCCGCGCCAGCGTCGTGCCCGGCGCCGCTTCCGTTCGCCCCACCGCCGCCACCATGGCCCGTGCCGCCGAGCGCGTTCGCGGCGCGGAACTTCAAGTAGGCGTCGAGGTCGCCGATCGCCGCCATGCCGGCGCGGTCGTCGATCCTGCGCTGGACCTCCTCGGGCGGCGTGATGCGTCCGATCAGGAAGTCGACGAGTGCGATGCCGTACTTCGCGAAGTCGCTCTCGAGGCGCGCCCGCACGGCCTGACCCATCTCGTCGTAGCGCTGCGGCAGGTCGAGCACGCTCTCGACGTTCTCGCCGAGGTAGTCGTTCAGGCGCGAGACGATCACCTCGCGCAGGTAGTCCTCGATGTCGGCGGTCGAGAACACGCCCTGCGTGCCGACCAGGCTGTTCACGAACAGCAGCGGCTCGACGACGCGCATGGTGAAGGCGCCGAACGCGCGCAGCCGCACGAGCCCCAGCTCGCGGTCCTTGAACGCGACCGGATCCTTCGTCCCCCAGCGCAGGTTGGTGAAGACCTTGAGGTTGACGAAGTAGACCTCGGCGCGGAACGGGCTCGTGAAGCCCCAGGGCAGCGCCAGGACCTTGGTCAGGATCGGCAGGTTGAGCGTCGACAGCGTGTGCCGTCCCGGTCCGAAGACGTCGAGCCCGCGGCCGCTCTTGAAGAAGATCGCCGCCTGGCTGTCGCGCACGATGAGCTGCGCACCGAGCTTGGTCTCACCCGAGCCGGACTCGGGCACCCGGTGCACGATCTCGGTGCCGGTCTCGTCGAGCCATTCGATGACCTCGAGGAATTGGGACATGGGCGCGCCTCCAGCCGCCCGTACGAGACGGCTCCTGCCGGCGTATCGGCCACGCGCGGCGACCGCTTGATCGCGCGCCTGCACGAGCGAAAGCCATGCGGCCGAGCCATTGCTCCTGCATCGGGCGCACGACAAAGTGAGGCCCGACGACGACCATCGTCGACGGATCGGGGAGGGTTACATGGATCTTCGTGCTTCGCTCGCCGCGCTCGCGGCGACCCTACTCACGACTTCGCTCGCCGCGCCGTTTCCCGCGAGCGCCCAGACCGAGCAGCAACGGCAGCCCGCAGCGCGCCAGCAAGCCCAGGCGCAAGGACAGCAAGCGCAGGATCTCACGCCCGCGCAGCGCATCGGTGAGGAGCTGAAGCAGGCGGGCATCGCGCAGCGCGGCGACACGAGCTTCGCGCCGGTCGCGGAGAAGATCGATTTCCCGGCGCTGATGAAGCAGCTGAGCGACGAGAAGCCGCAGTTCATGCGCCGCCAGCAGGAGCTCCTCGAGAGCCGCTACGACCTGTCGAACAAGCCGTCGACCGACACCAAGATGTCGCGCGGCAAGCCGATCCAGGAAGGCGTGCGCGTCAAGCTGCCGCCCGGCGTCACCTGGGAGCAGCTCGCGCAGATGACCCCCGACGAGATCCGCGAGCGCGACCTCTTCCCGAAGGGCTTCCTGCCGCTGCCGCACCCGAAGCACGAGGAAGGCGGCATGGTGTTCCCGAAGATGCACATCGACGAGATCAAGCGTCAGGAGGGCCGTGACCTGACGCGCTTCGACGTCGACTTCGACATCCCGGAGCACTTCCTGCCCGAGTTCCCGCCGGCGATCTACTTGACGACGCGTCCGGACCTCGGCGACGTCTCGCAGGGCCAGCTGGTCACCAACGAGAACTTCTACGAGCTGTTCAACGGCATCCTGAACCCGAAGCAGCTCGACGGCCTGCGCCTGCTCGTCACGCCGTTCCCGCAGCAGCAGTTCAACTTCACCGACGACCGCCGCTCGGCCGAGCCGCACCGCGGCGTCGCCTGCTTCGACTGCCACGCGAACGGCCACACCAACGCGTCGACGCACCTCGTCGGCGACATCCGCCCGCAGGCCTTCCGCCACCGCATCGACACGCCGTCGCTGCGCGGGGTCAACATCCAGCGCCTGTTCGGCTCGCAGCGCGCGCTCAAGACGATCGAGGACTTCACCGAGTTCGAGCAGCGCGCCGCCTACTTCGACGGCGACCCGGTGATCGCGACCAAGAAGGGCATCAACCCGCTCGAGCGCGGCAGCCAGGTGCACGCGATGGCGGAGTTCCAGGAGCTACTCGACTTCCCGCCGGCGCCGAAGCTCGACGTCTTCGGACGCCTGATCCGCGAGCGCGCGACCGAGCAGGAGCTACGCGGCGAGGAGATCTTCTTCGGCAAGGGCCAGTGCGCGTCCTGCCACGTCCCGCCGTATTACACCGACAACCTGATGCACAACCTGCAGGTCGAGCGCTTCTACAAGGCGCAGATGATCAACGGCCGCGTCGCCGCCGCGGACGGCCCGATCAAGACCTTCCCGCTGCGCGGCATCAAGGAGTCGCCACCGTATCTGCACGACGATCGGCTCTTGACGCTCGCGGACACGGTCGAGTTCTTCAACCTCGTCCTGGGCACGCAGCTCACGCAGCAGGAGAAGGAAGATCTGGTCGCGTTCCTGAAGACGCTCTGAGCCGGGTTTTGCGTCGGGTCGGCGCAACGGCGACACATGATGCCGCATGCTGTCGGCCCCAGCGCAACCCGTGCACGCTCGCGTCCTGTCCGGCCGCTTCCTGCGCCTGACGGTCGCGAACTTCTGCTTCTTCATGACGTTCGCGTCCTTCTTCCTGCTGCCGCTGCACGTGCGCGCGCTCGGCGGCACGGACCGGACCGTCGGCTTCGTCATGGGGACGACGGGAATCGCGGGGCTGGTCGGCGTCTTCCTGGTCGGCACGCTGATCGACCGCGTCGGCTGCCGCGTGTTCCTGCGCAGCGGGCTCGCGCTGATGGCGGTCGTGTCGCTCGCGTTCGCCTTCGTGCGCGAGCTCGGCTGGCCGCTGTTCGTGCTGCGCGGGCTGCAGGGTCTCGCGTTCGCGGCGGGCTTCAACGCGGCGTCGACGCTCGCGGCGGCGTTCGCGCCGCCCGAGCGCCGCGCCACCGCGCTCGGCTTCTTCGGCATCTCGACGCTCACGACGCACGCCCTCGCCCCGACGCTCGGCGAGCAGATCCTCCGTGTCGCGAGCTTCCACGTGCTGTTCGCGGTCGCAGCGGCCTTCTCGGTGATCGGGCTCGCGCTCGCCTGGACGCTGCCCGAGCCCGAGCTGCCCAAGGCGCCGAGCGGCGCGAGCGCGCCGATGCCGCGCGCGCTCGTCGTGAGCCTGGCCGCGACGCTCTGCTGCGGCGTCGCGTTCGGCGCCGTGATGACCTTCGTGCCGACCTTCGCGGTCGACGCGCGGCTCGGCCCGGTGTCGGTCTTCTTCCTGGCCTACACGTCGATGGCGATCATGACGCGGCTCTGGGCCGGCAAGCTCGCCGACGACATCGGGCTCAGGCGCATGATCCTGCCCGGCATGGCGTGGCTCGCGGTCTCGATCTACGGGCTCGCCCGCGTCGACTCGACGCTCACCTTCCTCGTCGCCGGCGTGTCGTTCGGGCTCGCGCAGGGCGTCGTCTACCCGACCCTGAACGCGTTCAGCGTCGACCTCGCCGCGGAAGGTCAGCTGGGTCGCGTGCAGGCGTTCTACAACGGCACCTTCAACCTCGGCATCACCTCGGGCTCGTTCGCGCTGGGTCCGGTGGTGAACGCCTTCGGCCACCGTACGATGTTCGTTTGTGCCGCGGGCGCCGCGCTGCTCGCCTTCGTGCTCTTCCTCGGCGGCACGCGGGAGCCGGCGGTCGCAAGGGGGCGCTGACGACGAGGATGACTGGCTTTCGCGCGCGGCTGCGCACCGTGCTGCGCGACGTCTTCGGGCTCGTTCCGACGCTCGACCTGCACGGTCTCCGTCCGCGCGAGGCGATCGAGGCGACCGAGCGCTTCGTCACCGAGGCGCACGCCGCCGGCGAGACCGTGATCCGGATCGTCTACGGCAAGGGCCGCGGCAGCCCGGGCGGCGTCGGCGTGCTGCGTCAAGCCATCCCCGGCTGGCTCGAGCAGCACAAGACGGACCTGGTCGAGCGCTTCGAGCGCGAGCTCGACCGCGACGGCAACGACGGCGCGATGCGCGTCTGGCTGCGTCAGAAGCGGGACGACGCGAGCAAGCCCGACGAGGCGGACGGCGCGGACGGGAAGGACGGGAAGGCCACGAAGCGGACGTGAGCGTCGCGCTGGTCCCGACGGTGCGCCACGCGCCGCGGCGGCTGCGCGCAGCAGCGCCTCGGCCGCGTCGCACGAAGCGTATGGCCCGCTCTCCGCGCCTCCGCTAGAGCGAAGCCGCTCCGATGCTGTCCGCGCTCTACCCGCTGTGCCGCGTGCCCGAGTCGCTCGACGAGGTGACCACGGTGCGACCCGACGCCGAGGTCCCGCCGCGCGACCTCGGGCTCGACCGCGACGCCGTCGAGAGCATCTGGCAGGCGGTGCAGAGCCTCTATGCGAGCGGCGCGCACCCGGCGATCGCGCTCTGCGTGCGCTGGCGCGGCCACGTCGTGCTCGACCGCGCGATCGGCCACGCGCGCGGCAACTCGCCGAACGACCCGCCCGACGCGCCGAAGGTGCTGGCGACGCCCGACACGCCTTTCTGCCTGCTGTCGGGCTCGAAGCCGGTGACCGCGATGGTCCTGCACCTCATGGACCAGCGCAATCTGATCCGGCTCGACGACGCGATCGCGGAGTACATCCCGGAGTTCGCGCGCCACGGCAAGGAGAGCATCACGTTCCGGCACATCCTCGCGCACCGCGCGGGCGTGCCGAACCCGCCCGCCGACTCGATGGACCCGACGCTGCTCGAGCACCCCGACCGCATCGTCGAGCTGCTCTGCGAGCAGCGTCCGCTGTGGCGGCCGGGCACTCGCCTCGCCTACCACGCGGTGACGACGGGCTTCCTGCTCGGCGAGGTCGTGCGCCGGGTGACCGGCAAGGACATCCGCACCTACCTCGCGGAGAGCATCCTCGCGCCGCTCGGCTTCCGCTGGATGAACTACGGCGTCGCCCCCGAGGACGTGCCGCAGGTCGCCGTCAACGCCTTCACCGGTCCGCCGCCGCTGCCGCCGGTCTCGACGCTCTTCCAGCGCGCGCTCGGCCTGCCCGTGCAGCAGGTGGTCGAGATGAGCAACGACCGACGCTTCCTGACGAGCATCTTCCCGTCCGGCAACGTCGTCGCGACGGCGAACGAGGCGTCGCGCTTCTACGAGCTGCTGCGCCGCGGCGGCGAGCTCGACGGCGTGCGCATCTTCGACCGCCGCACCGTGCGGCGCGCGACCGCCGAGCACTCCTACCTCGAGCCCGACTTCACGCTCGTCCTGCCGTTCCGCTACGGCCTCGGCTTCATGCTCGGCGGCGAGTGGTTCAGCCTCTACGGACCGTACACGCCGCACGCCTACGGCCACATCGGCTTCACCAACATCGTCACCTGGGCCGATCCCGAGCGCGACGTCGCAGGGGCGCTGCTGACCAGCGGCAAGCCGATCGTCTACCCGCAGATCTTCTGGATCTTCGAGATCCTGCGGCGCATCGGCAACGCGTTCCCGCGCCACGCGTACGCGCCCTGACGTGCGCTATCGGTCTTGTGCGCGAGCCTCGGCGCAATCATGATCCCGCGCATGACGCCGACCCGGATCTCGCTCACCACGCTTCTGCTGCTCGCCGCCCTGGCCCTCGGCCCGGGCGCGCCCGACGCGCGCGCGCAGTGCCGCGAAGGCGAAACGGCGCTCGCCGACGAGCGCGCGCTCGCCGCGGTGCGCGCCGCGATCGACGAGGAGTGTCCGTGTGATTCGTACGACGGCACGCCGGGTCGGACGCGCGCGGACTACGAGACCTGCGCGAGAGCGCAGATCGAGCTCGCGCGCGAGCGCGGCGAGCTGAGCGAGGGCTGCGCCGCGACCGCGCGCGACGTCGTGCGCGGCTCGGTGTGCGGCACGAACGACGTCGCCTGCGCGAGCGTGCCGCGCGGCACCGGCGCCGGGATCTCGTGCCGGATCACGTCGCCGGCGAGCTGCCGCACGACCGGCGGCGGGGTCACGCGGCTGCCGATCACGCCGCCGCCCGCGCTCGACACGTCGCTGCGCCGTCCGGTGAGCCCGCTGCGCAGCCCGACCGGACGGCGTCCGTGCACCGAGCTCGAGACCTGCGCCGACGTCCTCGAGTGGACCGCCGGCACCTGCGTCGACACCCGCGAGAACGGGCCGTACACCCCGGGCGTCCGCGAGCTGCGTCTGGTCAAGCCGTCCGCCGTCGATCCGTCGCAGGAGCGCGTCCTCGACGTGCTCGTCTGGTACCCGGCGCAGGACGGCTCGGGACCGATCGACGAAGGGGAGCGTGCGGTGCGCGACGCGCCGCTCGAGCTCTCCGGCGGACCGTACCCGCTGCTCGTCTTCTCGCACGGCTCGTGCGGCTATCCCCGTCAGAGCCTGTTCTTGACGCCGTGGCTCGCCTCGCACGGCTTCATCGTCGTCGCGCCGCCGCACCCGGGGAACACGATCTTCGAGTTCCCGGACTGCCAGGCGCAGTCGGCGCTCGCCGCCGCGGCCGTCGAGCGCCCGCAGGACGTCGTGTTCACGCTCGACCAGATGCTCGAGGCGAACCGCGACCCGAGCTCGCCGCTCTTCGGCGCGATCGACGAGCGGCGCCTCGGCATGAGCGGCCACTCCTTCGGCGGGCTCACGACCTATCTCGCGACCGCGATCGACGAGCGCTTCGTGGTCGCGATGCCGCTCGCGGCCGCGACCGGGCCGAACTCGTCGCTCGACGTCCCGTCGCTCACCATGTTCGGCGCGATCGATTCGGTGGTGAACAACCCCGGCATCCTCGCCGCCTACGAGCGCTCGAGCGCTCCGAAGCTGCTGGTCGGCATCGAGGATGCTGGGCACTACGCCTTCTCCGACGGCTGCTTCCCCGGCCCCGACTGCAATCCGCCGGCGACGCTCACGCAGGACGAGGCGCACGAGCGCGTCAAGCGCTGGGTTCTGCCCTTCCTCAAGGTCTACCTCGCGGGCGACCGCAGCTTCGCGCCGTTCCTGCTCGCCGAGCCGCCGCCCGGCGTGATCGTCGAGCGCCGCTGAGCGTCGAGGATCAAGTCTCCTCCGTACCCGGCCGACGTTAGGGCATCGGCCCACGCGCGGCCGCGGACGGAGGAGAGATGCGCAAGCTGTTCGATCGCACGCCGGCCGAGGCCAGCGTCATCCTGCAGACCCTGAAGGCGGTCGCCACGGCGGAAGGCCTGCTGCCCTTCGACCCGGTGCACCAAACGACGCTCGAGGGTCTGCGCCAGCACGTGCTGCGCGCCCGCGTCGACCTCGACGATCTGCCGGTGACCCTGCCCAACGAGATCGAGCGCCGCGTGCTCGATCCCGAGGTCCGGGCCAACCTGCTTCATCTGTCGGTCGCGCTGCCGCTGCTCGAGGCCGAGTACCAGCACGACCGCGGACGCGTCGTGCGCCGGCTCGCGGAGCGCTTCCGCGCGAGCGAGCACGACGTCGAGAGCGCCGAGCGGACCGCGCGCCGCCACTACACGATGCTCGCGCTCGACGCCTACCGCGGCTCGCGCGCCGACGTCGGCCGCTCGAGCTTCGCGCGCTCGGTGGCGCTCTACCTGCGCGGGCTCGTGCACCGCGACGCCGACCCCGAGCTCGCCGCGCGCGTGCACGCCTTCGCGGCGCATCCCGAGGGAACCGTCGGCCGAGCGCTGCTCGACTACTGGCGCGACAACGAGCTCGGCATCCCCGGCGAGCCGGGCGCGATGCACTCGCGCATGCTGTTCAAGCACGACGTGCACCACGTGCTGACCGGCTACGACACCACGCCGCGCGGCGAGCTCGCGCTCGCGGGCTTCTACAGCGGCGCCGGCGGCCAGGGCTACGGCGGCTCGACCGCGCTGCTGTTCCTCCAGCTGCAGATCGCCGTGCAGGCGGACCCGACGCTCTCCACGTGGCGCGCCGAGTTCGACCCGCGCGCCTACGTCGCCGCGGTCGAGCGCGGCGAGTGCTGCACGGAGGACGTCGTCGCGCTGGACTGGGATCCGTGGAGCGTGGTCGAGCGCCCGCTCGCGGAGGTGCGCAGCGAGCTCGGGATCGCCGACGACGGCGCCATGGTGCGCGGCCCGGGCGACCGCTGGTGCGGCGCGCTCGGACCGCGCGTACCACGCGCTGCGCTCGACGATCTCGAAGAAGCGCGGATCTAGCCGCGCGGCGGGATCACTTGCCGATCGGCTGGAACGTCAAGCAGACGTCGGTCGACAGGCGATCGCCCTGCGCGTCGTAGAGCTCCGTCTGGCACCAGACCGTGATCCCGCGCTGGCCCGACGAAGTCGTCGAAAGCTGGTAGCGCAGGCGGCCGGCGCGGCCGTAGGGCGAGCTTCCGTTCGGGCACGTGCAGAAGCCCTCGAGGCCGTCGGTCCGACGCGCCGCATAGGCGGCGACTCTCTTCTTGAGCTTCTGCAGATCCGTCGCGGCGCCTGCCGCGGTCGCGGAGGCGAGCAACCCGGTCGAAACGGCGAGCACGGCGAGAATGGCGGGCTTCTTCATCGCGTCGCTCCTCACTGGGCAAGCACCACGAACGGGTGGCAGAGGTGGACCCCGGTGAGGTTCCCGGTGGGGCCGAAGCTCGGGATCCCGCAGCTCACGCTGACGGCTCGCGTCCCGGACTGCGGCGTGACCGTTTCGTCGCCGACGTACCCGGCCCGACCGTGCATCGCGCCGCCATCCTGGCAGACGCAGACCGAGTTGATCCGATTGTTGCGCTTTGCGTACTTTTGCAGCTTCGACTCGAACGTCGAGAGCTCCGACGCGTGCGCAGATCCGGCGACGAGCAGCGCGACCACGGCCGTCGCCGACAGCAGGATGTTCATGGCGGACCTCCTTTCTCCTGCGTGTCCGTCGCCGAGGCGTTCAATCGGCTTGAACGCCGTTCAGCGGCGGCGCGTGAGCGTTCGTCGCCCGCCGACGTGACCGCTTTTCTCCGCGAGCCGACGCCGCACGCGTTGCCGTGCGCGCCGCGGGGTCGAGGGACGCGTGCGCTTCCGCGCGGTGATGTGCCGTGAAGCGGCGCTCGCCGTTGCTGCCGCTGCGGCGGCGCCCCGACACGTCCGTCACACGGAGCGCTTCCGCCGAGCACGCGGCGGCGCTCAGCCGAGCACGCGGTTCAGCACCGCCAGCACGAGCCCGATCAGCCCGCCCACGAGCGCGCCGTTCAGGCGGATGAACTGCAGGTCCGAGCCGACGCGGTCCTCGATCTGCTGCACGAGCTGGCCGGTCTCGAGCGCCTCGAGGTTCTCGCGCACCGTCAAGCCAATCTGGTCGTGGTGACGCTCGAGCAGGTCGATCGCGGTCGCGCGCACCCAGTGGTCGAAGGTCTCGCGGCGCTGCGGGTCGGACAGCAGGCGGATGATGCCGTCGCGCATCTGACGGTCGAGGAAGGTCGACAGCGCGCCGCGCGGGTCGGCGAGCTCGCGGTCGAGCTGCTCGCGCAGGCGCGCGAGCGCATCGGCGACGATCGGGCGCAGCTCCATGCTCTCGAAGAGCGCGTCGCGCACGCGCGCGAGCTGCGCGGTCGCTTCGGGATCGCCGTCGGCGAGGCGTTGCGCGTAGCGGCGCACGGTCGCGAGCGCCGCGCGACGCAGCGGGTGCTCGGGGTCGTGCGCCGCGAGCCGCAGCTCGGAGGACGCGTAGGAGCACGCCGCCTCGACGATCTTCCGCTGCACGACCGGACGCCGCAGGAAGAACGGCACGACCCGCTTGCCGCTCTCGCGCAGCTTCTCCGCCGAGCGCTCGATCCACCACTGCAGCTCGGCCGCGGTGCTCGGCCGGTCGGCGAGGTTCGCGAGCGACAGCGCGAGCGACTGCACGACCGCGGCCGCGTCCTCGCTGTCGACCGCGGTCGCGAGCCAGCGCGCGGCCGTGCGATCGGCGGGCACGTCGCGCAGCTGGTTGCGGATCGTGCGCTCGAGGAACGCGTGCACCTCCTCCTCGCCGAGCGTGCGCGCGAGCGCGCGCAAGAGATCGCGCATCGGACCGCCGAGGCGCTCGACGTGCGACGGGTCCTCGAGCCACTCGAGCAGCAGCGCGCTCGGCGCGATGCGCGCGAGCCGCGCGCCGATCACCTCGGGCGAGAGCCACTCGTTCTGCACCATCGAGACGATGCTCTCGATGATCTTCTCGCGCCGGCGCGGGATGATCGCGGTGTGCGGGATCGGCAGGCCGAGCGGGTGGCGGAAGAGCGCGGTCACGGCGAACCAGTCGGCGAGCCCGCCGACCACGGCCGCCTCGAAGCCCGCGGCGATCACCTCGAGCCAGGGCGCGCCCGCGTAGGGTCCGACCGCGAGCGCAGCTCGGGAGGCGACGGCGCCAGCCACCGCGACCGTCAGCGAGATGGTCCCGACCCGGTTCCGCCGCGCCACCCTGGCGACTGTACTGCCCGATTCGACAGGCCGCGACCCCCCGTATAGGACGGCCCCATGAGGCACCTGGTCGCGACCCTCTCGGTTTTCGCTCTGGTCCCCTTGGCGTTGGCGCCCGCGGCGCGCGCGCAGGGACAGGAGGAGCAGAAGCCGCCCTCGATCGTGGTCAACGGCGAGGGCGTCGTGCGCGCGGCGCCGGACCGCGCGTTCGTCACCGTCTCGGTCGAGTCGCGCGACAAGAACCCGAGCGAGGCGCAACGCGAGACCGCAGCCGCGATGGACGCGGTCCGCAAGAAGCTCGCCGCCGCGGGCGTCAAGGACGACCAGATCAAGACCGTCGCCTACGACCTGCAGCTCGAGTACGACTGGGACCAGGGACGCCGCATCGCGCGCGACTACCTGTCGCGCGACGCGATCGAGGTGCGGCTCGACGACGTCGCGAGCGTCGGCAAGATCATCGACGCCGCGGTGTCGGCCGGCGCGACCAACGTCGGCGGCGTGCGCTTCGACCTCAAGGAGCGCGACGCGCTCGAGCGCGAGGCGCTGCGTCTCGCGGTCGACGACGCGCGCGCCCGCGCCGAGGCCGCGGCGACCGGAGCCGGCGTGCGGGTCGGACCGGTGCTGCGCATCGAGGAGCAGCGCATCTTCCCGCCGCGTCCAGTGCCGATGATGATGAAGGCCGCGGTCGCCGACGCCGAGGCGGCGCCCGAGACCACGATCAGCGCCGGCGAGATCGAGCTCCGCGGTCAGGTGACGCTGACGGTGCGGATCGAGCAGTAGCGACGCCGACGGCGGGCGCGAGCGCCCGCCGCACCAACCTGGTCCGCGCGAGCGGGCGGAATCGACGTGCGTACGGACGTAACGCGGCCCCCGGAACCCCGTCTATGCATTGTCGGCCCGCAGGCCCTGTGACACCATCGGCCCGCGGCCGGGTGGGGTCCCACCGCACGGGCCGATCCATGAAGTCGCAGGGACGCGTGGCCGGAGGGCCCATCGCGTCGGCGCATCCCGCTGCGGTCACCGCACGGGACGCACGGGGAAAAGAGGAGCTACGGATGTCACGACACGGCAAGAGCCTTCTGCTGGCCTGGGGAAGCCGGGCCGCCATCGCGACGGTCATCGCCTTCGGACTCGCGGACGCCGCGCACGCGCAGCGCACGTCCGGGATCCAGCTCACGCCCGACTCGGGGCGCTACCTGATCAACAAGGACGTGCCGCCCAACCAGCGCTGGGCGATCACCTGGAACCTCGAGGACCGCACCATCACCGGCAACGTCTTTTTCACCGACGACAGCGCGGAGCCGCAGTTCATCTGGTGCGAGCAGATCGGCGAGGCGCCGTCCCCGAACCCTGCCGAGTCGCAGTTCAGCTTCCGCTGCTTCGGCGCCGGTCCGTGCGCCGAGGCGCCGTGCAACCCGGGCTCGTTCGTGCAGATCTCCGAGGTGACGCTGCCGGGCTCGTTCCTCTACCCGCCGGGCACCGCGTCGACGCTGAGCGGCAACGTGCAGCCGATCTTCACCGCCACGTGCGCGACCAACCTCGCGTGCCACGTCGAGGGCGGCGCGGGCCCCGTCGACCTGAGCACGGGCCACTCGTGGGCCGGAACGTTCCTGGTGACGTCGACGCAGGATCGGCAGAAGTTCTACGTCGACCCGTTCGATCCCGACCTGAGCTACCTGTTCAACAAGGTCGAGGGCACCGGCATCGGCTCGCGCATGCCGCTCAACGCGCCGCCGCTCACGCAGGAGCAGCTCGACGCGATCCGCCGCTGGATCCTCGAGGGCGCGGCGAACAACTGAAACGAGAAAGGGCTCCGCGCGGCAGCGGCCGTGCGGAGCCCTTTCCTTTTGCTGCTCTCCTCCTGACCCCCGACGCCCGGCGACGCCGTCAGCGTCGCGTCCGCGGCGGACCCGCCGTGCGTCGCACCTCCGCCCAGCGCTGCTCCAGCTTCTCGGCGAGCGCCGGCGAGATCTCGATCCACTCGAACCAGTCGCGCGAGATCACCGCGATCGACGGCTTGGGCGGCACGCGCTTCGCCGCGAGCGACTGCTCGAGCCAGCGCTCGAGCGCGTCGCGCGCCACCCGGCGCATCTCCTCCTCGGCGTCGGCGACCGCGCGGCAGCCGGGGCAGTCGGGGAAGTCCGCGATCAGCCGCTCGCCGTCCGTGTCGACCAGCGCCGCGTAGCGCAGCGACGCGGCGGCGCGGCCACCTTCCGGCTCGCCGGCCTTCGACCCGCCCGTGCGGGCCCGCCCTTTCGACCTCGCACGCTCCGTAGGCGTTCCTCGCTCGCGCGGCTCGCTCGGCTGCGTCCCGCGCCGAGTCTGCGCCTATCGCGCCCCGCGGAGCGCGGCAAGCGCTTCCCGTCGCGTGGCGGCGCGAAGGAGCGCGTGCTACCCGACGTCGGTTGCCTGCCATGACGACGCTGGACCGGGTGCGCAAGGTGGTGGCCGAGGTGATGCGCGTGCCGCTCGAGGACGTGCGGCCGACGGTGCCGATCGAGGAGCTCGGCGAGACCGACTCGCTGACGCTCGCCGAGATCGCGACCGCGCTCGACTCGGAGTTCGACGTCCGCGTGCCGAGCGAGGGGCTGATCGACGCGCGCTCGGTGAACGACCTGGTCGCGCTGGTCGAGTCGCTGGTCTCGCAGACGTCGAGCGCCTAGCCACCCAGCGCGTGAGCCCGCGCTAGCCGGGCTTCACCGCCAGGACGCGGTCCTGCGCGTCGACCAGGCCGTCCGGCACCCGCCCCGACCACGTCCCGTGCGAGACGAACTCGGGACGCAGCCCGACCCGCTCGAAGGTTTCGAGCACGTACGCCTCGTCGAACGCGATCGCCGCGCACGGGTTCTCGGGCTCCATCACCCACGAGACGTCGTCCCACGGAGCGAGCGGCAGCGCGGAGCGTCCCGCACGCACGAGCTCGCGCGCGGTATCGTCAAGCAAGAAATGCCACGAGAGCACCCGGCCGCCCGGCGCCAGCACGCGCGCGATCTCGCGCGCGTAGTGCTCGAAGCCCGAGCGCGTCAGGTGCGTGAACACCGACGGCAGGAACACGACGTCGAACGCGCCGGCGTCGTACGGAAAGACGTACTCCGAGTCGCGCAGCGTGCCCGACGGGTTGTAGTTGCTGTTCGCGACGTCGGCGTGGCGGAAGCGGACGTTCGGGTAGACGCGCGTGATCGCCTCCGCGGCCCACTCGATCGACGGCCGGTGGACGTCGAAGCCGTCGAAGCTGCCGCCGTTCGAGAGGTACGGCGCGAGCCAGCGCGCGTTGCGTCCGCAGCCGCAGCCCGGCTCGAGGACGCGCTCGTCGGGACGCAGCCGGCAGTACACCAGCACCTGCCAGGTGTTGAGCAGGCCGACGGTCTGGAAGACGTGCACGTCGCCGCCGCCGACCCAGTCGATGAGCTCCTGCGGCGGCAGGCGCAGACCGCGCGCACCGAGCGCGTGCGCGCGCAGCGCGGCTTCCGCCGGCGGCTCCGCGCCGCGGCGCGCGATCAGCGCCGCGAGCGACGGCGGCGTCGCGGGCTCGGCCACCTCGCGCGTCTGGCGCTGGAACCAGTTCTGCACCTTGTCGTCGAGCGTCTCGTCCGGCACTGCGCTGCCCTCCGTTACGGACTCCGTTCGCGACCGCCGCTTTCCGCCGCGACGAAGTACGGCCAGAACCAGAGCTCGCCCGGCTGCTCGCGGATGACGGCCTCCATCTCGCGCGCCATCGCCGCGAGCAGCTCGTCGACGCTCTTGCCCTCGATCGGCGGACGGCAGCGGGCGACGAATCCGTCACCACGGCGCATCGACACGACGAGCTGCATGTCCGCGCCGGTCATCGCGGCGAGGTGGAAGACGCCCGCCGCGATCAGCACCGGCTCGCCGAACAGCGACACGCGTCCCGCGCGCGCGACGACGTCGCCGGGGACGTCGATCGCGGCGAAGAGCGGACGCCCGGCGAGCAGGTGGTCGCGCGCCAGCAGGATCGCGCTCGCGTCGGTGTCGATGAAGCGCGTCCCCGCCATCCGCTCGACCCACGCCACCTTGCGCATCGCGAACGCGAGCTTCGCGCGCGGCATCGGGTTTCGCTCGTCGAGCTCGCGCGCGATGATGCGCACGTCGGGCTCGTCGCGCGCGCGCATCGCGAGGTAGGCGTGCACCGGGCTGCCGGCGTGCAGCGCGCCGTAGATGCGCGGCCTGCCGCCCTGCCGGGAAAAGCCGGCGAGCTCGACCTCCTCGACGGGCGGCCTCTCGAGGCGCATCCAGCGCGCCGAATCGGCTTCCTCGAGGGCTTCGGAGTAGAGACCCGCGCGGAAGATCCGCGCCGCCTCGCTCGGAGTCGCACCGAGCCAGCGCATGATGCGGTCTTCCGCGACGCGGCGACGCTCGGGGTCGCGGCGGTGCTCGACGTGCGAGGCGAGCGCGGCGAACAGCCGGGCGCCCGCGGGCGACGCGCTCGCGAGCCGCAGCAGCGGCCCGTAGCGCAGGCGGTCCCAGCGCGCGTCGTTCGCCATTGGGGAAGCCGTCCCGCCGTGCGGGGCGCGCGTCAGAGCGCCGGCGTGCGGCGCACCGCGCGCGTCGGCGTGCGGGGCCCGCGGATCTGCGAGCGCGTCGAGCGCGGAGCGACGCTCGCGCGGGCTCGCTTCGCCACGCACGACGTCCGCTCGACCGGGCAGCGCTCGTCCCAAGACACGGCCCACGACTACCAGACCGCGCCGGACGCCACTAGCACGTCGTCCGGCGCGGCGAGGCTCGTGTCCGAGCGTCGCCCGGTTCGCTACAGTGCGCCGCGGTGCCACCGACCTACGCAGAGAAGCGCTTCGCCGACTTCCGCGTCGGCGACCACGCCGAGGTCACGCGCACCTTCACGCAGGAGGACGTCGAGACCTTCGCGCGGCTCAGCGGCGATCACCACCCCGCGCACCTCGACGAGGCCTACGGGCGCGCGTCGCGCTTCGGCAGCCGGGTCGTGCACGGCATGCTGACCGCGAGCCTGGTGTCGGCGGCGAACGCGCTCCTGCTCGGCGTCCCGGGCGCGCTGTCGGTCGAGCAGACGCTGCGCTTCCTGCGCCCGGTGCGGGTCGGCGACACGATCACCGCGCGCTCCGAGGTCGTGCAGATCCTGCCCGCGCAGAAGCGGCTGCGCTGCCGCACGACCTGCCGCAACCAGCGCGGCGAGCTCGTGCTCGCGGGCGAGGCGATCGAGCAGAAGGACGAGTGAGCAGCGCGCGCACGGGCGGAGCTGGGCACGCGACGCTCCGCTGCAGCACGCCGACGCCCGCGCGCACGGCAGAGCTCAGCGCGCCGGCAGGAGACGCGGCGGCGTCGCGCGCAGGTCGATCGCGTCGCCCTGCCCTGCCTGCAGCCGCGCAAGGTCGGATGCCGCACGCGCGCGCAGCGCGCCGAGCGCGATGCCGAGCGCGTCGTCCGGCAGATCTGCGAGCTTGACGAGCCCGAGCTCGAGCATGCGCGCCGCGCCGTCGTAGCCGTGCGCGAGCTTGTGGTAGCCGACTGCGACCTGGATCAGGCCGAGGAAGAGCGGCCACAGCGCGTCGGGCACGTCGTCGAGCGCTTCCTCGAGCACCTCGTGCGCCTCGAAGAAGCGCCCGGCGTTGAACTCGCGTGCCGCGTCGAGAACCACGCGGCGAAGTTCTCCGTCGCTCTTCGGCGTCGCCGTCAATGGAAGAGGAATACCCTCTGCGCGAGGTCGATGCGCGCGTAGAAGACGAGCGTCAGCGCGCACAGCACCCAGGCGAGCGCGAGCGCGGGCACGGTCCACGCGGGACGCGCGAGCAGCGCGCGCGCGGCGAGCAGCGCGAAGGCCGGGAACGCGGGCAGGAAGTAGCGGTTGTCGGGCAGCGTCAGGACGAGCGGCACGCTGACGAGCGCGATCCACGCGAGCACCAGCACGTCGCTCGCGCTGCGGTCGCGAAACGCGCGCACGGCGCCGAGCAGCACGAAGGGGACGACGTAGACGCCGAGCGCCGACGGCGTCTTGGTGAAGATCGAGTCGAGCGCCCAGCCGGGCGAGCGGCTCGCGACGGTCACCAGCTGGGCGATGCGGTCCTGCTGCGCACCGAGAAGACCCGCCTCCCACGCGAAGTCGAGCCACAGGAGCACGATGGCGAGCGCGATCGCGCCCACCGTCGGCAGGTAGCGGGGCAAGAGCGGCGTCGCGCGGAAGATCAGGACGAGCACGAGCAGCACCGGCACGACGAGCAGCATCGTGTACTTGACGAGCATGCCGACGCCGATCGCGAGCCCGAGCGCGACCGCGAGCCCGTCGCGCGGCTCCCGGACGAGTCGCAGCGCGAGCAGCACCGCGAGCAGGAAGAAGAACGTGAGCGGCATGTCGTTGGTCGCGGCCGACGCGATGCGCACGAAGAGCGGCGACGCGAGCAGCACGAGGCTCGCGACCAACGCCGTCGCGCGGTCGTAGAGCTGCTCGAAGATCAGGTAGGCGGCGGCGATCGCGCCGCAGCCGAAGACGAGGTTCAGGAGGCGCAGCGCCTTGAGACGCGGTCCGACGAGATCCGCGAGCGTACCGTAGAGCATCGGCACGAGCGGCGGGTGCTGCGGGCCGAGCCACGGGTTCTCGCCGTAGCGCGCGAACAGCTCCCGCGCGCCGCCGCGCGCCCAGGTCTCGGCGGCGTGCAGGACCCACTTCTCGTCCCAGCTCGGCGCCTGCTGCGTGAACGCGCTCGCGACGCCGACGCCCACGGTCGCGGCAAGCAGCACGGCGAGCGCGCGCCCGCGCGTCGCCGCAGCACCGAGCAGCAGCTCGCGCAGGCGCAGCGCGCTCGACGCCGGCACGAACGCGAGCGCGAGCGCGGCTGCGAAGCCCGCGCCGGCGAGCGTCGCGACGAGCCCGTGCGCCGCGCTGCCGTAGGGACGCGCGCGCACGACGAGGAAGCCCGCCTGCAGCAGCGCCATCGCGAGCAGCAGGAGCCGCTGCCGCGTCGTCTCCGAGAGAGCCGGCATGAGATCGGGCGGCGATTGTCTGCGCGACGTCGCCCGGGTGCAAACGTCAAAGGTTGAGCAGCGCGACGCCGAGCACGACGACCGCCGACGCGACGACGCGACGCAGGCCGAACGGCTCGCCGAGCGACAGCGCGCCAAACAGCGCCGCCATCACGACGCTGGTCTCGCGCAGCGCCGACACCGGCGCCAGCGCCGCGCGGCTGTAGGCCCAGAGCACGAGCGCGTACGCCGTCGCCGCCATGACCCCGCCGAGCATGCCGCCGAGCACGCCGCGCACGCCGTTCGTGGCAAGGAACGGCCGCACGCGCTCGCGACGAAAGAGCAGCACGAAGCCGCCGAGCGGCACGATCTCGAGCGCCTGCATCCAGAAGATGAAGGACAGCGCGCTCTCCGCGCGCCGGATGCCGATGCCGTCGATCAGCGTGAAGGAGGCGATCAGGAGTCCGGTGATCAACGCGTAGGTCACCGCGCGGCCGTCCTCCATCGCGCGCCGCCCGCTCGCGAGGCTCGCGATGCCGAGCGTGACCAGCGTCGCGCCGAGGTAGCCGGTCGCGAAGAGCTGCTCGCCCGCGAGGGGTCCCGCGAGCAGCGCGACCACGAGCGGCGAGGTGCCGCGCGCGATCGGATAGACCTGGCTTAGGTCGCCGACCGCGTACGAGCGCAGCAGGAAGAAGAAGTACACGTTGTGCACCGCCACGCTCGCGACGAGGAACGGCACGCTCTCGGGGTTCGGCAGCGCGACGAACGGCAGCAGCAGCGCGCTCGCGAGCGACCCCGTGCCGATGATCGTCGTCTGCACGAGCAGGCGGTCGCCGCCGATCTTGACGAGCACGTTCCACGCCGCGTGCAAGGCGGCGGCGAGCAGGACGAGCAGCGCGACCCCGGGCGGGAGCTCCATGTCTACGCCTGCTTCAGCGCGCGAGCGCGCCGGCGGCGTGGCGCACGACGCTGCCCAACGCGTGGCGCACGACGGCGCCGGTCGCGTGGCGCACGCAGGCGCCGACGAGATGCTGCAGGGACGTCGCGACGCTCACGGCAGGAGCGGCAAGCCGCGGATCCCGACCTCGATGCGCTCCGCGCCGCGCGCATTCGGCGAGGTGAACGGCGGCACCGCGAGCAGCGAGACGTAGAGCGTCTGGTCGCCGAACGGCCGGCTGCCGAACGCGAGGTTCGCGAGCACGCGGTCCGAGACGCCGACCAGCTTCTCGAGCACCGCGCCGCCCGGCGGCAGGAACCAGATTGCGCTCTCCTCGAGCGTGAAGTTCACCTCGGTGTCGAAGATCACGTACAGGTTGCCGGCCGCGTCGAAGGCGACGCCGTCGCCGAAGAGCGCGAAGTCCGCGACCACGGTCTCCGGCGTGCCGAAGCCCTCATCGTCGACGTCGACCACGAGCAGGCTCGCGACCGGGTCGGTGAGCCCGACGAAGGAGTGACCGCAGAACAGCGCCGTGTTCTCGGTCGCGATCCAGAGCCGGCCGTCGGGCGCGAAGGCGAAGCCGTTCGGGCCGCCCTCGTCCGCGACGTCGAAGCGCAGCACGGCGTCGACGCGGCCCGTCACCGGGTCGAAGCGGATCAGCTCGCCGAGGCAAGGGTCGCTCAGCAGCACGCGATCCTCGCGGTCGATCGCGACGTAGTTCGGCGCCACGAGCGGCTGCTCGCCGTCGGTCGTGAGCGGCGTCGTCACCTCGCCCGACGGCAAGACGCGGCGCAGAGCGCTGCCCGCCGAGTCGGCGACCCAGAGGTTGCCCGCGCGGTCGTAGGCGACGCCGAGCGGGTTCAGGAGCGGATCGCCGGTGAGCGGCAGCGAGCTCGCCTCGCCCTGCGGGTCGAGCGCGATCAACCCGCCGGGCACGCCCATCACCAGGCGCTCGCCGTCCGGCGTGAAGGCGAGGTCTTCCGTCGAGCCGGTGATGCCGCGCGCGGTGAGAAACGCGTCGACGTCACCGAAGGGCTCGAGCGCGCCCGGCTGCGGCCTCTGCGGTCCGGCGTCGCCGCAGCCGGCGAGCGTCGCGAGCGCGACGGCGCCGAGCGCGATCGCGCGCCGTGCGGCGCGGCGCGTGAGCCAGGAGAAACGCGCCCTGCGGCGCGTGCGAGAGCGTGCGGTCGGCAACAGGTCCCCTCCTCGTGGCGCCCGGAGCCGAGCGCGAGCCCTTGAAAGCGCGCGCCCGGCCCGCGGTCAAGCGTTCGCGGGCCAGGTCGCGAGCGTCAGTGGACGCGCGGGGCGCGTGCCGGAATCGGCCGCGGCGCGGGAGCCGGTGCGAGCGCCAGTGCGGGAACGGGTGCCGCCGGCGTGCGCGCCGGCCTCGGCAGCAGGCGAGGCAGGCGCAGCCCGCGGATCGAGGACCACAGGATCCCGACGGTGCTCACCACGAGCGTCCCGAGCAGCGAGGCGAGCAACGCGGCCCGCGGCCCGAACGGCACGACCTGGTCCGCGACCGGACCGGCGAGAGCGGTGAAGTCGAAGAATCCCATGATGACCCCTTTCTGCAATCCTCCCACGGTCGAAATTTGGCCGGGCGACGTCCGGTCGAAGCGACTCGACGCACACCCAGCAAGCATCGAGTTCGAAATAATCCCGGTACGCGGCCGTGGGAAGGGGTCGCGCTCCCACGATCGTCGCGGTCGACGCTCGACGCGCTATGCTTGACGAGGCTGCGAGGAGACCGCTGCGGAGCGGCGCGCCCGTCGCGTCCCGGCGTACACGGCCTGGAGGCTCAGCACGGCGGCGCCGCCCACCACCATGGCGATCGAGATCGGGCCGATGTGCGCGGTCAGCGTCGCGTGCACGGCGCGCAGCAGCCACGCGAGCGCGATCCCGACGACGATCGCGGCGAGCGGCACGTCGCTCCACGCGAGCGTCTGCCGACCGCGCAGGACCGCCGCGAACGGCAGCGCGGAGGTCTGCCGCAGGTAGTCTGCGAACGGCTCGCCGTGCGCCGCGAGCAGCTTGCGATCGACGTGCACCATGCCGAGCGTCGCGAGCAGCACGAAGCCCGCCCAGAACGTCGTCCCCGAGAGCCGGGTCGCGAGCAGCGCGTGGGCGGTCGCGAACAGCGCGAGCCCGACGAAGAACGGGTGGCGCGTGATGCGCGCCACGCCGACGACGCGCCACGGCCGCGGTCCGGAGAAGGTCGCGGCGTAGGGCGAGCGCAGATAGCTCGCGAAGGAGCTCGCCATGAGCACGAGCCCGAGCACGAGCACGCCGATCAGAAGCGGTCGCAGCCCGGCGACCGCGCCGAGCGCCGGGCCGGGAAGCCCTCGCGTCGCGAAGCGCTCGTAGCCGAGCGCGAGCAGCGAGAACGTCACCGCGGCGACGATCCAGAAGAGCAGCACGAAGCCCTTCTCGCCGAGCCGCGCGACCAGCCGCTCCCGCACCGGCCGTACCGCGAGCCCGACGTGCGTGCCGCCGAACAGCAGCCACAGCGCAGCGACCACGAGCGTTGGCTCCATCGCGGACCTCCTTTTCGAGTCGAGCCGCCCGACCGTACGTTCAGAATTTTCTGAACGTGCGGGTCAGTAAAGGCGCCACTCGCAGTCGGCAGGGACGATCCGACCAACGGCGCCTGGAGGTCGCGTACGCGCGCACGGGACCGGGCGACCGGCATCGTCGTGGACGGCCTGGGCGCCGCGGCGGCGACCTCCGGCGTCCTGTCGCAGCTCCAGGGACGGGGCTTTCGAGCGAGGCGGCTCGCGCGCGGCGCGGCTACTCGGCGGGCGCGGATTCCTCCGCGGGCGCAGGCTCCTCGCCCGGCTCCGACACCGCAGCAGCCGGCGTCGCCGCCGCGTCGCCCGCTCCGGGATCGCTCTCGCCTCCATCCTCCGGCACGCCGTGCGACGCGCCACCGTGCGGCACGCCGCCGCGCGCCGGCTCGAGGCCCAGCAGCACCGACACCGGGATCGGCTTCTGCACCCCCGCGCGCAGCGCCGGGTCCTTGCTGGTGTCGTGGTAGAGGTGACACAGCACGCACTCGACGCCCGCCGAGGTCGTCGGGTCCGGACCGTGGCAGCGCTCGCAGAGCTCCTTGCCCGGCAGGTTGACGTCGCTGGTCGGCGCGCTCTGGCGCACGGTCGCGTGGCAGTCCTCGCAGCGCAGCATCTCGTGCTTGCGGTGGCCGAAGACGGCGAAGCGGAACCAGCGCCGCGGGACGTCGGTCGGGGCGACCACCGGCAGCTCGCCGCCCGGCACGTACGGCGCCTGCGCGTCGTGGCACAGGAAGCAGTACTTGTTGTGCTCGAGCAGCGGGGCGCGGTCGTCGAACGGGCGGTAGAGCTCGGCCTCGAGCCGCTCGAGCCAGGTGCGCTGGTACTCGCGCAGCGAGCGCGACTCGTCGATCGGGCCGCGGTCGCGGACGCCGGGCAGCAGGGTCTCGCGCGTCGAGAAGATCTCGTCGGCGCGCGCCACGCCGATCACCAGGAGCTGCGCGGCGAGGCTGCGGCGCACCTGCTGCGGAGCCTCGTGCGGCGCCTCGATCGAGCCGACCGGCCCCGGCACCGTCTGCGCGTGGCAGCAGCGGCAGTCCCGCTCGAAGGTCACCGGCTGCATGAGCATGCCGGTCGCGTCGAGGCGGTGGCAGCTCGCGCACGTCAGCGCGCGGTACGGCTCGCACTGCTCGCTGTCCGGGGCGGCGGTGCGCACGTTGTCCGACGTCAGGTGAATTTCGTGGTTGAAGCGCAGCCTTGCGGGGTCGCGTGCGTCCTCGCGCAGCGGCGCGAACTGCGGGTGGTCGGCGAAGCTCGCGACGTCGCGCGCGATCTCCGGCTCGGCGCGCTCGCTCTGCAGGTCCCCGTGGCAGACGACGCACGCCTGGTCGTGGACGTCGAGCAGCCCGGTGTCGCCGAGGTGCTCGACGTGGCACTCGCGGCAGTCCGCCTCGCGCACGACCCATTGCGAGTGCGTGCGCGCCGGATGGCAGGCGAGGCAGGCGTCGTTGCGGACGTTCTGGAAAGGGTCGTGGCAGTCCTCGCAACGCGCGCCGAAGGTCGCGTGATTCTGCGTGACGGGTCCGGGCGAGTACTGCAGCGCGCCCTGCGTGCTCGTCATCCAGAACCACAGCCCGAGGCCGAGCGCGGCCGCGAGCAGACCGACCAGCAGGTAGCGGCGACGGAAGAAGTCCGGGCGCGGGAAGCGATCGAAGCGCAGGCGCGCCGCGATGTCCTTGCTCGAGCGCGCCATCCTCTCAACCACCCGGCTTGTAGGACAGCGCGTACCAGATGTGGAGCGCGGTCAAGATGAAGAGCGTGAACGACAGCGGCGCGTGCACGAACAGCCAGCCGTGCAGCCAGCGGTGCAGCCGCATCTGCACCTCGAGCTGGCGCGACTCCTCGCACAGCGCGGCGAGCTTCGCGATCCGCGGCGCCCAGTCCTCGGGGGCGTCGAGCAGCGCCGCCTCGACGTCCGGCAGCGGGCTCTTGCGCGGCGCCTGCGCGCCGGTCGTCGGCAGCCCGCGTCGCAGGTACGGCCGCACCTGCTGGAGGTAGAGGTCGCGCAGCCGCTCGGATCCGGGCGCGGGCGTCTCCGCCGGCTCCTCGCGCGTCGTCTTCTTCCAGTAGCCCGGACGCGACGCCTGCAGCGCGGCCTCCTCGGCGAGACGCTTCTGCTCCTCGACCGCCTCGGGCAGCGGGCCCGTCACCGCCGCGACGGTCTCGTACGCATCGACCGCGAGGCCTTCGCTCACGTGGTCGATCTGGCCGTGCAGCGTCTCGAGCGGTACGCGCGCGGTGATCAGCGACGGCACGAACTGCTGCAGCGTCAAGCCGAAGATGCCGCTCACGGTGACGATCGCGAACAGCACCATGAGCCACGTCGTCAGCGGACCGCCGAGGCGGAAGCCGGCGTGGAACAGGATGAACGGCACCGCGAGCAGCGACAGCCAGATGTGCGCCCGCATCCACGCCTGCGCGCTGCCGATCCGCCAGGTGCGGACCTTCTTGCGCGCCGCGAGCAGCCCCGCGACGACCATGAACGTCGTCCCGACGACGCCGTAGAAGATCCCCATCCAGCTGCCGCCCGACGGCCCGTAGGGTCGGCTCGACACGTAGGCCACGTAGGAGGCGATGCCGGCGACGGTGAGCACGGCTGCGGCGATGGCCCAATTTCGGTGGTCGCGGTTGATCAGCACTAGCGGAGGTCGGCCGCAGACAGGAACTCGGCGGGGTTGACGCGGATCGCCGCGTCGTGCGGACAGGCGTAGACGCAGTTCGGGCCGTCCCAGCCCGAGCACAGGTCGCAGACCGTCGCCTGGAGCGGAGCGGCGGTGGCTCCTTCGTTCGCCGGCTCGGCGCGCGCGGCGGCGGGACGCTCGACCATGTTGATGTTGCCGAACGGGCACTGGTTCGCGCAGCGCTCGCAGCCGATGCACCAGTCCTCGATCTGGATCTCGAGCGAGTCGGTGCGGCGGATCGAGCCGACCGGGCAGCCGATCATGCACTTCGGGTCGGTGCACGAGCGGCAGGCGATCGTCACCAGATACTTGCCGAAGCGCGGGCCGTCGCGCGTGAAGCGCGCGACGCCGCCGTGCGCGTCGGCGCACGCCTTGACGCACTCGTCGCACCGCGTGCAGCGCTCGAGGTCGATCAGCAGGACGTTCTGCGAGTTGTAGAGGTCGAGCTCGACGAGGTGCGGCACGATCTCGCGCCGCCCGCCGCCCTCGCGATAGGCCGCCGCCTCGAGCGAGCGCGCCACCTGGGTCAGGGTCGCGAGGAAGCGGTCGTTGCGCCGCGCGAGACGCTTCAGCTCGTCGACCTTGATCTTGACGACCTCGAAGTTGTCGAGCCCGGACGCGGCCGCAAAGCGCGCGACCGGCGCCGCCACCACGGTCGCGTCGAGCGGCTCGCGCGACACCTCGAAGACGTAGTCGACGATCGTCACGCGGTCGCCGGACTTGAGCGTCGCGCGCTGGATGCGCTCGCCGTTGAGGATCGTGAAGTTCGCGCTGTCGAGGTCGATCAGCACGACCTCGCCGTCGTGCTCCTCGAAGCGGCAGTGCCGACGTCCGACCGCGGCGTTCTCCCGCGGCAGCGCGATCTCGCAGGACGCGCTGCGCCCGAGCGTCATCGTTCCCCGGATCTCGAGCGGCGCGATCAGGTCGGGGTGCGACACGCAGCGCAGCACGAGCGGCGTCTGGCGCCGGCTCGGCAGGATGTTCTCGAAGCCGAACGCCGAGCCGCGTCCGAGATACGCCAGAATGCGCTCGCGGCCGTCGCGGACCTGCGACAGCTTGATGGTGCCGGCGCGGATCAAGTAGATCGCGTCCGCCGGCTCGCCCTCCTCGTAGAGGACGCCGTTTCGCACCTCGTCCGAGTCCGGATCGAGCAGCTCGGCGGTCGCGGCGAGCGCCTCGACCTCGTCGTCCGCCAGGTCGCGCATCAGCTTCGAGAGGCGGATCTGCCTGCGGATCGCCGACGCGCGATAGCGATTTTCGATGCTTGCCGCGGCGCCGCCGGCGTCGCGCAGCGTGTCGAGCACCGAGCGCAGCATCTCGATCACCACGCAGCGCTCGTCGGCGCGCACCGTCGCCTCGCGCGGGTAGAAGTTGATGCAGGTGTCGATGCCGAAGAGATCGCCGGGCCCGTAGGTCTCGGCCGCCGGCGGCGTGTCGACGACGAGGCTCGCGTAGCGGCTCACCTCGCCGATCTGCAGCAGGTCCGGCTCCTCGCTGCGCAGCGCTTGCGTGCGCCGGCGGAACAGGTCCTTCAGGCGCGCGATCGAGCGCCGCGTGCGCCCCGGCACGGCGCGCGGCTCGATGCGCTCGGGGACGAACGCGGTCGCGCGGCCCTCGAGCAGCAGGAACGCGGTCGAGCCGTAGTCGCCGGCGCGGCAGATGATCTCGCCCGGCTGGTACTCGCGGCGCACCGCCGCCTTGATGCCCGGCTCGGGCTTTCCGGGCTGCGGCGCAAGATTGGTATTGAGCTTGACCTTGAAGGCCCGCTTGCCGCCCTTGAACAGCTCGAGCTCGGCGAGCTCCTCGATCGAGACCCACTGCCCCTCGAGCCCCTCCGGGAACCGAGGCTTCGGACGCTCCCGGACCGCCGCCACCATGGCCGCCCCCCTTATCCGGAATCGCGACCGATTTCGACCTTTTGCGTTCCTGACGCGACGGGCTCGCTCGCGGTCCACCAGAGGCGCAGCGTGCGATCGCGGCCGCCCGAGACGGCGCTCTTGCCGTCCGGCGCAAACGCGACGTCCCCCACCATGCCGCGGTGCCCGGAGAACGTCCGCAGCTCCTTGCCGGTTGCGACGTCCCACAAGCGCACCGTCTGGTCCTTGCTCGACGAGATCAGACGCGTGCCGTCCGGCGAGAACGCGAGCGCGACGACCCAGCCGCCATGCCCCGAGAGCGTGCGCACCGTCTGACCGGTGTCGAGATCCCAGATGCGGATGCGGCGGTCGTCGCTCGCGGACGCGAGCAGCTTGCCGTCGGGCGAGAAGGCGACCGCGTTCACCCAGTCGGTGTGCCCCTTGAGCGTGCGCACGAGCTCGCCGGTCTCGAGGTTCCACACCTTGACGACCTTGTCGCGGCCGCCCGACGCGACCTGCTTGCCGTCCGGCGAGAACGCGACGGCGAGGATCCAGTCGTCGTGTCCGGTGAGGCTCGCGAGCTGCTCGCCGGTGTCGACGTTCCAGATGCGGACCGTCTTGTCGTCGCTCACGGACGCGACCTCGGCGCCGACCGGCGAGAACGCGACCCCGTTCACCCAGCCCTTGTGTCCCGTGAGCGTGCGCAGCTCGGCGCCGGTCTCGACGTCCCAGATCTTGAGCGTGCGGTCCTTGCTGCCCGAGACGAGCGTCTTGCCGTCGGGCGAGAACGCGACGTCGTTCACCCAGTCGCGGTGCCCGTCGAAGGTGCGCTCGAGCTCGCCGGTCGCGGCGTTCCAGATCTTGATCGCGTTGCTGCGCGTGCCGGCCGCGACGTGGTTGCCGTCGGGCGAGAACGCGACCGCGTACGCCTCGCCGTTGACGCCGGGGAAGCGGCGCATCTCCCACGCCGGGTAGTACGTGACGATGATCGGGACGTCCTGCTCGGCGCCCGACGGGTCGGTGATGCGCAGGTTGTGCCGGCTCTCGCCGACCGGCAGCGCCGTCAAGCTCGCGCGCAGGCGACCCTGGCGGTCGCGCTTGACGGGCACCTCGTCGAGCGTCGCGGTCGCGTCCGGCGGCAGAGAGAGGTCGAGGTCGAGCGTCGGGTTGCGCGTGAAGCGGATGATCGGCGGCCGGTCCGTCTGTGGCGCGGCGTCCTCGGGCAGCGCTCCGCGAGCCTCGTCGGCCGCGGGCTGCGCGTCCGGTTCTACGGACGGCGCGGCGTCGCCGATGGATGCGGCAGGCGCCGCTCCACCGGGTGGCAGCGTCTGCGGCTGCGCGACCGCGGCGAGCCGGGCGTCGGCGTCGCCGGCTTCGGGCGCGCCCGCGGGGGCGACCTCCGGCGCCGCGGTCGGCTTCGGCGGCACGACGGCGAGCTTCGGCGCCGGGACCGTGTCGCTGCCGGCGGTGCTCGGGCTCGCGGCGACGTCCTTCGGAGCGGGGACGCTCGCACCCGCAGGAGCTATGGCGACCGCCGCGGGCTGCGAGGGCGGTCCGGGCTGCGCCTGCGCGGTCGGAGCCGTGGGCTGCGGCGGCACCGACGCGACCTCCTCGTCGCGCGACAAGAGGAAAATCGCCACCGCCGCGCCGAGGAGCGCGCCGGCGCCGATCGCGGCCGGCAGCCTCCACGACCGTCCCGGCACGAGCGCCGTGCGCTCGAGCGGCGTCACCACGGTCGGATCGTGCGGCGCGACGACGGTCGGCTCGAGCGCGCCCGCGCCGCCGGGCGTGGCGGAGCTGGCGACCGCTGCGGTCCGCGGCGGCGTCGCGGGCTGCGACGGCGCTGCGATGTACGGTGGCGCTGCGGTGTGCGGCGGCGACGAGCCCGGCCGCGACGCCGTGCTCGGCGGCCGCGTCCCGGGCTCGCGCTCGAGCGGCACGACGACGGTCGCGTCGTCCGGGCGGAGCTGGCGCGCGGGCGCGGCGCTCGCGGCGTCGCCGCGTGTGGCGTCGCCGCGCTCGAGCTCGCCGCTCGTCGACGGGTCGGCGCCCATGCGGCTCTGCAACGCGCCGAACAGCGTCGCCGCCTCCTCGAAGCTCGTCTTCGCCTCGGCGAGGCGACCTTCCTCGAGCAAGCGCTCGGCGCGCCGCCAGCCGCGCTCCGCGCGGTCGCGATGACGGCCGCGGACCGAGCTCGTCGCGTCGCGCAAGAGTCCGGTGCGCTGGCGCACCTCGTCGACTTGACGCACGAGCTCCGGCGTCGGAGCGGACGACGGCTCCGTCAGCGCGTCGTCGCGCCACTCGGTCTTGAGCTCGGTCGGGCGCGGCACGTCGCCGCGCGAGGACACGAGGCGTGGCCGGAAGCGTCCCGTCAAACCCGTGCCGCGCGCGGGCAGCGGCGTCGCGTCGACCTGGCAGGTCTCGAGGTCGCGCAGGAACGCGGTCATCGACGGGTAGCGCGCCTCGCGTGACTTCGCGATCGCGCGCGTCACCAGCGCCTGGAACGCGGGCGGCACCGGCCTGTCGAACGTCGGCTGGTTCTCCTGCTTCTCGATGAGCACGCGCGCGACCAGCTCGCGCTCGCCGAGCCCGGCGTAGAGGTGACGTCCGGTGAACGCCTCGTACATCACCATGCCGAGCGCGTAGACGTCGACCGCGCCGTCGAGCCGCTCCTGACGCATCTGCTCGGGCGCGCAGTACTTGAGCGTTCCGACCGTCACGCCCGGACGCGTGAGCTCCTTGCCGTCGAGCTCCTTCGCGATGCCGAAGTCCATCACGACGACGCGCCGCGAGCGGTCCTCGATCATGATGTTCGACGGCTTGATGTCGCGGTGGATGATCGGCGGCGAGTGTCCGTGCGCGTAGGCGAGCGCGCGCGCGACCTGGCCGACGACGTCGAGCGTCTCGGAGAGCGACAGCGGGCCCTTCTCCTCGACGTACTTCTTGAGCGTCTGGCCCTCGACGTACTCCATCACGAAGTAGTGGAAGTCGAGGGCGTCGTCGTGGTCGATGTCGAGCACCCGGACGATGTTCGGGTGGCTCAGGTTCGCCATGATGCGCGCCTCGCGATAGAAGCGCGTCACCATCTCGGGCTCCTGCATCAGCTCCGGCGGCAGGACCTTCAGCGCCGAGATGCTGCCCAGCGCCGTGTGGCGAACCTTGTAGACGGTGCCCATCCCGCCCTGTCCGAGCAGCTCGAGGACTTCGTACCGTCGCGAGATGAGCTTCGGAGCCGCCATGCGCTCGACCCTTTTGTAGATCAGCGACGCTCAGGATACCATCCGCGCGCCATGCCCCGGCCCCTCTTCTTCGTGGCCATCGCGCTCGTCGTTGTACTCCCGCGGCTCGGTGCAGCGCAGCAGGGAATCGACCTTTCGGGCGCCCCGGCGGGCTTCGTCGGCGAGACCCGGTGCGGCAATCCGACCTGCCACGGGGCCGGGCTGCCGACCACGGACGCCGAGAAGAAGAATTGGCGCCCCTGGAAATCGGCGCGCACCCAGTGGCTGAACCGCAACATCGACCGCCACTCGCGCGCCTACGCGACCCTCGAGACCGAGGGCGGCAAGGCGATCGCCCGCTACATGGGCATCGACGCCACCAAGAGCGACAAGTGCCTCGTCTGCCACGCGCCCGCCGCGCGGCTCGCGCCCGGGAGCACGCACCGCAAGGCCGACGGCGTGAGCTGCGAGCACTGCCACGGACCGGCGCAGGAGTGGCTCCAAGCGCACGTCGAGCGCGACTGGAACCAGAAGAAGTCGCAGTACTATGGCCGCGGCTTCTACGACAACGCGAATTTTCGCTTGCGCGCCGAGCGCTGCGCCGCCTGCCACACCGAGATCGATCACGAGATCGTCGCCGGCGGACACCCGCCGCTGCAGTTCGAGATGGTCGCCTACGCGCAGATCATGAAGCATTGGGACGACCAGGAGGATCAGCCGCCGGGCTCGTTCAGCGTCGACCCGACGCTGTGGGCGGTCGGTCAGGTGGTCGGGCTCAGGCGTCTGCTCGAGGTGGTCGAGAGCCGCGCCGGCGAGTCGAACTACCAGTCGATCGGCAAGTTCTCCCACTTCGAAGGCAAGAACTGCTACCAGTGCCACCACAAGCTCGTGTCCGACGCGCTCCGTCAAGCAAAAGGACACTGGGCGATGGTCGATCAGATCCTCGCGGTGCGCGACGCGCAGCGCAGGAGCTCGCTCGCGAGCCAGTGGAACGAGCTCGTGGCCGCGGCGCGGTCGAGCGCCGACGGCGCGCGCGCCAAGGCGCAGGCGATGAAGGCGTCGATCGCGGGACTCGACGACCGCTTGCTCGCGAACCGTCTCACGCAGGCCGAGACCAAGCGGCTGCTCAAGGGCATCCTGTCGAGCGGCGAGCGGCTGCGCTCGATCGAGCGCTTCTCGTGGTCGCGGCCGCCGCGCTCGAACGTGCTGAGCATCAGCAACATCGGCGAGCCGTGGTGGTACACGACCGGCGCGCCCGAGCAGGCGGTGCTGGCGATCGGCGCGCTGTGCGAGCCGGCGTTCGGCGCGGCGTGCCGGAACATCACGGCGGAGCGGCGCCGCCTGGTCGCGGCCGTCGACCGCTTCAACTACTCGCCGGAGCAGTTCGTGCGCTCGCTGAACGCGATCAATGGCGCACTGAAGTAGAGGATGAGGTGCGCCGCGGGCCGGTGCGCGCGTCTGCCGCTACGGTTTGACCGGTACGGCGAAGCTGCGCTTCGCCGACCGGCAAACGCCTTCGGCAGTCGCTGCAGCCGCGCGCACCGGCCCGCGACGGTCAATTTCTGTTCTTGATGCGCTCGCGAGCGCACCGGTGTGGCGCACCGGCGAGCTCGCAGACGCGCGCACCGACCCGCTGCGCACCTCTCTTGCCGACGCGAACGCTCAGCGCCCGCGCGGCCAGGCGTTGTCGAACACGAAGTCGGCGACGCGGCGGCCCTGCGCGATGCCCTCGGTCTTGTCGAAGGCCCAGTGGATGCCGAGGTAGATGCGGCTCTGGCCGTTCTCGTCCTCGGCCTGCGACAGCGTCGCGAAGCTGCGCGGCAGGCGCGGACGCACGTTGCCCTCGTTGTCGGTGGTGACGCCGTTCAGCTCGTCGGAGACGAAGCTGAACGCGATCTCGTCGGTGCGGTAGAAGCGGCGCAGCGTCTGAAAGAGCGCACCGCCGAAGCCCGCGTGCCCCGAAGGATACGCCGGGAACGGCGGCGTGAAGTTTGGACCCGCGAGGTTGCTCGCGGGCGCGCCGAGCGGAAGGAACGTCGGATCGCCGACCGTCGCGGGGTTGCCGTCGCCCTCGCCCGTCGGCCCGGTGCCGGGGTCGGCCTCGCGGATGCCGTGCACGGGACGCCAGAGCGCGTAGTGGAACTTCGATTCCCAGATCGCGATTCCGGCGTCCGACATCGCGACGTTGACCAGCGCGAGCAGACGCGCGAGCTCGAGCCCCTGCGTGCGCTTGCGGTCGGCGATCAGCCGCGTGATCTGGTTGTAGAGGCGCGGCGGCGCGCACAGGCTCGGCGTTCCGTCGTACGCCCAGTAGATGCCGGTGAGCGTCTGGTCCTCGGTGCGCTCGGTCGGCGTGACGACGCCGTCGCCGCCGAGGCGCTTCACCTCGTCGAACGCGGCCGCATACTCTGCGCTGCCCAGCGCCGGGGGCGGCGGCGCGCGGAAGAAGCTGCCCGAGGGCAGCACGATCGGCTCGACCGTGCCCCAGTGCGCGCCGAGAGCGATCGGCACGAGGCTCACCGGATCTTGACGCCACGCGCCCGGCCAGTCGCCGGGAACGTAGCCCTCCCCCATCACCGGCTCGGCGTGCGCGGCGCCGTCGTTCGCCCGCGCGGCGAGGACGACCGCCGCGACGAGCGCGCCGAGGTCCACACCGTGCTGCTTGACGACGCCGTTCTTGACGGTCGCGAGCTCCGCCGCGAGCGCGGCGTCGAAGCTCGGCTTCTGCGACGGGAACATCGCGACCAGCGTGTCGTGCGCCGCCTGCGCGAGCGCCGCCCGCTTCGCGAGCTGCCCGCGCGGACGCTCGAGGCCGTACCGGCTGCGGTAGCGCGGCGTGATCGCGTTCAGCGTCTCGAACATCGCGACGTGCACGATCGCGATCGCGCGGCTCGCGCGTCCCGGGCCGAGCTGCTCGCCGAAGACGCGCGACTCGCCCGGGGCGACCGGCGTGTGGTCGATGCCGCTCGCGTCGATCGCGATCCGGTTCCAGTCGAGCACCCAGCGCGTGACGCCGGCGGTCTTGCGCGTCTCGGGCCGCGCCGGATCGGGCTTCGCCGACTGCGCGCGGAAGCTCGGTCCCCAGGCTTCACGGAAGGTCTCGACCGGCGCGGACGCGCGCGACGCGGCGCCGGTCGCGAGGACGGTGAAGAGCGAAAGGACCGCCGAGGCGATCCGTGCTGCGTGTCTCATCTCGGCTCCCGTCGTCCCGGCTGGGACGTGAGTATTGCTTTGTGGCCGGAACGCGGACGGATCGCGGTGTGGTGCGGCGCGTCCGCTGGAGCGCGCCCGAGAGAGACGGAGAGTGAAACGGCTTACGGTGGGTCGGCCGCAGCGAGGATTGCAAGAAACGCCCCGCTGCGAAAGGGGTGCGCGAAGGAATCTCGCGCGCTCCCGCGAGCGTGTGCAGGGCTCGCCAGCAGCAGCGCGCCGCGCGTCGCGGGCGCCGCAGGAAACGCACAAAGGCGGCGCCGCACCTCGCGCGACGCCGCCTTCGCGTCAAGCTACTCTTCGACGATCTCGCACTGTTCGAACGGGCTCAGCGGATCGACGCCCGGCGGGAAGAAGAACGCGAGCGGGATCGGCAGGTTCTCCGCAATCAGCGTCCACTGGCTGCCGCCGCACGGCGGGCCCGCGCAGGCCGACGAGCCGTAGCAGTTGAACACCTCCTCGGTCTCGGTCTCGTTGACCAGGACGCACTCGATGAACGAGGGATCGCTGCCGTCGAGCTTGAAGACGTTCCCGGTCGCGTTGCCGTAGATCTCCCAGGTGATCGCCCACTGCTCTTCGCCAACCCGCTTGTTCACGTAGGTGCGGTCGCAGTCACCCGAGAACTGGACGCCGTCGCCCGCGAGCGCGCTGCTCGCGCCGAGCGTCGTGACCGCGACCAGCGCCGCGAGGAACCCGATCGTCCGCGCGGACGCCTTCCGTGCTGCACGCATCATCTCGACCTCCTTCTTCTGAACGAAACGTCCGAAGATCATCTCCTACGGATATGGGGCTCGCCGCGGGCTGGCAACGCAGAAACGCCAAACGTCACGGAACGACGCGCGTTCAGCCGCCAGTCTCCGGCGACCAGCGCAACCCCAGGTTGATGATCCGCTGCAGAAGCGCGCCGTACTGGATGCCGGCGTACTCGGCGGACTCGGCGAAGTCCTCGCCGTACGCGATCTGCGGGTTGGGATTCGCCTCGAGCACGTACACGCGTCCTTCCGCATCGAGGCGCAGGTCGATGCGCGCGTACCCCGAGAGCTGCAGCGTGCGGTAGATGCGCTTCGCGAGGCGCTGGATCCGCGTCACCAGCTCGTCCGGCAGGTTCTTCGCAGCGGCGGTCCGCACGCCGACCTTCTCCTGGTACGCCGGATTCCACTTGACGCGCTCGGTCGCGATGCGCGGCGCTCCCTCCGGGAGGCGCGTGAACATCAGCTCCCACACCGGGAACACCTGCAGACGCTCGTTGCCGAGCACGCCGACGTAGAGCTCGCGCCCGTCGATGTAGCGCTCGGCGATGGCGTGCGTGCCGAGGCGCTCGTGCACGAAGCGCACGCGCTCGGCGAGCTTCTCGTCGCTGTCGACGATCGACACCTGCGCGATGCCCTCGGAGCCTTCCTTGGTGAGCGACTTGACGATCAGCGGGAAGTTGAGCCGGCGCGGACGCCGCACGCGGCGCCCGATGCGGAACACGGCGTAGTCCGGCACCGGAATGCGGTGCGAGGCGAGCAGCGCCTTCGACAGCGCCTTGTCGCGCGCCAGCATGAGGCCGCGCGGATTGCAGCCCGTGTACGGCACGCGCAGGATCTCGAGGTAGCTGACGACGTTCTGGTCGTAGATCGGCACGTCGTGGAAGTCCTCGAGGAGGTTGAACACGATGTCGGGACGGACCTCCTCGATGGTGCGGCGGATGACGTTGAGGTCACCGCCGACGCCGAGCATGTGCACCTCGTGACCGAGCATCTCGAGCGTCGCGGTGACGTCGTACTCGGTCTTCCAGTCCGCCGTCGTCAGCTCCTCGTCGCTCGGATCGTCGGGCGGGATGCGGCGCTCGTCCATGAGCGCCAGAACGCGAAGCTTCTTCTTCACATCACCACCCGCGAACGACGCGTGAGCGAGCTCATCGTGTGTACGGCGAGCAGGATCGCGAAGTCGATCATGGTCTGTTCCTCGGGAGCGGTGAGTCGCAGGTTCAGGGCGCGGCAGCGCGAGATGATGTCTTCCAGAACCTGGTCGACTGCGTACTGATATGCGCCGGTCGTGCGCGCAACCCTGCGGGTCACTTGCTTGCGCACGCGGCGCAGGAAGCTCGCCGCGGTCGGACGGTCGCGGAACGCGGGCGAGTCGGAGAACAAGCGCCGCAGGTCCTGGTCGGCGAAGTCCGGCAGCGAGCGCCCGTAGCGCTCGCGCTTCTTCGCGTAGTGCTCGCGCAGCGTGCGCTTGAGCGTTCGCAGCGGCTCGACCTGCCTGCGGTTGGCCACCGGCGGCGTCTTGCCGGCGAGCTCCCACATCAGCTCGTCGACGTACTCGAGCTTCTTCAGCGCGGGCCAGCCGGCGTACGTGCGACGCCACGCGGAGCGCGGCGTCATCCACACGGCGAAGGTTTCGGCGAAGTCCTCGTCGGGGTGGCTCTGGGCGTACCAGTTCTCGAGGTGCAAGACGTAATTTCTACTGTACGGCCGCGGCGCGTACGACTCGGGATACGGAACGGTCGACCTGCCGAAGAGCTGCTGGCGGCGACGCAGGCGCCTGAGCCGGAAGGCGTTGTCGATCGCGTGCCCGGTCTCGTGGCGCAGGATCCGCATGCACCACTCCGGCGTGCCGCCCTCGACCTCGAGCATCTGCGCCTCCTCGAGGCGCGCGAGCCGCGGGTGGGCGAGGTAGAACGGGATCGCGATGCCCGGCACGCCCTCGGGCGTGAACCAGTCGTCGGACAGCCAGAAGTGCGGCCGGAAGACGATGCCGCAGCGCTCGAGCTCGCGGTAGAGCTGCTCGATGCGCGCCTCGAGCCAGGTCCCCTCGATCGACAGGTCCGGAGCGAGGTCGCAGAGCCGCAGGTCGAGCAGCTCCTCGTCCGAGTAGCTCGCCCAGCGCGGCTCGCGCGCCTTGGCGGCGCGGCGATGGTGGCGCCACACGTTCGCGTCCTCGAAGTCCGGTCGGCTTCCTCGCGCAGCCGCGGCAGCGCGGCTCAGCGCCCCCGACGCGAGCGCGAGAACAGGCGCAGCAGACGAGCCCACAGCCCGGGGCGCGGCGGCGGGGCCGCGGCGGCGCGCTCGTCGACCACCACGAACTCGTCGTCTCCCAGGCGAAGCCGCATGTCGTGCTCGAGCTTCACCGACGTGTCGATGTACCGCTTGCCGTTGGCGTACAGCGTCTTGCCATCGACCGGCATGATCATCCAGACGCCGTCCTGCAGCCAGACGCGCGCGTGCATGCGCGACGCGGTCGGCGTTACGAGCGCCACGTCGCAGCCCTGCCCGCGGCCGACCGACATGTTCGGGCGGTCGAGCACCACCGTCTGCTCGCGACCCGAGGGCGCGACGCGGCGGAGCGAGATCCCGGACTCGACGCGCCTCGGCAAGATGACGGTCTGCTCGAGCGTGTCGTCCGGCGAGAAAACGCGCGTGACGTCGTCGCCCGAGGCGACGGGCGGCGCTGCGCTCGCCCGGGGCTCGGCAGCGGGCGTCGGCGGCGTGGTCGCGGGCGCGGCGGGAGCGGCGGATGGAGCGGGAGCGGCGCCCGCCGCCTCGGCGTCGCGCGGAGGCGCCCCTCCCGTGCTCGAGGCCGCGCTGGTCCCCGCTGCCGGAGCGGACGATGCCGCCCCGCCGGCCTCGGAGCCCGCAGGAGCCTTCGCCGCGGACGCCGGTGGCGCGCCCGGCACGGCGCCGCCGATGCGCGGCGGCGCGACGCCGATCCGCGTGTGCTCTTCCTCGCCCTCGCCCGCGTCGGCTCCCGACGCCGCAGGCGCGCTCGCGGACTCCGTCGAAGCGGGCGCTGCTGGCGGAGCGGCTGGAGCCGCTGGCGTCGCAGACCCCGCCGACGGCGCGCGCGGCGGCGCGATCGGCGCGAACGTCGTGCGATCCTCGACCTCGGGCTCGCCCGCGGGAGCGGCGGCAGGCGGCGTGGGCGGCTGCGGAGCTGCGGGCGGCGGCGCTACCGGCTTCGGCGCCGCGGGGGGCGCTCCCCCGATGCGCGTACGATCGGACGCGTCGTCCGAATCACCCGACATGCGACGGCTGCCTCCTCGTCATTCCGGCATCTTGAGCTTGACGGGTCCCTTCACCTTCGCCAGGCAAGCGAGACGATACTTCATGGGATCCGGCTCGAGAAAGGCCTTGTTCTCGATGGTGTTCATCTCCGGCGAGCCCGCGTCCGGCGGAACGAAGTTCTCCGCACCCTCGACGATCTCGACTGCGCACAGGCCGCACAACCCGACCTTGCACTCCCAGCCGAGCGGCTCGTCCATGTGCTCGGCGGGCTCGCCGCTCTTGGTGAGCTTGCAGTCCGGGAAGCGCGCCTTGATGCTCTTGAAGTAGGCGTGCAGCAGGTCCTCGCTTGCGCTCGCGCCGAACGTCGTCGGGAACTCGGCGTGCTCGATCACGACGGCGAAGCCGTCGCCTGGCGCGACCGCCGCGGCGGGCGCGGCCGCCGCAGCAGCCGCCGGCTCGGCCGCAGCTGCCGGCTCGACTGCCGCCGCCGCAGGCGCTTCCGCGGCGGACGGCGCCGCCGCAACCGTCGTCAGCGGCTCCGTCTCGGGCGGCGCGGGCGGCGGCGGCGCGGGCGGCGTGTCGACCACGACGTCGCTCTCGCCGAGCTTCGCCACGCGCTCGACGACCTCGAAGCGCAGACGCTTGCTCGCGACGCGGAACTCGTCGCCGCTCGAGAGCGCGACCGGCGAGGTGACCCTGACGTAGGTGCCGTTCGTGCTACCGAGGTCGAAGACCGCGAGCGCCGCCCCCTCCGGACGGATCTGCGCGTGGCGGCGCGACAGGCTCTTGTCGCTCGGATCGAGCGTCACCTCCGAGCGCCGTCCGACGAACACGCCGCGCTCGCCGATCGGGAACGTCGCCCGGTAGACGCCGTCCTGGTCGTAGTGCAGCAGCGTCCAGGTGCCGTCCTGACGGCCGACGACGAGGATCTGCGAGCCGATCCAGATGGCGTCGTCCTCGGCGACCGGCAGGCCCTTCACGCCCTGCGCGCGCAGCCAGACGCCGGAGCCCGCGCCGCTGTCCTCGAGGAAGTAGTGCTCGCCGCGCTTGGCGACGGTCGCGTGGTGGTCGGCCATGTAGACGTCGTCGGGGAACGCGAGGTCCGCGCCGTGGCGCCCGATCGACACCGTGTCCTTGGTTGCCGGGAAGGTCTCCTCGATCGTGCCGTCGGGCTGCAGGAGAACGAGCTGGGCGCCCTGCTGTTCCGGTCGCGCGTCCGCCGGCTCGCTCGGCATCGGCGGCACGACGGTCGCGACCGGCGCCGCCTCGACCGTCGGCGCGTGCTTGCCGAGCTGGCTCGCGATCAGGTTCACGACCTCGACCGCCTCGACCATCGCAGCCTTGATGTTGCGCTTGATGGTCACCTGCTCGTAGGTGCTCGCGTCGTTGAAGTCCGTGCAGCGCAGGTACTTCGGGCCGCGCGCGTCGCCGACCAGGTAGACGCGCGGCAGCGACGTCTGACCCGCGTGGTCGACGAGCATCAGCGGTCGGCCGTTGACCATCGGGATCTTGATGCCGCAGGCCTGCAGCAGGCGGATCGGCAGGTCCTCGCCGATGCAGGCGACCACCATGTGCTTCGGGAACTCGAGGTGCACCGTCTCGGTGGGACGCTTGTCCGCCGTCTTCCGGTCGATCCGCACCGAAAGATATTCTTGCTTGTCAGGCCCCGTCACCACCGCGACCGGCTCGGACAACGGAAGGTAGCGGATGTTGCCGTTCCCGATGTAGGCGTCGAAGAACACCTCGCTGAGCGCCTTCGACACCTTGGGCATGCGGTCGCCGCGGTACGACCAGTACACCGGGGTGTCGTCCTCGGCCGCGACCTTCGCGTTCGAGATCGCGATCACCGCCTCCGCCGCCGACGTGCCGCCGCCGATCACCAGGGCCGGACCGCCGACGTAGCTCTTCGGGTCGTCCAGCCGGAAGGCGAGCCCTTCGGTGTTGCCGGGGATGTCGAAGCGTCGCGGCACGCCGGCGCCGATCGCGAGGATGACGTTGCGCGCGCGGTAGACCATCTCCTTGCCGGCGCGATGGCTCCACAGCTTGACGTCCCAGACGTCGTCCGGGCCGAGCGAGAGACCGGTGAACTCGGCGCCGATGCGCGCCGCGATGCCGTACTCCTTGTATTTCGCCTTCCACTGGGCGACCATCTCGTCCTTGTCGAGGTCGCCGAAGTGCAGCGAGTTGAGCATCGGGCCGCCGACGGGAAATTGAAGCTTGTCGCCGCCGCCGTAGCCCGGCTTGATGAGCTTCTCCTTCGGGTAGTCGCGGATGCGCTTCATCAGGTCGTCGTAGTCCGTGACGAGACACGACAAACCAAACTCCTTGGCGCGCACCGCCGCCGCCGTGCCGGCCGGGCCGCCACCCGCGATGAAGATGTCGAGGACGTCCGGCAGGCTCGTCGGCTGCTGGACCTTCAGCGTCCCGTAGGTGGTGTAGTCGGACTCTACGATCTTGTCTGCCATGGGGACACCAGCACCTCGTCGGCCGTGGCTGGTCGGGGACGGTAACCCTTTTCGACTTCCGCGCGCTTTGTCAACGACCAAACTCCGCGGCGCGCCGAACGAAGCTCGAGACGCTCGCCGACGCCGCGCACGACGGACGCGACGGGGAAACCGCGGCCGAAGAGCGCGTCAGCCGCGGTAGACCCGCAGCCGCAGCACGTGCTCGGCGAACCACTCGGCACGCGCCCAGAAGCGCAGCCGCGCGAGCGGCGCGTTCATCCAGCCGACCGTGATGCAGTAGTTCGCGTCGTGCGGTGGCGCATGGTGGATGGCGTGATGCTCGGGGGAAAGGACGAGGCGTCGTGCCTGCAGCCAGCGCACGAGCGGCGGCGGCTCGGGATCGTGCGCCCACTTATGCAGCTGATTCGTGACCAGCGTGAAGGACGCCGTGCAGGTGAGGAGCGCGGTGAAGAGAAGCTGCCCGGGGTGCTGCAGGTCGAGGCGCAGGAGGCTCACGCCGAAGAGCGGCAGGATGGTCGCGAGGCAGGTATTGCCGTTGGTCTCGACGAAGTCGTGGGTGGTGATCGCCTCCGGCGTCTCGTGGTGCTCGCGGAACGGGGCGACGAAGCGCGGCCCGAAGAACGGCGTGTCGACGGTGCCGAAGCGGTCGAAGAGCCAGTGCACCACGCCGCTCGCGAGGTCCGCCGCGAGATAGCCCACCGTAACGGTGAGCAGCACGGCGAGCGCGAGCCAGCGCTCCTCGGCGCTCGCGCCCGCGGCGAAGCCTTCGGCGACGGCGCTCGCCAGACGCCGCGCGAGCGCGCACACCAGCCCGAACGCGACGATCAGCCCCACCACCTCGAGCGGCCGGTGGAGCGCTGCGGTGTCCTGCTGCGGCGAGGCTTCAGCGCGCATTGCAGGAGTCGGACTCTATCACCTCATTCGTCGGGCCGGCGGTTGAACTTCAGGTACGGCAGCCGCGCGCCACGCAGGACGATCTGGTCCGCACGGATCTGCGCGGGCGGCTCGAAGCCCGCCGTGCCGGCGAAGGTGACGAGGTCGTCCTGCTCGACGCCGTCGCCGCTGATCCCGAGCCCGCCGACGAGCACGCCGTCGCGATAGAGCGGCGCGCTGCCCGGGAAGAACACGATGCCGTTCTGCCGACCGTTCGCCGGCTGACGACCGTTCGTGCACGGGTTCAGCACGTCGTTGAGGAACACGGTGCGGAACGGACCCGGATCCGTGCCGTCGATGCCCGACGGGTAGATCGGCTGCGCGCCGAACGAGAGCGTGCGGTTGGTGATCGCGGTGCCGGGCGGGAACGCCTGGCCGAACACGAGGCCGAAGCCCGGGCTGTCGAGCGCGTCGAGCGGGTCGATCGTCGGGCTCGAGAACCAGATCACGTTGCGCGACTTGGCGACCGCGACGTCGATCGAGAACACGGTGGCGTCGTCCTGCCGGAAGAGCGCGAGCAGCGTGCCGTCGAGATCGGAGATCGCGATGATGAAGCGCGCGCGCGCCTCGAGCGGCAGGCGGATCGCGGCGCGCGTGATGTTCGCCTGATCCAGCGTCTCCTGCACGATCGCCTCGACCTCGGCCTGGCTGAGCGGTCGCGGTCCGCCCGGGATCTGCCTGCCGCCGCGCGGGCCGATGAGATACCCCGATGGCACCGGCGTGCCGGTCGCCGTCGGCTCGACCAAGAAGTCGACGATGCCGCTGCCACCGCCGACCGGACCCGGCAGCGTCGGGTCGTCGGCGACGAACGGCAGCTCGATGCCGTCGAGGAAGATCACGCCGGGCTCGGGCAGGTTGAGCGTCGCGAGCGACAGCGGCAACGCGGTGAGGCAGGTCGAGCCGGGGACGTCCGCGCAGCAGGCCGGCTTCGGCACCGACGGATCCTGGCAGACGTTCACGAGCCCGCGCGGCCGGATCCGCGGATCGACCGAGTTCACGTCGCCCGCGAAGGCGCGCGCCGCGAACTCCGCTTGATCGAAGACGTCGCTCGACGTCGCGAGACGGAGGAAGCGGTCGGGCGGGAAGGTCCCGTTCGCGAAGTCGTCGGTCAGGTCCTGCGACGCCGACGGGTCGGGCATGAACGGCGTACTGCGCAGCGCGACGCCGATGCCGCCCGCGTGGCGGAAGCTCCCCGCCGCCGGGTCGATCTTGAAGATCGGCACGCCGCCCGGAACGGTCGCGATGCCGTTCGTGCAGCCGAGGTGATCCGCGGGGCCGTCGCCGTTGCGGCACTCGAGCGGCGCCTCGCCCGACTGCACGCGCAGGAACGAAGCGAGGTTGCGCGCCCGCGGCACGAGCTGACCCGGGTTGAAGTCGCCGCCGTCGGCGAAGGCCGCGTCGAAGCTGCAGCCGCGGTTCGTGTTCTCGATGCCGAACAGCGCCGCGGCGCCCGTGTTGCGGATGTCGGGCGGGAAGTGGATGCCGCTGATGTAGCGCACCGTGCGCGACGAGAGCGGGCTCTGGTCGGCGCTGAAGAACGAGCCCGTGCGCGCGAGCTGGATCGCGAGGTTCACCACCCGGCAGTCGGGCGGTGTGGTCGCGGGGTCGAACGGGTAGACCGAGCCCGCGCAGCGGTCGGGCGCGTCGAGCTGGAACGTGAGGCCGACGCCGAGGATGTTGCCCTCGCGGTCGGTCACGGCGATCGCCATCTCCGCAGGGATCGAGCGCGCGGCGCTCTCCATGATGCCGCGGACGTCGCTCGGATCGAGCTGCGGCGCCGGGCCCACGACCGGCGGCCTGGTCGGCTGCTGCGGCGCGCCGCCGCCTCCCCCACCGCCGCCGCCACCGCACGCCGCGAGGGCAGCCGCGACGAGCGTTGCGAGCCCCATCTGCCAGCGACCGCCGCGCGCGGCCCGCTTGCGCTTCGACATCGTTCCCGTTTCCTTTTCCGCGCTGCGAATCCTAGTCTTTACACCGCTCGCCGGCGTCGCTCACTCGCGACCGGGCAGCAGACGCTCGGGCTCGGGCGCGAGCGGCTGCACCACCGGACCACCCTCGACCTGTCCGGGCGGCGGCTCGTACGGCCGCACGAACGGCAGCGGCTTGCCGGGCCGCGTGTCGGACACCGTGTAGACCTGGCCGTCGCGGATGAAGAGCCGCTCCATCTCCTCGCGGGTGAACGGCCGCGACCCGAGACGGCCGAACACGCTCACCTGATTGCCGCTCTCGTCGACCGCGCGGTCGCGGTCCATGCCCTTCGAGAGCGCGATCGCCGGACCGGACGTCGGGTAGGTCGCGATGAGCTCCGGCGTCGGGATCGGGCTGAAGCCCTGCGCGCCCGGCGTCGAGCCGGCCGAGATGAGCTGGATCACGCGCAGGCCGTTGCGCCCGTCGGCGACGAAGGCGAACACGCTGTTGTACGCCGACGCGATGCGCACCGCGTGCGTGTCGTTGAGCAGGCCGTCGGCCGAGTACATCTGCCAGAGCTTCGGCTGCTCGGGACGCTCGACGTCGACGATCGCGATGCCCTGGCTGCCCGCCGCGACGTACGCGTACGTGCGCGCGACGTAGACGTCCTTCGCCTCCGCGATCGGCAAGCTCGCGACGAGCTTCGCGCGATCCGGCCAGGTGACGTCGAGCACCTTGAGCCCTTCCGCGTCGGTCACGAACGCGTAGCGGAACTGGATCGTGATCGACGTCGGATCGATCAGGTCCGGCGCGCCGACCTGCGTCGCGACCGAGGGCGCGAGCGGATCGCTGATGTCGAGCACGACGAGGCCGCGCTTGCACAGCACGTAGGCCCAGTCGCCGGCGATGGTGACGAAGATCGCGCCGTCGAGCACGCCGTCCGGATTGAAGGTCGCGACGCGCTCGACGAAGTTGTTCATCGGATCGCCGTCGCCGAGATTGGTGACGTCGACCACCACCAGACCTTCGTAGAGGTCGCTCACGAAGGCGTAGCGGTAGATCGGGTTCCAGGGCTGCTCCTGGTTCGCCGGGTTCTGCCGCCGGGTCGGATCGATCGGCATGTTGGTCGGCAGCGCGACCGAGGTCGCGTACTCCGTGTCGACGTAGGCGCGCTGGCCGAGCGGCGACACCGGCGCCGTGACGATGCGCTCCGAACGTCCCTTGTTGTCGATGTTCGCGACGTCGAAGATGCGCAGCCCGCCCGGACCGTTCGCGGTGTAGAGGTACTCGCCGCGCAGCTGCAGGCTACGCACGTCGGTCGCGCCGTGGCCGTAGGCCTCGGTGAGCTCGCGGTCGTTCGCCAGGTGCTCGGCGTAGCGCTCGGGGTACGCGAGGCGGTGCAGGTTGCTGCCGATCACCGCCTGCGGCTCGTCCCACTCGCTCACCGCGACCGCCTCGATGCCGTCCTCGCCGAGCCCGACCCAGACGAAGCGGCCCATGAAGTTCACGAAGTTCGTGCCGAGCGTCAGCACCTGCGCGAGCCACGCGTTGTTGTCGCCCTCGGCGGAGACGTGGCAGCTCGTGCAGCGCTGCGCCTCCTTGGTGCGCGCGGTGTGGCCGAAGTGCGTGTTGAACGCCTGGCTCGAGTAGCCCTCCGCCGAGACCGGCGCCTGCTGGATGTAGAGACGCTCGCGGTTGAGGTTGGTCGTCGAGATGAGCAGCGCGCTGCTCGAGCGAACCGGCGCGATGCGGTGACCCTTCACCGTCGCGTGCTTGCCGAGCATGAACACGTCGTAGCGCACCACCTGGGCGTTGTAGGAGGTCCAGTTGCGGAACTCCCCGCCCTCGAAGTGCTGCATGTCCTTCTTCCAGTTCGCCTCCTGCGGCAGGTGGCAGCCGAAGCAGGACGTGACCCAGGCGGTGTGGCACGTGTAGCAGAACATGTTGTCGTCGCTGTGCGCGAGCTCGCCCGTGCTGTCGGGCAGCGAGCCCCAGGTCTTGCCGTCGCGACGCAACGTCTTCGCGATCGCCGAGCGCTCGTTGTAGTGCGGCGACGCCGGATCGATGGTGTCGATCACCTGGTCGACCTCCCACGACAGGTTCGGGTCGACCATCGAGCGCTGGATCAGCGTGTCGCCGACCCACTCGAAGCGACGCTCGCCCCACGGCGTACGGCCGGCGAGCAGGTCGTGACCGCCCGGTGGTGCTGCGGGATTGGTCGTGCGCAGCTTGGCGCGTCCGTTGATCGTGCCGTGGCAGTCCTGGCAGGCGATCTCCACCGCCTCGGGGAACGCGCCGTAGATCTTGCCGTTGCCGTGCGAGTCCTGCTCGAAGTGGCAGTCGACGCAGTGCATGCCCTTCTCGGCGTGGATGTCCTTGAGGTGGACCGCCTTGTCGAGCTTCTTCGGATCGTCCCACGGGATGATCCGATCTTCCGCGTCGAGCAAATTGCCCTTGCGGTCCTGCTTGTAGACCGCGCGCATGATCCAGCCGTGGCCGTGGTAGTCGGCGAACTTGGTGTCCTTGGTCGGGAGCCGGCTCGACTCGGCGAGGAAGTCGAAGTCCTGCCACAGCCCGCGCGGGCTCGGACCCTCGGGATTCGACAGCAGCGCCTGACGCATCGGCTCGGCGCGCGTGTTGTTGAACGGCCACGGCTCGTCGGTGACCGGGTAGAGCTGCTCCTTCGGCCACATCAGGTCGCCGTCGGTCTCGTAGTCCCACCACTGGTAGCCGAGGTAGGTGTTCACGAACGCGTTCGGCTGGTGCATGTGGCAGACCATGCACTGGCTCGTCGGGATCGCCTTGGTCAGCCGGTGCTGGATCGGGTGCCCGGGCTCGTCGCGCGGGATCGTCGGGTCGTTGCCCGCGTAGAAGCCGAGGTTGCCGAACTTCGCGTACGGGCCCGACGCGGTGACCTCGCGGTCGTTCGCGTACACCACGTGGCACGCCGTGCAGCCGCTCGAGCGGTAGTCGCCCGGATGGTCGTTCGTGCCGAGGAAGGACAGCATCGGGTCGTTGAGGCGCGTCTTGTGGATGTTCAGCACGCCCGCCGAGATGCGCGTGTCGGTGCCGAGCCCGCGCGTGCCGACCTTGTTGTCGGCGAGCCCCGGCTCGTCGACGAACGGACCGAGGTTCGGGTTGCCGACCTCCGACACCGCCGAGCGGTCGATCTTGCCGCCGCGCTCGAAGGTGCGCAGCGGATCGGTCGGCTGCACGACGTTCCAGCGCGGCAGCGGCACGAGGAACGGCAGCACGCCCTTGGCGAGCTCCTCGGGCGTCGGCGGCGGAACGGTGTAGATCTTCTCCGGCTCGCCGTCGCGCGAGTACGACTCGCCGAAGATGTAGTTCTTCACCGAGACGATGCCGTTGTTGTACGCGGCGCCGCCCCAGAGCATCGCGCTGGTGGTCATCAGGCTCTTCTTGACCTTGACCACCTCGTTCGGATGGCAGCCCATCGCGCCGCAGCTTTCCGCGGCGACGCGCAGGTCGCCCGGGTTGAAGAAGCGGATGAACTCCGGCGACTCGTGGTTGAGCAGCGTGTAGCTGCGCACCGGGTTCGCCGAGCTCTGCCAGCGCTCCGGGTGGCGCGGCGCCACGTGCGCGGCCTTCTTCGCCGCCTCGTACTCCGGGCTGCCCTTGGCGAGCCCCGCGCCCGACGCGTCGTTGTTGCCGCCGTGGCAGTCGACGCAGCCGAGCTTGACGGTCGGCGTGTCGTGCATCGGCTCGATGCCGACGTGGCACGAGAGGCAGCCCGTGCTCTTCGCGTCCGCCTCGGCCTGTGTTTGACGCAAGAGCGGGCTCGGCGCCTGCTCCTCCTCGGCGGCGATCGCGGTGGGAATGCCGAGCAAGAGCGGCAGCAGCGCCAGCGCCAGCCACCACGCGCGTGTCGTGCTCGGGCTCCTTCGAGACGTTGCCCGAGACGCTGCCCGAGACGTTGCCATCGCCGCGCCCATCCCCTTCCTCAGAAGACCAGCAGCATCTCGACGCCCATCTGCCAGAGCGTCTGTCCGGTGTAGATGTCGCTGAACCCGTCGAGCGGCTGAAGGATCGCTCCGAAGCCCTTCACGATGACGTTGTTGTTGAGCCACGGCCGGTACTCGATGCCGAGGCTCAGGTCGATGCCGACGTCGTTCGAGATCGAGCCCTGCTTGAGCAGCGTCTCGAGCACGTCGGTCTCCATGAAGCGGATGTAGTTCGCGTTGCCGATCAGCCGCAGCTTCGGCGTCATCTCCGCCGACACGCCGACGTTGGCGATGAAGATGCCGGGGTTCACGAAGTTCGACTGCCCCTGGATCTTGTTGCTGCGCAGGTCGGGGACGAGCGACAGACGCTGCACCAGAGCGGCGCCGCCGCGATCGCTGATGCGCGGTGCTTGACGGTTCCACCAGGTGTACTCGCCGCCCACGACCTTCGGATTGTCGAGGATGCTGTCGAAGCCCGTCGCCTGGCTGTCGCGGGCGTTGCCGTCGCCCGAGGTGATGTAAGTCGAGACCTGGTAGCGCAGCCAGTCGTCGTCGATCGACAGCTCGAGGAAGCCGAGCTGCGCGTTGATGTCGGTCTTGCGGCTCGCGATGTTGTTGAAGTCGTCGGTGCCGAGCGCCTGGTAGAAGGCGTGCGAGACGTTGATCCGGCCGATGTGCCCTTCGCTCGTCCAGCCGAGGTAGTACGCCTCGATGTCGTGCGGCACCGGATCGCCGATCGGCGTCGGACGGACGAGGAAACCGAGCCGGTCGTAGACGTAGCCGCCCTTCTTCCCGTCGTCGAAGTTGTAGTGGAAGCTGAACTGATTGGTCCAGCCGAGGAAGAAGAAGTCCTGGACGTACAGGTTCGCGATCGCGACCTGCTGATCACGCAGCCCGAACGTGTTGAGGCCGCTGACCGTGTCCTTCTCGGCCTGGTAGAAGTAGATGACGTTCCACTGGTAGCGCGCGCTGTTCGCCGAGCCGAAGAGGCGCACGCCCTGGTTGATGTCCTGGAAGATCAGGCTGCGGAAGTCGCTGTTGAACGGCTGGCGCCCGATCTTGGTCGAGATGAAGTCGTAGTTTGCGGACACGTCCGCGAGGTGGATCTCGGCGAAGGCTTGCTCGAGGCGAATGTCCGAGCGGAAGCGGCTCTCGCCGTCGCGCACGTCGGGCGCGACGACGCCGCGCTCCCACACTCCGAGATAGTTCAGATCGCCGACGCCCTCGAGCAGGATCTGCCAGTCGAACGGCCGGAACGCCGTATTTCCCTTGATGAGCTCGGCGCGCACCGCGAACTTTTGATCGACCTCGACCTGGTCGGGCTCGCCGAAGAACTTGAACTCGCCGGGCCGCGCCGTGCTCGGTCCGCTCGCGATCGGCACGCGTCGTCCTTCGACGAGCGTCTTCGAAGCGGCCGTCAGCTTGAAGAAGATGTCCTGGCCGAGGATCGGGAAGTCGCCCTTGAGGACGTTCTGGTTGTACGGGTCCCACCAGTGGCCCTGGACGTTCTTCTCGTAGGGCGGCGGCGTGATGCGCCAGCGGTCGGGGAGCGGGCTGAAGTCGGGGAACAGCGGCTCGGTGTCGGGGTCGTCGACGCCGCCGTAGTTGATCGAGCCGGGACCCGGTGAGCCTGCGTCCTGCGCGAGCGCGCCGCGCGGCGCGAGCAGCAGCAGGCAGGCGACGACGAGCACCGCGGTCCGCGTTCCGGTCATCCTCTCACCACCCAAGATCGGTGTCCGGCGACGCGCGCAGCCCGCCCGGAACCGCCATCAGTCGAGCCGTGCCTGCCCGAGACATGGGACAAACGTCGAGCGCAAAGATCGCTGCCGTGTACTGCCGACCTCGAGTTCACGCCCTTCGACCGTCAGGCTTCGACGCGTCCGCCCCCCGCACGCGGCGGCACTACTACTCCGCTCGACGAAAAGGTCAACAGAGCGAGGGGTCGTCCGAACCAAGTTTTCGTTGAAGGCCGACGAGCGCCCCCGGAGGGAGAGAATCGGCGTCGAGGGCGACGTGCCGGTACGCAATTCGTCGTATGCCGGCGCGGGCGTCGACCTCGCGCGCCGCGTGGACGGCGTGCCGCGACGTGCGCGGAGCGTCGCGCGCCACGCGCCACGGCGTGCGCCACAGCAAGCTGCGGCGCGCGTGAGCGCCAGCGCGCCTAGAAGTACATCTCGAACGCGACGGTGCCGATGGCCTCGGGTCGGATGCCGTCGCTGTTCAGCGGCACGTTGACCGAGCCGCTCACCACCGCGTTCTCGAGCAGCTGACCTTTGATGCCGAACAGGAAGTCGACGTAGTTCGTGCCGAGCGTGTTGTCGCCCAGCGCGCGGAAGGTCAGCGGCACGTCGATCTCCTGCCCCGGCGGCTGCACGAAGGAGGTCGGCGTCCACTCGATCCCCTTGTTGAACTTCGAGCCGCCGACGCCCGCGTCGACCGTCAAGCCGGGGATCGCGTACGACGCGCCGGTGTTCCACACGAAGCGACGCAGCTGCGCGAACTCCGTGTCGTGGTCGTAACCGACGTCGACGTGCAGCTTCGCGCCATCGAAGACGTTGAACGCCGTGATCAGCCGCGGCAGAAACGCGCCGCTGTCGGGCCCCGCGTACGACGGCTCGCTCGGGCTCGGGAAGAACACCTCCATCGAGAGCGCCATGTCGACGTACTCGGATCGCAGGAAGTGCGCCTTGCCGCCGATGCTGATGCGCCCGAGGCCGGCCTCCGTTCCCTCACGGAACGAGGCGCCGAGCTGGTTCACGGTGCCCTCGCGGATGATGAGCGTGCCGTTCGAGAGGTTGCGGTCGAGCGCCTCGAGCGAGGTCGCCGCGGCGACCGGGGCGTCCTGGATCGGCTCGTTCGCGGCCGAGGCGAGCGTGACGAACGACGACTTCGCGTGGGCGTCGACGATGGTGATCGGGAAGTTGGCGTGCACCTCGAGCCAGTCGAGGATGCCGTAGCTGTACGCCAGGTTGAACAGCCCGACCTTCGCGTTCACCTTGAGGCCGAACTTCGTGTACACCGGCTGCGCGAGCCCGGTGACCTCGTAGTCGATCGGGTTCTGCGTGTTGACCAGCTCGAAGTACGAGCCCGCGACGCGGAAGCTCATCCTCCCCTTGCCGATCGTGAGCGGCGAGCGGAAGGCCGTCGGACCCAGCAGCCCGGTCGCCCGGTAGGTGTCGAGCGCCTCGTCGTACTCGTAGACGATCGACTGCCCGGTCATCGGCGGCAGCGAGGAGATGCCCTGCGAGACGCCGAGGATGATCAGCTGGCGCGCGGCGTCGGCGCGCTGCTGGACGCCGAACGCGGCGTTCGACTGCGCGCGCGCGTCCGTCGCCACGGCCACGAACGCGACACTCGCGAGCCATGCCGCAGCGAGCACCATCCCGACGCGGATCCTCATCGCTTCCCCCAATCGCCCGCAACTCGCGCCATGCCCCGGCATGCGCGAGCCCCCGAATATCGCCTTTTACGGGAAGATCAAGCTTTTTGGCGCGACGATCGGGGGAGAAGACGGGGCGTCGCGGCGCCGGCGTCACTCGTGGCCGAACTCGTCGTCGGGGTAGGTCGGCATCCAGTCGCGCAGCTCGTCGACCTCGGTGCGGCGGTGGGTCGGGTAGCTGCGCACGTAGCTCGCGTGGGCGAGCAGGTAGGTCGCCCCGGGGGTGGTGAAGAGCTGGAAGATGATCGCCAGCACGCCGCGCACGGTGACGAAGGGCTCCTCGGCGACGAACAGGATGCTCGGCGCGAGGATCAGCAGCGTGACGCCGACCGTGCCCGCCTTCCCGGCCGCATGCATGCGCGTGTAGACGTCCGGGAAGCGCACGAGCCCGATGCCGGTCACCACCATGAAGAACGTGCCGACCACCATGGCGAGCGCGGCGAGGATCTCGAGCACCATCAGAAGATCCGTCCCCGCGCGAGGTACTTGGCGAGCGCGCACGAGCCGAGGAAGCCGACCAGCGTCAGGATCCAGACGGCGTCGAAGTAGATCGCCGACTCGGAGCTGATGCAGAGCAGGCAGATCATGCCGATGATCACCGACACCAGCGTGTCGAACGCGACCGCGCGGTCCACCGCCTGCGGCCCGACGACGATGCGGTAGAGGCACAGCGCCGCCGCGACGAACAGCAGGAACAGGCAGACGTCGGTGGTGACGGCGAGCCAGGCGCTCATGGCTTGCGGCTCCGTTCCTTCTTGCCGCGCGACCAGAGCAGGATGTTCGCCTCGAGCACGTTCTTGATCGACTGCCGCACCTCTTCCGGATCGTGCCCGATGTCGATCGCGTGGATGACGAGCGTGTGCCGCGCCGGCTCGACGTGCACGGTGATCGTGCCCGGCGTCAGCGTGATCGCGTTCGCGAGCGTCGTGATGCCGAGGTCCGAGCGGACCTCCATGCGGACCGCGAGGAAGCCCGAGCGCAGCCGCTCGACGGGGGCGAACACCAGCTTCGCGACCGTCACCGCGGAGAACCAGATCTCGCGTGCGAGGATCAGCAGGAAGCGCAGCCACATCAGGAAGCGGTAGAGCATCAGTGCTGCGCTCCTTGCAGGGCCGCGAGCGACGCCGGCGCGTCGCCGAGCACCGCGCGGACGTATGCCAGCGGCTGCACGACGTCGGCCGCGGCGTCGGTCATCAAGCGCAAAAACGGCTGCCCGCCGAGGCCGAGGACGATCGTGGCGACGGCGAGCACGGCGGTCGCCGCCGCGGGCCCGTACCAGGCGCGGCTCCCCGACGCGGCGCGCACCCTACCCCAGAACACGTAGCCCCAGATCTTCATCATCGACATCAGCGTGAGGAAGCTCGTCACGACCGCGACCACCAGCACCAAGAAGTGTCCGCCGTCGAGCGCGACGCGGAAGACGCTCAGCTTCGCGAGGAAGCCCGAGAACGGCGGCACGCCGGCGATCGACAGCCCGGCGACGAAGAACAGCACCGCTGCGAACGGCGCGAGCGTCAAGACGCCGCCCATCTCCTTGATCTTCTTCTTCCCGGTCACGTCCTCGGCGACGTCCGCGACCAGGAACAAGCTCGACTTCACGATGATGTTGTGGACGACGTAGTAGATGGTCGCGGCGACCGCGGCGACGGCGATGCGCGGGTCGGCCGCGAGCCCCACGCCCATCACCATGTAGCCGACCTGGCTCACGATGTGCCACGACAGCAGGCGCCGCATCTCCCACTGGCAGAGCGCGCCCAGCACGCCGAGCAGCATCGTGAAGCCGGAGAGGAAGAGCAGCACGTCGGTCGCGACCTCGCTGCCCTCCTGCCGGAACGTCATGATGAACACGCGCAGCAGCGAGTAGACGCCGACCTTGGTCAGCACGCCCGCGAAGTAGCCGTTCACGCCCGGCGGCACGACCGGGTACGAGTCCGGCAGCCAGGAGAAGAGCGGGAACGCCGCCGCCTTGAGCGCGAAGACCAGCAGCAGCACCATCGACGCCGCGGTCAGCATCGCCGCGCGCGGGCCGACCATGTCGGCCGTCCGCACCGCGATGTCGGCGAGATTCAGCGTGCCGACCAGCGCGTAGACCAGCGCCACGCCGACCACGAACAGCGAGCCGCCGACCAGGTTGACGGCGACGTACATCATCGTCTGCCGCACCTGCTGCCGGCTCGCGCCGACCATCATCGCGCCGTACGAGCCGATCAGCATCACCTCGTAGGCGACGAACAGGTTGAACAGGTCGCCGGTGATGAACGACCAGTTCACGCCGAGCAGCGTGACGTGGAAGAGCGGGAAGAAGAAGCTTCGTTGCTGCGTCTCGGTGACGGTGAAGCTCGCATAGAGCAGCACCACGACGCCGACCACCATCGACGCGCACAGCATGATGCACGCGAGCCGGTCGGCGACGAACGCGATGCCGTACGGCGCCGCGTAGCCGCCGAGCGACGTCACCTGGATGCCGTGCGTGTCGACGTACGCCGTCAAGCCAAAGACATAGGCCGTCAGCAGGACGCCCGACGCGAGCGACACCGCCTTCTCGAGGCGCGGGAAGCCGTGCAGAAGCGCGAGCGCGATCGCCGTGAAGAACGGGATCAGCAGCACGAGGACGATGGCGTTGCCGGCGAACAGCGTCATTCGTCGTACCCCGGACGCCGCGCGGGACGCGGGTGGTAGCTCTCGTCGTCGGCCTCGGGACGCGGCAGGCTCTCCGGGTCGTCGGTGCCGTAGTCCCGGTAGACCGCGTAGCTGATGGTGATGAACAAGGCGCTCACCGCGAAGCTGATGACGATCGCGGTGAGCACGATGTCGGGCGGCAGCGGATCCATCAGCCCGGTGGTCTCGTCCGCGTCCCAGACGAAGGGTGCGAGGCCATCGAGCCGGAAGCCGCCCGCCGCGATCATCAGCAGGTTGGTCGCGTTCGACAGCAGCCCGAAGCCGACCACCATGCGGATCAGGTTCGGCCGCAGGAACGAGTACACCGCCCCGGCGAACATCAGACCGATCGCGAGCGCGAGGGGAAGCTCCACGTCAGCGCCTCTCCGCGTCGAGCTCGACGAGGATCGTCATCAGCGTGCCGACGACGATCAGCATGACGCCGAGGTCGAAGAACGTCGCCGTCGGCAGGTGGATCGATCCGATGTGCAGAATGACGTTGTCCATGAACGGACGCCCGCGCAGCAGCGGCACCGTGCCGTTCAGCAGCGAGATCAGCAGCCCGACGACCGCGATCCGCCACCACGCGATGCGTCCGAGGACGCGCGTGCCGAACGCCATCATCGCCATCGCGCCCGCGGCGGTGAGCAGGACGCCGGCGATGAAGCCGCCGCCCGGATCGTCGTGGCCCTGCCAGAAGATGCGCAGCGCGACCAGCACCGAGATCGGCACCGCGTAGCGCGCGATGACGCGCAGGATCGGCGAGTGCTGCGTCATGCCGCGCGCCCCTCCGCTCCCGTTCCGTCGCTGGCGGCGCTCTTGCGCGCACGTCGCGCGCGCAAGAGCCCGTAGACGCACAGCCCGACGACCATCACCACGGTGATCTCACCCGTCGTGTCGAGCGCGCGGATGTCGACGATGATCACGTTCACCGCGTTGCGACCGCCGCCCTCCGCGAGCGCGAGCGACAGGAGCCCGCCCGGACGCACGGCGACGTTGTCCGGCTCGCGCAGACCGGGCGTCATCGCGAGCAGCAGCAGCACCGTGATCGTCAGGCCGAACGCGCCCGCGATGCCGAGGTTCACGAGCCGCGACGCGGGACGCAGGTCGTTGCGCGGAAACGCCGGCAGGAAGACCAGCACCAGCAGCACGAAGATCGTCGACACCGTCTCGATCAGGATCTGCGTCAGCAGGATGTCCGGCGAGCGGTAGACGACGAACAGCATCGCCACGAGGAAGCCGATCGTCGCGGTGGCGATGATCGCCGCGAGGCGCGTCGTCGCGCGCACCGCCGCGAAGGTCGCGACGGCGAGCAGCAGGCAGTAGAGGAAGCCGTACCAGGGCATCTCCGCGAGATCGACGGAGATCTGCCGCCAGGAGAGCCCGACGCGGCCGAGCGCGTAGGTCGCGAGCAGCGGCAGCGTCAGCACGGTCGCCGCGAGGTACCAGCGCACGGAGCCGTTCTGCCAGCGGTCGGCGAACGCCGCGGCGACGCGCGGGATCGCGTCCATCAGCCGCTCCCAGATGCGCGCCGCCAGAGGCAGCACGGCGAGGCGCTCCTGCAGCGCGGCGACGCGCTCGCGCCAGATCCAGCCGCAGGCGCCGAGCGCCAGCGCGAGCAGCGACAGCATCAGCGGCGCGCCGAGGCCCGGCACGAGGTGCACGTGCGCGTGCGGCCCCGGACCCGACGCCGCGGCCGCCATCAGGTCACCCATCCAGTGGCCCGCGCTCGCGAAGCCGAAGACGAGCGCGAGCGTCGTCAGCACCGCCGGCGACACCCAGAGCGGCGGCGCGAAGCCGTGCTGCGCGTGGCCGTGAGCGTCCTCCGCGCGGTGCGCGGCGTCGCCGTGCGCGGCCGGATCGCGCGGCTCGCCGAGGAAGACGCCGAGCACGAGCTTCGCCGCGGTCGCGACCAGCAGCGCGTTCGCGAGCAGCGCCGCGAGCGCGAGCAGCGGCCAGCCATCGACGAGCGCCGCGAACAGCGAGTCCTTGGCGACGAAGCCGAGCAGCGGCGGCAGACCCGCCATCGACGCGCCGGCGAGCGCGCAGACGACGAACGCGGCCGGCAGCGCGTGGCGCAACCCGCCGAGCTGGTCGAGGCGCCGCGTGTGCGCGTGGTGCTCGACGATGCCGGCGACCAGGAACAGCGCGCCCTTGTAGAGCGCGTGGTTCAGGATCTGCAGGCTCGCGTCCTCGTTGGCCCCGACGCCGTAGAGCAGCGTGATCGCGCCGAGCATCGCGACGGTGGTGCGCGCGAGGATCGCCTTCAGGTCGACCTCGCGGAACGCCTGGTAGGCGCCGAGCACCATCGTCGTCCCGCCGGCCGTCACCAGCAGCGGCGCCCACAGCGACGACTCGCCGAAGATCGGCTCCATGCGGCCGAGCAGGAAGACGCCCGCCTTCACCATCGTCGCCGCGTGCAGGTAGGTCGAGACCGGTGTGGGCGCGACCATCGCACGCGGCAGCCAGAAGTGGAACGGCACCTGCGCCGACTTGGTGAAGGCGCCGATCAGCACCAGCACGAGCGACCACGCGCCGAGCGGCGCGTCGACGAGACGCGCGACGACCTCGGGGCTCGCCGTGATGCGCGACAGCGAGAACGTCCCGGCGAGCTGGCCGATCAGGAGGAAGCCCACGAGCATCGCGAGCCCGCCGAGCGCCGTGACCTGCAGCGCCATCATCGCGCCCGCCTTCGCGTCGTCGTCCTCCGCGCGGTAGCCGATGAGCAAGAACGAGGTGATGCTCGTCAGCTCCCAGAAGACGAACAGCACGACGAGGTCGTCGGCGAGCGAGATGCCGAGCATCGCGCCCATGAACGCGGCGAGCGCGGCGTAGAAGCGCCTGACGCGGTTGCGCGGCTGGTCGGCCATGTAGGACAGCGCGTAGAGCGCGACCAGCGCGCCGATCCCCGCGACCAGCATCGCGAGCAGCAGCCCGAAGCCGTCGGCGCGCAGCGCGAGCGCGACGTCGATCTGCGGCAGCCAGGGCGCGCGGAAGACGTGCAGCACCCCGCTCGTCGCGACGCTGACCAGCAGGCCGAGCGCGCCGAGCGCCGCGGCGAGGACGATCCACCCGGCTCCGTGTCCGAGCCGGCGCCCCGCGCCGCCGACGATCAGCGCGGCGACGAAAGGAAGCGCGACGATGAGCGGGAGCAGGTTGCTTGGTTCGTGAGCGGGCAAGACGGAGCTTCCAACGTGTGACGGCGACCCCGCCGCGCCTCGGGCGACGCGACCGCCGGCACGTTCCTTCCTTTCATCGACGAGCCGAGCGCGACGACCGCTTGCGTACCGGACGAGACGCCGCGATGCGACCGCAGGTAAGCCACGCGGCGGGCGCGCGCGCAAGGAGCGCACCAGATCGCGCGCGCCGTCGCTGCGCGAGATCTGCACGCCGAGCGCTGCGCGCGCGCCGAAGAAGCGGGCAGGCGCGCGAAAATGCGGCAGCGCGCTGCCCGCACGCGCGGCAGCCGCGACACCGCGTCGGGACGGCTCAAGAGACGGCGCGCGGCGGCGGCACGAAGCCGCCCACGACGTCGGCGAGACGACGCGCGAAGTCGATCGGCGTGCGATCCTCGAGGTACGGCCCCACGATCTGCACGCCGATCGGCAGCCCGTCGGGCGTCGCGCCGATCGGTGCCGCGACCGCGGGCGCGTAGGTCAGGCTCGCGACCGAGATCCAGGCGAAGAGATCGAAGTACGGCCGGCTCTCGCCGTTCACCGTGATCCGCCGGTCGGTCATCGGCTCCGAGTGGTCGTGCGCGATCGCCGGCACGGGCACGATCGGGCACAGCAGCACGTCGTAGCGCTCGAAGAAGCGCGCGAGCTCGCGGCGGAAGCGCTCGCGCAACTCGTTCGCCGCGAGCCAGTCGCGGTGGCGCGCGGTGCCGAACAGCACGAAGCGCGAGAACGAGTCCGGCGCGTCCTGCGGCAGCGACGGCGCGAGCTCGACGAAGCGCCGGAACGCCTCGTCCGGGAAGCCCGCGGCGAGGATCGCGTAGAGCAGCCGCTGGTAGGTGCGCATGGCGTCGGCGAGCGCGAAGGCGGGACGCGCCGTGTCGTCGACCGCGACGCCCGCCGCGCGCAGCGCGTCGACCGTCCCCGAAAGCCGCTCGAGGACCTGCGCGTCGACCGGGTACGCCGGATCGTCGAGCCACGCGGCGACCCGGTAGTCGCGCAAGCGCGTGCGCCGCGCCGGCGGCAGCTCGAGCCGCCACGCGATCGCGCGCTCGGGCAGCGGACCGGCGAGGACGTCGAGCAGCAGCTCGAGGTCGTCCGCGTCGCGCGCGATCGGACCGACGACGCCGAGGTCGGACTCGGCGAGCGTCCCCGGCGGCCCCGGGACGTGGCCGCGCAGCGGCACCACGCCGTGCGAGGTCTTGAGGCCGTACACGCCGGACCAGCCGCACGGCGTGCGGATCGAGCCGCCGAGATCGCTACCGAGCTCGAACGCGGTGAGCCCGCACGCGACCGCCGTCACCGCGCCGCCCGACGAGCCGCCCGGCGTGCGCTCGGGATCCCACGCGTTGCGCGTGACGCCGTGCACCGGGTTGTAGGTCTGCACGTCGCCGGCGAGGAACGGCGTGTTGGTCTTGCCGAAGACGACGCAGCCCGCGTCGACCAGACGCTGCACCGCGATCGCGTCGCGCTCGGGGACGTGCTCCGCGTGGTGCGGCGCGCCGCAGGTCGTGCGCAGCCCCGCGGTCTCGAAGCTGTCCTTGACGGTGATCGGCAGCCCGTGCAGCGGCCCCCAGCTCTCGCCGCGCGCGAGCGCGGCGTCGGCCGCATCGGCGCGCGCCCGCGCCCGCTCGAGGTCGAGCGTGACGACCGCGTTGAGCGGCGGGTTCAGGCGCTCGATGCGGCGCACGAAGTGCTCGAGCAGCTCGCGGCTCGAGAGCTCGCGACGCGCGATGCGCGCGGCGAGCTCGCGTGCAGACGCGAGCGCGGGATCGGTGGTGGTGGTGTCGGCGGCCATCGTTCTTCCAATCCCGCTCAGCGGCGTCGCGTCTCGAGCTCGGTCACGCGGCCGTTCACCACGCCCACGATCTGCTCGACGCGGCCGGTGCGCGACACCTGCTCGCCGCGCAGGTCGGTGAAGTCGTCGGTGCGCGTGTAGGTGAGGCGCGCGCGCTGGTCGTCGATCTTGTCGACGCGGACGTCGCTGAAGGTGACGCGCAGCCCCTGCTGGTCGTCGAGCACGCGCTGCAGCTCCGCGACCTTGTCGGGAGCGAGCCCGCGCAGCTCGCCGATGCGGCGCGCGTCCTTCGCGTTGAACGCCGCCTCGTACTCGCTGAGCCACGAGCGCGCGCGGTTCACGATGCCGCTCGACGGCGTGATGCTCCACTCGCTGCGCCGCGACACCTGATCGAAGTTGTCCTGCACGTAGCCGACGACGCGGTGCGGCCGCTCGTCGCTGACGCGGAACTCGAAGCGCGGGCTCGAGCCGCGCGCCGCCTGCCGGCCGTCGACCTGGAAGACGTAGGTGAAGCTCTGGCCGCCGATCGGGCTGCGCGCCGCGAGCTGGAAGGTCTGCGTGCTGCCGGGCTCGACCTCGAGGTTGCCGGGCGGCGGCGTCGTCTCGGCGAGCTCCGGGGCCGGCGGCTCGACCACGACGTCCCACGACTTCTCGAAGGTGCCGCCGTCCGGCGCGCGCGCGCTCACCGCGACCTTCACCGGCGTGCGGCGCACGAGCGACGGATCGTCGGGCGTGAAGGTGAAGCGCGTGCCGCTCGCGACCTTCTTGCCGTCGACGCTCCACTCGATCTCGAGGTCGGTCGCGTCGCGCGGCGGCGACAGCGCGAACTCCTGCGGCTTCTCGAAGCGCAGACGCTCGATGCGGTTCGGCGTCACGCCGATCTCGAGCTTCGGCTTGATCGCCGCGATCTGCCAGCTCGCGCTGACCTCGGCCTCACCGTCGCTCGCGGTGAGCGCGACCTTGCGGTTGCCGGTGACCGGCACCGCGAGCTTCGGTCCGTCGCCCGCGGGCTTGCCGTCGATCGTCCAGGCGTAGGCGATGCGGTCGCCGTCCGGATCGTCGACGTCGGCGCTCAGCTCCACCGTGTCGCCGAGCTTCGCCTCGATCTTGCCGCCCGCGCGCGGCGAGGTCGTGAGCTTCGGTTTGCGATTGACGTTCGCGACCTCGACCTTCCACGCCTTGCGCGCCGCCTCGGCGCCCTCGCCGACCACGACCTCGAGCGTCCGCGGCGCGTCGCTCGCCGCGTCGTAGCCCGGAGCGTACTCGAAGCGATCGACGTCGCGCGCGACGATCTGGTCGTCGAGCCGCCAGGCGATCTTCGGCTTCGCGTCGGGCGCGCCGCCCTCGAGCTCGATGCGGAACGCCTGCTTGGCGCCTTCCTTGACCGCGACCTCGGCAGCGTCCGGCGCGAAGCTCGCGATGCGCACGGGCGGCGGCGCGGCCGGCGACGGCGGCGGGATGTTCGCGACCTGCGCGGGCTCTTCCTCTACTCGTACTTGCTCTTGCGCGGGCGCCGGCTGCGCCACGGCCTCGGGCTGCCCGGCCTGCGGCTCGGGCCGTGCCGCGACCTCGGGCTGCGCGGCTCGCGGGTCCGGCTCCGCAGCCTCGGGCTTCGCGGTTTCGGGCTGCGCGTCCTCCGTCGCAGGCTGCGGCGCGGGCTTCGCGGCTTGCGGCTCGCGCGGCTCGGGCGCGACGGGCTTCGCCGGCGCGGGCGCTTCCTGCGCGGAGCGCTCGACGCGGGCGACGCGCGCGGGCTCGGTCGGCGGCACGGCCTCGCGCTGCGAAAGCCACAACGCGGCGGCGGCCGCCGCCGCGAGCGCCGCGGCGCCTCCGCCGATCCACGCGAGCGGGACGCCGCGGCGGCGCGGCACCTCGGGCACGGCGATGCCGAGCCGCGTCGCCTCGGCGGGCTCGACGCGCGTCGGCTCGACCACGTCCGCGACCACCGTGGCGTCGGGGGCGACGTCGGCGTCGCGCGCACGCGCGCGAGCTTCGGCGGCACGCTGCGCCGCTTCGACCTCGGCCTGGCGCTTCGCCTCCGCGACGCGGTCGGCCTCGGCACGTCGTTGCGCCTCCGCGGCCTCGGCGAGGCGCTGCGCCTCGGCGGCGCGCTCGCGCTCCTCGGCTTCCGCACGCGCGCGCGCCGCCCTCTCCTCCGCCGCGCGCGCCTCCGCCTCGGCCTTGGCGCGGGCGGCCGCGCGCTCCTTCTCGAGCGCCGCCTGGATCTCGGCCTCGAGCGCGGCGTACGCTGCCTCCGCACGGGCGTACGCGTCCGCGGCGGCTGGCCACTGCTTGCGGGCGAAGGCCGCGTCGGCCTCCTTGAGCAGGCCCGCCGCGGCCTTCACCTGGCGGCGCGAGGCGCCGAGCGCGGCGACGCGCTGCTCGGCGGCATGCGCGGCGTCGCGACGCTCCCTCGCGGCGACGAGCCGCGCGCCCTCGGCGACCGCCTCGTCGAGCGCGTCGCGCTTCGCGCGCAACGCCCGCACCGCGTCGCCGAGGTCGCCCGCGACCGTCGCGTCGAGCAACGCGCGCGCCTCGTCGCGCAGCCGACCGACGACCTCCTCCGGTGCGCCCTGCGCGGCGGCGAGCGACTCCTCGAGCCGTGCGCGCTCGGCCTCGACCTCGGCGATCTGCCGCTCGCGAACGAGCGCCACGACGGCGCGCGCGCCGTCGGCCGCCGCCTGCTGCAGACGCGCAGCGGCGAGGAGATCGCCGTCGCGCTCCGCGCGCTCGGCTTGCGCCGCGGTCTCGTCGGCGCGCGCCAGCTCCGCGGCCGCGAGCCGGCTCGCCTCGGCGCGATCGATCGCGCCGCGCGCCGCCTCCGCCGCGCGTCGCGCCTCGGCGAGCGCCGCGAGCCGTCGCTCGCGCTCCTGCTCGACCGCGGCGCGCACCGACTCGAGCGCGCCGCCGACCGCACGCCGCGCGTCGGCGAAGCGCTCGCGGCCGACGAGCGCATCGACCGTCGCGGCGAGCGCGTCGGGATCGACGTCGATGCCGCCCGCGGGGACCATGGGCGACGCGAGCAGCGCGCGCATCTCGGCGAGGCCGTCGGCGGCCGCGGCGCGCGTGCGCTCGTCGAGGTCGACGCGCAGGTCGCCGATCAGCCGCCAGCTCTGATCGAGCGCCGCCGCGACCGCGCGCGCCTCGCGCCGCGCGAGCGCCTGCTGCACGGCATCGACGCTGCGCTCGACCTCGATACGAGCGCGCTCCGCGAGCAGCTCGCCGGCGTTGGCGACGAAGGTCTGCGACTCCGCGACCAGCGTGTCGACGCGCTCGCCGAGCCCGGCGAACAGCGCCTGCTCGGCCTCGCGCAGCGCGCCGAGCGCCTCGCCGCTCGCCGTCAGCGCGGACTGGCGATCGCCGCCGCGCTCGGCTTCTTCCGCCGCCTCGCGAGCGCGCAGCGCGCGCCGGATCTCGTCGGCGCAGAGCTCGCCCGCGAGCGTCGTGTCGAGGGCGCCGAGCGCGTCGTCGATCTGCGCGCGCGCGGCGGCGAGACGCTCGCTCTCGTCGCGCGCGACGACCTCGCTCCGGACCTGCTCGAACGCCGCAGCCGCGGCGGCGAGCTGCTCGCGCGCGGCGACGAAGTCGCGACGCGCGAACGCCGCGCGCGCGTCGTCGAGCAAGCGATCCGCCGTGGCGAGGTCCGGGCCGCGCGCGCCGAGCGCGCTCGCGGCGTCGCGCGCGGCGAGCGCGGCGCGCTCCGCGTCGCGCGCCTGCCGCCAGGGCTCGACCTCGTCGAGCGCGCGCGCGAGCGCGGCGGCCGCATCTTCCAGCGCGGTGACCGCGGCACGGCGCTCGCGCGGCAGCTCGCCGTCGAGGAGCCTCAGAGCTGCGCGACGTGCGTCGCCGACCACCTCGGCCGGCGCCGTCGCGGCGCGCTGCACGAGGTCGCGCAGCGCAGCGGCAGCGGACTCGATCTGCTCCCGCGCGGCGACGCGCGTGCGCTCGGCGGTCTCGGCGTAGAGGCGCGCCGCGTTCGCGAAGCCTTCCGCCGCGCCGCGCAGCTCGCCGCGGAGCGCGCGCGCCTCGCCTTCCGCCTGCGCCGCCTCCGCCGCGCGCAGCGAGTCGGCGGCGAGCTCGCGCGCCTCGCCGAGGTCGATCGCGGCGCGCGCCTGCTCCGCCTCGCGACGCGCGACCTCGGCGCGCGCGCGCTCTTCCTGCTCGAGCCGTGCCGCCGCGTCGCGCACCGCCGCGAGCGCATCCGCCGCATGGCGCAGCGCGACCACGTACGCGCCCTGCCCGATCGCCGCCGCGACGTCGCGCTCGACGGCCGCCGGCTCGACACCCGACGCCGCGGCCGCCTCCTCCGAGCGCGCGCGCAGCGCCTGGTACGCGGCGCCGAGCTCGCGCAGCGCACCACCGCTGCGCTCGCGCGCCGCCGTCTGCACGTCCGCACGCGCGCGCTCGAGCTGCGCCTGAGCGTCGCGCAGGACGCCGCGCGCCGCCTCCCAGTTGCTCGCCGCGACGTGCTCGCCGAGCGGCGCCAGGACGGCCTCGAACGCCGGCGTGCGCTCGCGGGGCAGCAGGTCGCCGGCGTTCGCCGCGAGCTCGCGCCAGGCGTTCGACAGATCGCGGCCGCGGTTCTCGATCGCGGCCGCGACCGTGCGCTCGATCTCCGCGTTCAGGCGCTGGATGCGGTCCGAGAGACCCTGCAGGTTCGACGCCGCTTCTTGGTATTGACCTTCGTTCTCGGCGCGCTCGACACGGTGCAGGATCTGGCTCATGTCGTCGAGCTGGCGGAAGTCGTCGCGGGGCAGGTCGAGCGCGATGAGCTCCTTCAGCAGGCGCTCGAACTCGCCCGCCTGGTCGTCGACCGCGCCGCGCAGGCCCTGCAGCAGCGCGACCCACTGGCTGCGCGTCTCGGTCCCGGTCTGCGGACGCTCGGGCTCGTCGCGCGTCGTGGCCGTCATCTCGCCGACCACGGTCGCGACCTGCGTCGCGCCGGCCTGCGACGGCGTGGGCGCGGTGACCGTCGTCGCCGTGCTCGCGGCGGCGTAGGACACGTCGCCCGGCGCCTCGCTCCCCGACGTCACCTCGATGCACTCGAGGCGGCGGCACTCCTCGAGGCGCCGCACGAGCTCGCTCGCGCTGCGCACGCGCTTCTCGCGATCGGGCGCCAGGCACTCGCGGATCAGCTTCTCGAACAGCGGCGGCGGCGGCTCGGGGTAGTCGAGCTCGGGCTCCCAGTCGTCCTGGTAGCCGACGCAGCTCGCGATCTTCAGCTCCGGCATGCCGGCCAGGTACTTGCGGCCGGCGAAGATCTCGTAGAGCACGACGCCGAGCGAGTAGATGTCCGCGCGGCCGTCGATCGGCACGCCCTTCTCGCTGCGGATCTGCTCGCGCGACGAGTACCGGTAGGTGCCGACGAAGCTGCCGGTGCGCGTGAAGCTCTCGTCGCTCGCGCTCTCGATCTCCTTGGCGATGCCGAAGTCGGTGACGACGGGGCGTCCGGTGCCGTCCTCGATCAGGATGTTGGCGGGCTTGATGTCGCGGTGGACGAGGCCCGCGCGATGCGCGCAGTCGAGCGCGGACGCGACCGCGATGCCGATGCGCAGCGTCTCGGGATACGAGAAGCGCCCTTGCTGACGGAGCAGCTCGCCCAGGTCGCGGCCGCGGATGAACTCCATCAGCAGGTAGGTGCCGAAGCCCGGCTCCTGGTCGATGTCGAACACGCGCACGATGTGCGGGTGCTCGAGGCGCGCCATCATCTGCGCCTCGTGCAGGAAGCGACGCTCGATCTCCGGGTTGTCCTGCAGATCGCCAACGATCTGCTTCAGCGCGCGTGTGACGCGAAGGCCCTCGTGAAAGACCTCGTAGACGTACCCCATCCCGCCGCGCCCGACCTGGCGCACGATGCGGAGTTTGTTCTTGATGAGGCGGCCTTCGGTCATCGAGCGACCGTCAGTCCGAAGACACCTGGACGAGCACGACGCTCGCGTTGTCGCGGCCGGAAGCCTCGAGCGCGAGCCGGATGAGGTTCTGCGCCTTCGCCTCGAGCGCCAGATCCTCGGCGAGGGTGCGCTCGAGCACGGCGGGCTCGAGCATCCCGGAGACGCCGTCGCTGCAGAGCAGGAAGAGGTCGCCCGGCCGGACGTCGTCGGCGCCGAGCGAGGGCTCGACGTCCGGCGCGACGCCGAGCGCCTGCACCAGCATGTTGGTGTGCGGCAGATCGAGCGGCACGGTGGTGCGATCGCGGTACGCGGCGCCGGCCAGCGTGTGGTCCGCCGTCAAGAGCGCGAGCTTGCCGTCGCGCACGCGGTAGAGGCGGCTGTCGCCGACGTGCGCCCAGAGCGCGCGCCCCTGCTCGGGGAAGACGCGCAGCACGACGATGGTCGCGCCGATGCGCACGCGACCCGAGGTCTCACCGCGCATCTCGCCCTCCTGACGGATGCGCTCGTTGGCGGAGGCGATCGCGCTGCGCAGCACGCCGGCGTCGTCACGCGCGACGTCGCCGTTCGCCGACTGCACGTGCTGGGCGATCACGTCGATCGCGAGCCGGCTCGCGATCTCGCCGTCCTCGAGCCCGCCCATGCCGTCGGCGAGCAGGAACAGGCTCATGTCGGGGAAGCAGCCGACGCAGTCCTGGTTGGTCTTGCGGACGCGGCCGATGTCCGAGACCGCGGTCGCCGTGATTCGCATCGCTTTGCTCTCGCCCGGCACGCGCGCTGCGGGCGACGGCTCACGCCGGCACACCCGGAGCGACGCCCGGGGTCGAACAGTAGCGCGGTGCCGCGCCGCCGCCAAGGAGGCGACGGCGCGGACGACCGGGCAAGTGCGACATCGCCGGCTTCATTCGCCGGCTCAGGCTCAGAATCCGCAGGCCTCGAGCACGTCGTCGCAGCAGTCTTGCGCGTTGCGACAGAATTCGTCGCAGTAGCAGGCCGCGTCGGGCGGGGTGCAGAAGTCGTCGCGGCCCGGGCAGCAGCGTCCCTTGCACGACGTCGCCGACACGCACTGCGAGCAGTCGTTGGTGCACAGCGAGAACGAGCCGCACGACGACGACTGCCCGGGCGGGTCGCAGGCCTCGCCCTCCTCGACGATCCCGTTGCCGCACTCGGCGACGCTCGCGCAGCTCCACTGCAGGATCTCGGGCTCGCTGAGGTTGCCCTGCTGGTCCTCGAGCGTCACCTCGACCACGTACTCGTCGACGCTGCCGTTGCAGTTGACGAAGAAGTCGAAGCTTCCCGACGCCCGCCCGAACACGCCGGGATCGAAGGTGAACGGCTCGACGTTGCCGACGATCGGCTGGAAGCGCGCGCGGATCACGTCGCCGTCGGGATCCTCGAAGTGCACGGTGCCGAGCACCGGTCCGCCGTGCGGGTCGATCACCGGCGGGAAGTCGATGTCGAGGATGCGCGGCGGCTCGTTGCCGCCGTGCGCGCACTCGCTGGTGTCGATGCCGCACGTCGACGTGCAGCGCAGGCGGCCGCCGGAGAAGCCGAACGAGTCGCAGCTCTGGCCGCCGAAGTCCGCGCCGTCGCAGTCCTCGCTGCCCTCGCGCCGGCCGTTGCCGCAGAACTGCCCCTGTGGCGCGAGGCACATGCCGCACTTCTGCCGGCTCGGGTCGCAGCCGTCGGCCGGCACGCAGATGCCGAAGCAGCCGGCGCCGCCGCGCAGCGGGTCGCAGCCGTCGCGCGGGTCGTCGGTGCAGCAGCGGTCGCCCGGACAGCCCACACCCTGCGGTCCGCCGCAGCTCTGCAGCGGCGAGCTCTCGCGCGCGTCGATCGCGTAGCAGGCGCAGTCCGAGCTGTCGGGCGCGAACGGCAGGCAGGTGCCGCGCGCGGTCGCGCCGCCGACCGGGAACTCGCAGCTGCCGCCGCACTGCCCCGACGAGCCGCTGCCGCAGCCGATGCAGCCGGCGGACACCTGCTCGACGAAGCAGCCGCAGCCGAAGCCCTCGAGCTCGACCACGCGCCCGCGCACGTTCTGGCAGCTCCCGAGCCTGGGGACGAAGCAGGTCGCGCCCGTCGGACAGCCGCCGGCGGGACGCTCGCCCGCCGCGCCCTCGCCGGTCGTGAAGTCCCCGGTCACGATCGACGGCGGGTCCGACGTGCGGCCGATGATCACGATCTCCGGATCCGACTGTACGCTCGCCGGCAGCCCGCCGGGCGGCAGGAAGAAGCTCGCGGACAAGCGGATGTCGTCGCCGAGCGGCACCCACTGCGTGCGCGCGCACTCGCGCGCCGTCGAGGTGCACGGGCTCGTGCCGCGGCAGGAGAAGCGGAACTCGCTGCTCGGGACGTCGAGCGTGCCCGTCGAGTCGCCGCGCGGCGTGCAGAAGATGAAGCTCGGCGGGCTGCCGTCGGGCTGGTAGACGTTGCCGGTCACGCTCTCGAGCACCGGCGTGACGCCGCCCTGCTCCGTCGTCTGCGGCACGAAGTTGAGCGAGATCGACCAGCGCTCGTTGCCGACGTCCTTGTTGACCAGGAAGTTGAGCCGGTCGAGCGACAGCGTCGCACCGCGGTTGCCGGACTGCGCGTGCGCGCTGCGCGGCGTCGCGAGCTCCGAGCCGCCCGCGAGCCAGACGCGCACCGTCGACCACGCGCGCGCGAGCGCGGACTGCAGGCGCTCGGCGAGGCTGTCGCTGCTCGTCGTGCTCGCGGCGGCTTGCGACGCGGCATCGCTCGCGTCGCTCGCGGACGCGCTCGCCGGCGCGCCGAGCCCGCCCGGCGGCAGGAAGAAGCTCGCCGGGATCCGCACGTCGCCGTTGATCAACGACCAGGAGTCGCGCGCGCACTCCGACGCCGAGGTCTGGCACGCGTCGGCGCCCTGGCAGGTCAGGCGAAACTCCGAGCCAGGATCGTTCAGCGAGCCCGTCGAGTCGGGGCGAACCTGACAGAGGACGAAGCTCGGCGGCCCACCGTCGGCGCGGAAGATGTTGCCGGTGACGTTGACGATGCTGTCCGCCGACGTCGAGGAGAGATTGACGTTGATCGTCCAGCGCTCCGGGCCGACGTCCTTGTTGACCATGAAGTTGCGCTCGTTCGGGGTGAGCGTCGCGCCGGTCTGGGCGTGCGCCGCCGTGGCGAGCGAGACGATGAGAGCCGCGAGCGTTGCGCCGGGGAGCCTTCTGGTCACCATGGATCGCGTCCTTTCGCGGTCGGGAGTTTCGTCGACGGGCGGCGGATCTTATCACCGCTCGCGCGAGCGCGTAAAAGCCCTTTCATCCGCGCCGCAGCACGAGCCGGCAGAAGGGATGCACGATGCCAACCGTACGTTTCGAGACTCGGGACGAGATCGCGATCGTCACCATCGACCGCCCGGAGGTGCGCAACGCGGTCGACCGGCCGACCGCTGCAGCGCTCGCCGAGGCGTTCCGCCGCTTCGACGCCGACGACGCGCTCAAGGTCGCGATCCTCACCGGCGCGGGCGGCGTGTTCTGCGCCGGCGCCGATCTGAAGGGCGTGTCCGACGGACGCGGCAACGTCGTGCGCGAGGACGGCGACGGCCCGATGGGGCCGACCCGCATGCTGCTCTCGAAGCCGACCATCGCCGCGGTCGAGGGCTGGGCGGTCGCGGGCGGCCTCGAGCTCGCCATCTGGTGCGACCTGCGCGTCGCCGCGCGCGACGCGGTGTTCGGCGTCTTCTGCCGGCGCTGGGGCGTGCCGCTGGTCGACGGCGGCACCATCCGGCTGCCGCGCCTGATCGGGCAAGGCAACGCGCTCGACTTGATCTTGACGGGCCGCGGCGTGTCCGGCGACGAGGCGCTGCGCATGGGGCTCGTGAACCGGATCGTCGAGCCTGGCACGGCGCTCACGCACGCGCTCGAGCTCGCGCGCCAGATCGCGGCCTTCCCGCAGCTCTGCATGCGCAACGACCGGCGCTCGGCCTACGAGCAGTGGAATCTTTCGCTTGACGAGGCGCTGCGCAACGAGACCCGGCTCGGGCTGCAGGTGATCGCGTCGGGCGAGACGGTCGAGGGCGCGACGCGGTTCGCGAAGGGCGCGGGGCGGCACGGCAGCTTCTCGTGAGCTGAAGCGAGCTGCCGGCGCCGCGCTCAGTAGCGCCGGCAGGGGACGCGCTGCAGCACCGCGAGCGTCTCGCCGGCGGCGCGCAGCACGCCCGCGGCGTCGGCCGCCGCGAAGGCCTCGCGGCCGGCGCGGACCACCTCGGCGACGCGCGCCGCGGCGGCTTGCAGCGTCTCGCGATCGGCGGGCTCGAGCAGCGTCAAGTCGGCGCTCGCCGCCTCGAGGACCGCGCCGAGCGCGACCGCGTCGTCGTACGTCGCGGGCGGCGTGCCCGGCGCGACGAAGCGCGGCCTCTCCCCGCTCTCGGCGAGCGCGACCACCGTGCGGTAGCCGATGCGGCTCTGCAGGCGCAGCTTCGGGAAGCGCACCATGTCGAGCGTGTCGCGCACCGTGTGGTAGCAGCCGCCGGTCGCGTCGGTGAAGAAGACCGACGGCACGCGAGCGGCGATGAAGGTCGCGTTGTCGCTGCGCGTCTGCGCGAACGCGGAGCTGAACGGCCACATCTGGAGACGCTCCGACGCGATCGCCGCGCGAACGACGTCGCGCAGCTCGTCGCCGCCGGTCTCGGCGCCCACCGCGAAGCTCATCGAGCGCAGGCTCGGCAGCAGCACGGCGCCGACGATGTCGAAGTTCACGTAGGCCACGGTGTCGGCGAGCGGGACGAGCGGCCGCTCGACGTAGGCGCGCGAGCCGAGCATCCCCTCCTCTTCCGCGTCCCACAGCGCGAGCACGACGGAGCGCCTGGGCTTCACTGGCATCCGGCTGATCGCGTCGCCGATGCCGAGCACCGCGGCGACGCCGGCTGCGTTGTCGGTCGCCCCGGGACAGATCTCGCCGCCCGGATCGTTGGACGCGGCGCAGTGTCCCTGCGCGTCGCCGTGCTTGCCGAGACCGTCGTAGTGCGCGCCGACGATCACGACCTCGTCGGGGCGCTCGCGTCCCGGGATGACGGCCAGCAGGTTCACGCCCTCCACGCCGTCGACGACGAACGGCTGGCGGTAGGCGTCCTTGCCCGATCCCTTGCCGAGGCCGCGTCCGATCCGCTGCAGCTGCTCGATCAGGTACTCGCGTGCGCGCTCCGCGCCCCGGGTCCCGGGGTAGCGGCCGGCAAAGTCCTGCTTGGTGAGGCGGGTGACCACCTCGCGGACGCCCGCGGTGGCGTTCTGCACCCCGCGCTCGACGTCGTCGGGGTGGAGGGGCGGCGTGCGCGTGCACGCCGCCCCCGTCGAGAGCAGGATCGCCGCGAGGATGGCCGCCGAACGATGGCGACCGATCATGCACTCAGACGTTCTGTGCTGCCATCAGCGCGCCGAGCTTGACGAGCTGCGGGTGCGCCGAGCCGAGCGTCAGCTCGATCTGCTTCGACCAAGTGTAGTAGCGGTGCAGCGGGTAGTCGACGTCGACGCCGATGCCGCCGTGCAGGTGCTGCGCGGCGTAGGTGACGCGGTGGCCGCCCTCGGCCGCCCAGAACTTGGCGATGCGGACCTCCTCGGTCGCGGGCAGGTCCTGGGCGAGCCGCCACACCGCTTGCCAGGTCGTGAGGCGGATCGCCTCGACGTCGATGTAGGCGTCGGCGGCGCGCTGTCCGACCGCCTGGAACGATCCGATCGGCTTGCCGAACTGCTCGCGCTTCGAGGTGTACTCCGCCGTCAAGCGCAAAGCCTCCTCGGCGACGCCGAGCTCGATCGCGCACAGGCCCGCGAGCGTGCGCTCGATCGTCCACTGCAGCGCCTCGGCGCCGTTCTCGGGGTCGCCGAGCACGTCGCGCTCCTCGACCACGGCGCCGCTCAGCACGAGGCGCGACACGCGCTCGCCGCTGGTCGCCTTCTGCCGCTGCGAATCGACGCCCTTCGCCGACGGGTCGACGAGGAAGAGACCGATCTTGCCCTCGCCGGTGCGCGCCGGCACCAGGATGCGCTCGGCGAGGTGCGCCGCCTGCACGAAGATCTTCGTGCCGTCGAGCCGCCAGCTCTTGCCGTCCCGCGTCGCCGTCGTGCCGAGCACGAGCGGGTCGTCGGAAGCCTCCTCGATGAGCGCCGCGGTGAGGATGCTCTCGCCCGCCGACACCGGCAGCAGCAGACGCCGGCGCTGCTCGTCGTTGCCGAAGCGCTCGATCGGCATGCCGCCCATGACGACCGTCGCGAGGTACGGCACCGGCGCCACGGCGCGGCCGACCTGCTCGAGCACCAGCGCGACCTCGACCAGGCCGAGCCCGCTGCCGCCGTACTCCTCGGAGAAGCCGAGGCCGATCAGGTTGGCCTGCGCGAGCGCGCCCCAGGCCTCGCGATCGAACCACTCGATGCCGCCCTCGACGACCTTCAGGCGCTCCTGCGTGACGTGATCGGAGAGGATCTTGCGCGCGAGATCGCGCAGCGCCTCCTGCTCGTGCGTGAACGCGAAGTCCATCTTGCTTGCTTCCCCTGCCCCGCGTCAGCGCAGCGCGCGCGGCATCATCAGGCCGGCCATCGCAATGATGTCGCGCTGCACCTCGTTGGTGCCGCCGCCGAACGTCAAGATCAAACTGGACTTGTACATGCGCTCGAGGCGTCCCGCGAGCACCGCCGCCGGCGACTCGCGCTTGAGCGCCGCGGCCTCACCGACGACCTCCATCAGCAGCTGGTAGGCCTCGATGTTGAACTCGCTGCCGTAGACCTTGACGGTCGAGGCCTCGGCGAAGTTCAGCGTTCCCTTGCTCATGCTCCAGGCCTGCTTCCAGTTGAGGAGCTTCAGGACCTCGAGCTTCGCGCGCACGCGCGCGAGGTTCGCCTGCACCCAGGGCTCGTCGATCACGCGGCGGCCGTCGGGGCGTGTGGTCGAAGCCGCCCAGCGCCGCACCTCGAGCAGCATCCGGTCGAGCCAGCCGACCGGCATGAGCGCGATGCGCTCGTGGTTGAGCTGCGTCGTGATCAGCGTCCAGCCCTCGTTCTCGCGTCCGACCAGCATCGACGCCGGCACCCGTACGTCGTCGTAGAAGGTCGCGTTGGTGCGGTAGTCGGCGACGGTGTGGATCGGCGTCACGCGGAAGCCGGGCAGCTTGGTGTCGACGATGAAGATCGAGATGCCCTTGTGCTTCTTCGCGTCGGGATCGGTGCGCGCCGCGAGCCAGATGTAGTCCGCGTACTCGGCGCCGCTGGTGAAGACCTTGCTGCCGTTGATCACCCAGTCGTCGCCGTCGCGCACCGCGCGCGTGCGCAGCGACGCGAGGTCGGTGCCGGCGCCGGGCTCGGTGTAGCCGATCGCGAAGTGCACCTCGCCGCGCAGGATGCGCGGCAGGAGCTCGCGCTTCTGCTGCTCGGTGCCGTACTGCATGAGCGCCGGGCCGACCGAGTTGATGGTGAGGAACGGCAGCACCACGCCGCTGCGCGCCGCCTCGTCGAAGAACAGGAACTGCTCGATCGGCGTGCGGTCCTGGCCGCCGTACTCCTTGGGCCAGCCGATGCCGAGCCAGCCGTCGGCGCCGAGCTTGCGCAGCACGCGCGTGTACTCGGGTCCGCCACCTTCGCTGGTCGACAGCTCGGCGACGTACTCCGGCGTCACGAGCTCCGCGAAGTACTCCCGCAGACGGTCGCGCAGCTCCCGCTGCTCGGGCGTCAGGTCGAGATACATGCTTCGGGTCTCCTGTCCCGCGCCGCTCGCGGGCGCGTACCCCGGCGGCCGACCGACGGGCGAAGACGCGACGCGGCACCGCTCCGCGCGGCGCAGCGCTTGGTCTTAGACGTCCTCCCGCAACTTGTCGAGAATCGCGCGCGGACGAAAGGCGCGGCGCTCGTTCACGTCGGTTGACGCCGGAGGTGGTCGCCATGTCGAACGCCGCGCACGCCCGACGCTGACCGCTCGTCGCGCTCGCCGTGAGCGCGCTCCTCGCGAGCGCGTGCGGCTCGAGCTCCGGGTCGGGCTCGGGCGACGCGACGGCAGGCTCCTCATGGTGGGCGTCCGCCAGGAGCACATCCGCGGCTTCGTCGTCGACGTGAACGGCGAGCGGCGCCGCTTCCTCGCCGACGGCACGCCCGACGCCGGGTTCGGCGATGGCGGGACGAGCCCCCTGCCGCTGCTCGACGGCACCGCGACCTTGTTGGCCGGCGCGGCGCTGCAGGGCGACGGCAAGGTCGTGGTCGCCTGCAACCGCAACGGCGGCGGCTGGCAGATCGCGCGGTTTCTTTATTGACGGCTCATGGAAATGATTGCGCGACGCCTATGCAGGGGAGTATGACGGGCCGCCGACTCGTTCCCCAACCCTTAGACCGGGAGAACCGTCATGCGCCGGACCCTCGCCCTCGCCTGCTCACTCGCCGCGGCGAGCCTTCTCGTGCCGGTAGCCGCAGCCGCCGTCGACCTGACCAACGGCAAGCGCCTCACGCTGCGCGACAAGGCCAACCCGAAGCAGGACGTCGCCAACTTCGCCTTTCGACAGGACACGGCGCTGTTCAACCTCGTCGACCCGACGTGCGCGTCGGGCAACACGAGCAGCGTGCAGATCGTCACCTCGTCGCAGATCGGTCCGGAGGTGACGCTGCCGTGCAGCGGCTGGAAGGTGATGAGCAACGGCTACCGCTACGCGGCGAAGGCGGGCGGTCCGGGCGGCGTGCGCTCGATCCAGTTCAAGGCGGGCACCCTCGTGCTGCGCGCGGCGGGACCGCCGTACGTCGCGCTCGGCGGCCCGACGACGTTCGTCGAGACGCGCTTCCGGGTCGGCTCGACGATCTACTGCGGACGCTTCGAGCAGCCGCCGGCACGCTTCATGAAGAACCAGGCGGACGTGGTGATCGCGAAGGGCCCGACCGTGCCGTGCCAGCTCGACTGCGGCAACGGCATCGTCGAGCCCGGCGAGATCTGTGACGACGGCAACACCACCTCCGGCGACGGCTGCGACGCGAACTGCAAGCCGACCGGCTGCGGCAACGGCATCGTCACCGCGGGCGAGCAGTGCGACGACGGCAACACCACGTCCGGCGACGGCTGCCGCGCGGACTGCACGCTCGAGGTGTGCGGCGACGGCATCGTCGACGCGGGCGAGGAGTGCGACGACGGCAACGTCGAGAGCGGCGACTGCTGCTCGGCGTCGTGCAGCGCGGAAGCGGCGGGCACGGCGTGCGCCGACGACGAGAACCCGTGCACCGACGACGTCTGCGACGGCGCCGGCATCTGCACGCACGTGCCGAACGACGATCCCTGCGACGACCGCAACGGCTGCACGACCAACGACGTCTGCTCGAACGGCGAGTGCGTCGGCACGCTGCTGCCGCCGTGGATCAACGAGCTCGACTACGACTCGAACGACGGCTTCCCGAACGACGACCGCGACGAGTTCGTCGAGATCGCGGGCCCGGCCGGCACCGATCTGAGCGGCTACAAGATCCTCGCCGTCGAGGGCGCGGGTCCGCAGTGCTCGACGGGCTTCTTCGTCAACGCGGGCGACGCGCACTTCATCGCGACGATTCCGAACGGCACGGTGCTCGCCGACGACACCGGCACCGGCATCGGCTTCTTCGTCGCGTGCTTCTCGAACACCTCGCTGAACGTGGTCGCCTCGGGACGCTGCGACGTCGTGCTGCCGGCGCCGTTCGCCGACTCGAACCTGAAGAACGGTCACCTGACGAACGTCGACGAGTGGTCGTGCCCCGACGGCGTGCTGGTGCTCGACCAGGACGACAACCTGGTCGACGCGATCAGCTACGAGGGCACCGTCGCCAACACGGGACTCTACGGACCCTACTTCCACGTCGTCCCGTACCGGGCCCCGACCGACGACGGCTGGCTGCCGGGCGTGTCGATCGAGAAGGTGACGAGCACGCTCGCGCCGGCGACGAGCGCGTCCGAGTGGCGCGACCCGTCGGAGCTCGGGCCGCTCGTCTGCTCGGGGCAGATCGGTCTGTTCTGCCCGAGCCACACGGCGACGCCGGGCAGCCAGAACCCGCTCCAGAACCTGGCCTGCGGCTCGCCGTGCGCGGCGTTCCTCGATCAGCCGGAGGACTTGCTCGAGTAGCGCGCGAGAGCACGACGCAGATCGGCGGCGCGCATCAGGTTGGCGCTGCGCGTTGCGGGGTCGAAGACGATCCGCACCTCGCCGCGCTCGATCTGACGCAGCACGTCCCGCACCTTGCGCTCGAGCGTCGCCTCGCGCGCGCCGTAGTCGGTGCCGTCGCGGGTCACGAACTCGACGACGAGGCCGCGCAGCGCCTCGGGGCTGAGGCGATCGGCCGGCACCTCGACCGGCGGCAGGTCCTCGCGCGCCGAGCCGTCGTCGGCGTCGTGCGGGTCGTGCGACATCGCGCTCGGTCATAGTCGAAGCGTCGCGCCGTCGCATTCGCGCGCGCGACGTGCTCTTGCTGCGGCATGAAGGTCGACTGCGCGCTCACCGCCACGGATCTGTCGTCGGTGCCGGACGAGGTCCGCGACATCGAGCGTCTCGGCTACGACGGCACCTTCACCTTCGAGGGTCCGCACGATCCGTTCTTCCCGCTGCTGCTCGCCGCCGAGCACGCGCGCCGCCTCGAGCTCGCGACCGCGATCGCGATCGCGTTCCCGCGCAGCCCGATGCAGCTCGCGAACGTCGCGCACGACCTGCAGACCTACTCGAAGGGCCGCTTCATCCTGGGTCTCGGCTCGCAGGTGAAGGCGCACATCGAGAAGCGCTTCAGCGCCACCTGGTCGCGGCCGGTCGCCCGCATGCGCGAGATGGTGCTCGCGCTGCGCGCGATCTGGCGCTGCTGGAACGAGAACGAGAAGCTCGACTTCCGCGGCGAGTTCTACCGCCACACCTTGATGACGCCGATGTTCAACCCGGGCCCGACCGGGTACGGGCCGCCGCGCGTCTTCCTCGCCGGCGTCGGACGGCCGATGACCGCGGTCGCGGGCGAAGTCGCGGACGGGCTCTTCGTCCACCCGCTCAACAGCCCCGAGTTCATCCGCACGACGACGCTGCCCGCGCTCGAGGCGGGCTTTGCGCGCGGCGGACGCACGCGCGAGCGCTTCGAGATCGCCTGCCAGGCGATGGTCGTCACCGGCTACACCGAGGAGGAGATGAAGCAGGCGGAGGCCACGACGCGCATGCAGATCGCGTTCTACGGCTCGACGCCCGCCTACCGCGTGGTCCTCGAGACGCACGGCTGGGGCGAGCTGCAGCCCGAACTGAACAGGCTCTCGAAGCAGGGCCGCTGGGCGGAGATGGCCGGGCTCGTCACCGACGAGATCCTCGACACCTTCGCCGTGCGCTGCGCGCCCGAGGACGTGCCGGCGCGGCTCGGCGCGCGCTACGCGGGGCTCGTCGACCGCCTCGGCATCATCTGCCACGCGAACCCGCAGCGCGCGCACCCCGAGCGCTGGGCCGAGGTGGTCGCCGCGTGCCGGGCGCTGTGACGGGCGCGACGCGCGCGACCGCGAAGGCAAGATCCTCCGACGGCGGGCGGGCGCCGCGGCGTCAAGTACCGACGCCGACGAAGCGCGTCCAGAGATACGTCGCGGCGAGCACCGCGTAGGTCGCGGCCGAGACCAGCAAGAGCACGAACGCCACGCGCCCCGGGCGCAGCTCCGCCGGCAGCGCGCTCGCGAGCCTGCCGTGCACGAGCACGAGCAGCGCGACGACGAACGACAGCGTGCCGACGAAGCCGATCAGCGCCGACAGCACGATCAGCGGCCCCGGCTCGCCGGAGAACATCGTGAGCCCGGTCACCACGGTGAGCAACACGACCATGCCGCGGTACGCGCGGCGCTCGTCGATCTCGCGTCCGCGCAGGAAGAAGAAGCGGATCATCTCGACGTGCACCTTGGCGACCGCATCGACCGTCGAGAGCCACGTGTCGCAGAGGAACGCCGCCGCGACGACCAGGAACACCGCGCGTCCGACCGTGCCCCATGCGAGCTCGAAGAAGCGCGCCTGCTCCGACGCGATCCGCCACTCGTCGGGCACCACGCCGCCCGGCAGCAGGATGACGTAGGCGAGAAAGCACGTCATGAGCGTCGTCAGCCAGTTGCCGACGATGCCGATGCCGGCGTCGAGCAGCAGCGCGCGGCTCCAGCGCCGCACGAGCGGCGCGTCCTCGCGCGCGGGCACGCCGCCCGCGCCGTCGAGCTCGCGCCACGCGGCCCCCATTCCTTTGCCGAGCACCCAGTAGCTGTAGAAGAGCGTCCAGAAGCCGCCGAGCCCGGCGAAGGTGAGCGCGGTCAGCACGCGGTCGGTGTCGCTCGGATCGAACGGGCGGTGCAGCGGCGCCGGCACGACCAGCGCGCGCAGGAACTCCGGCCACGCGCCGCGCACCTCGGGTCGCGTCACGCTGACCAACAGCCCCACGACCGTCACCACGGCGACCGCCCACATCACCTTCTCGATCAGCGCGTACGTGCGCTCGCCGCGCAGCAGCGCGAACGCGAAGACGGCGATGGTCACCGACGCCCAGAACAGCGAGCGGCCGCGGTCGTCGAGCGGCGGCCAATCGAGGAGACGTGCGAGCGCCGTCCCGCCGGCCGAGGCGAACGCGCCGAACCAGAGGAACGCGACCACCATCAGGAGCCAGAGGACGAAGCAGAACGCCGGGTGGACGCGCGCGAAGCCGCGCCAGACGCTCTCGCCCGTCAGCATCGAGTAGCGCCCGATCGCGTAGGTCACGGGGTACTGCACGAGGCAGGCCGGCGTCAGCAGGACGAGGAAGCCGAGGCCGTACTTCGCCGTCAAGTATGGCCACCAGATCAGCTCGCCGGAGCCCTGCGCGAGCGCCATCCAGACGATGCCGGGGCCGAGCGCCGCGAGCCAGCCGGGGAACGGATGGAGCCGCGTCCGGCCGAGCGGAGGCGGCGACGAGAGATCGAGCGCCACGCGCGAGCTCCTCAGCGCGTCGCGCGCCGCCACACGGCGTAGACGGGCAGCCCGGCGAGCACGATCAGGAAGCCCGGCCAGGTGTACTCTGGCTTGACGACGAGCAGGTCGACGCAGACGGCGAGCGCGAGCACGACGTAGGCGATCGGCAGGAGCGGGCTGCCGCCGGTCCCGTGGCGCGCGCGCAGGCGCAAGAGCCCGACGACCGTGAGCGCGTAGAACAGGAGCGCGGTCGCGATCACGTAGTCGAGCAGCTGCCCGTAGCGTCCCGAAAGCGCGAGCACCGACGCCCACGCGCCCTGCAGCACGAGCGCGCGCGCCGGGACGCCGCGCGCGCTGAGCCGCGCGAGCGACGGAAACAGCAGCCCGTCGGCGGCCATCGCCTGGTAGAGACGCGGTCCGGCGAGCACGAGGCCGTTCACGCAGCCGAAGGTCGAGATCATGATCAGCACCGCCATCACGCCCTCACCGCGCGCACCGAGCACGCGACCCGCGACCGCCGTGCCGACGCGGTCCTCGGTCGCGTACGCGATGCCGCGCTCGAGCGCGCTCGCGCCGTCGGGCGAGCCGTCGAGCGGCAGCACCGCGAGGTAGGCGACGTTGACGAACAGGTAGAGCGTCACGACGAGCGACGTGCCGACCACCAGCGCGCGCGGCAGCGTCGTGCGCGGCTCGCGCACCTCGGCGCCGGTGAAGGTGACGTTGTTCCACGCGTCCGAGGAGAACAGCGCGCCGACCATCGCCGCGCCGAAGCTCGCGGCGAGCGCGCCGGGCGAGACCTCGACCGCGAACGGGGCCGCGAAGTTCGCGGCGAGCACGTCGGAGCGCGTCCCGACGGCGAGCGCCAGCAGCACGATGACGGCGAGTGCGGCGATCTTCGCGACCGTGAAGACGTTCTGGATGCCCTTGCCGGTCGCGAGCCCGCGGCAGTTCGCGATGGTCAGCAGCACGATCACCGCGACCGCGACCAGCGCCTGCGGCGTGAGCGCGCGTCCCGCGACCTCGAGCAGCACGATCTCGGCGCCGAGCGCCGGCACGAGCACGGCGAGGAACTTCGCGAACGCGACCGCGACCGCGGCGATGGTGCCGGTCTGGATGACGAGCAGCAGCGTCCAGCCGTAGAGGAAGCCCGCGAGCGGGCCGAACGCCTCGCGCAGGAAGACGTACTGCCCGCCCGCGTACGGGTACATCGCCGCCAGCTCGGCGTAGCAGCGCGCTCCCATCACGGTCATCGCGCCGGCGACCGCCCACACCGCGAGCAGCCAGCCCGCGGCCCCGACCTGCCACGCGATGTCGGCCGACACGATGAAGATGCCGGAGCCGATCATCGCGCCGGCGACGATCATCGTGGCGTCGAACGGACCGAGCAGGCGGACGTAGTGCCCGCCCTGGTCGTCGCGCCTTTCCTCCACCGCCGGCTCCACGGCGGGCCCTCTTGCCACGCGCGCTGCCGGGATGCGAGCCGGCCTAGCGCGCACCGCTCCGAGCCGCGGCGGACGCTGCGGGGATCGGCGCGAGCGGCACGATCACCTCGGCAGACGGTTCACGACGATCTCGCCACCGCGGACGACGAGGTCGAGGCGCTCGCCCTGGCCGGTGAGGACCGAGACGTCGGCGAGGGGATCGCCGTCCACCAGCAGCAGGTCGGCGTAGGCGCCGGGCGCGACCACCCCGAGCTCGCCGCTCTTGCCGAGGATCTCGGCGTTGACGAGCGTTGCGGAGCGCAGCACGTCGAGCGGCGGCTGCACGTCCGAGCGCAGCAGAAACTCCCTCGACTGGGCGTCGTGGGTCTCGCCGAGCAAGTCGGTGCCGAACCCGATCCTCACCCCGGCGGCGAGCGCGGTCTCGATGGCGGTCTTGCCGGCGTCGACCACCGCGTCGAGCTTGGCCATGCTCGCGGCCGGAAAGTTGAGCTGCCGACCGAGCGCGGCGACCTGGTCGTAGACGACGAGCGTCGGCACGAGGTAGCAGCCGCGCTCGGCCATGAACCGCGCGGCCGCGGCGTCGAGCAGGTTGCCGTGCTCGATCGAGCGCACTCCCGCCCGCACCGCCTGGATGATGGCGTCGGGAACGTAGGCGTGGGCGAACGCGTAGGTGCGCCGGCGCGCGGCCTCCTCCACCGCGACCCGGATCTCCTCCTCGCTGTACTGCACCATGTCGATCGGATCGCTGGGCGTGGCGACGCCGCCGCCGGCCATGATCTTGATCTGGTCGGCGCCGCCCTTCAGCTCCTCGCGCACCGCGCGACGTACGGCGTCGGGGCCGTCGGCGATGTGGGCGAAGCCGGTGGAGCGGATCGAGCACGCGCACAGGTGCGGCTCGGACGCGGGGTTCGGCGGGTTGGTGTCGCCGTGGCCGCCGGTCTGCGACAGCACGCGGCCCGAGCGGAAGACCCGCGGGCCGCGGATGAGACCGAGCTCGAGCGCCTCCTTGATCCCGGCGTCGAGGCCGCCCGCGTCGCGCACGGTGGTGAAGCCGCGCCGCAGCATGCGCTCGAGAATCGCCTTGGCCTCGATGCCGATGCGGGTGCGCGCCCGCCGGCCCATGGCGGCGAGGTCCATCGTGGTGATCGCGGCGTGCACGTGGGCGTCGATGAGCCCGGGCAGGAGCGTGCGGCCGCCGGCGTCCACGCGGGGCACGTCGTCCGGCGCGGCGAGGCGCGCGCCAGGACGCGACACCTCGACGATGCGCTCGCCCTCGACCCGAACGCTGGTCGCGGGACGGAGCTCGCCGCTCTGCAGGTCCAGAAGCTTGGCGTTCTCGACGACGAAGCCACTCACACCACTGCCCCCATCCCTCTCCCGCTGGGCTCGAGCTCGAGCCGCGGCGAACGCGTCAGTCGGCCGCGCCCTGCTTCTCGTCCTTCCCGTCGTCCGCGACCTTCACGAACTTGAGCGTCATGCGGTCGCTCTCGCCGATCGCGAGGTACTTGTCGCGGTCGCGCTCGCCGAGCCGCAGCGTCGGCGGCAGCGTCCACACGCCCTCGGGGTGGTCGCGCGTGTCCTTCGGGTTGGCGTTCACCTCGGACTTGTCGGCGAGCTTGAAGCCGGCCTTCTCGACCTGCTCGATGACGAAGGCCTCGGGCAGGTAGCCCTGCTTGCTGGTCTCGCTCGCGACCGCGCCCGGCGCAGCGCGGTGCTGCTCGACGCCGAGCACGCCGCCCGGCTTCAGCGCGCGGTGGAACTCCGCGAGCCAGGCGTCGAGCGTGCCGTTGTTCACCATGCCGTGCAGGCCGCGCATGACGAGGATCAGGTCGACCTCGCCGTCGAGCGGCAGCTTCGGCGACTTGCCGTCAACCACAATCGGCTCGACCTTGCCGTAGGCTTCCGGCAGGCGCTCGAGGAAGAGCTTGGTGCGCTGGGCGTAGAGCGTCGGACGCTGGTCCTTCGGTCCGTCGGGATCGGGCGTCGTGACGTAGAGCTTGCCGCGACGCGCGAGCGCCGGCGCGAGGATCTCCGTGTACCAGCCCTCGCCGGGGCCGTACTCGAGCACCGTCAAGTCGGGCGCGAAGCCGAAGAGCTCGAGCGTCTCCTGCGGGTGGCGCTGCCCGTCGCGCGCCGCGTTGCCGGGCGCGCGGTGCGGACCTTGGAGCACGGCCGCCACCGCCGAGCGCCCGTCCGGATAGTCCTTCTCCGCGAGCGCCTTGGCGGCGGCGCGGACCTCCGGCGTGAGGCGCGCGCGCTCCGCTGCGTCCTGGCGCGCGAGCTCTGCGAAATCGCGCTCGAGCGCGGCCTGCTGCGCGGCTTGCGCCGACTGCGCGGGAGTCGGCGTCGCGTTCGGCGCCGCATCCGTGCCGGCACGAACGACCGTGGGAACGAGCGCGACGAGAGCGCTTCCGATCAACGAGCGAGCAAAGCGAGTCATCCGCTCTGCCTATCCGCCCGCGGCGCGACGGACAAACGCCCGTGTCCATCACTCGGCCGCGCCGAAAAAACGACGAGGGCCCCGGCGGCTGCCGGGGCCCTCGCGTTCGGACCGACGTGAGCCGGCCCAGTTGATGCTCTGCCTAGCGCTCGGCGATCAGAAGGTCGCCGTGCCGTCGACGAACGCACCGCTCGGCGACTGGCAGTACACGAGCGAGTTGAAGCCCTGCACGAGCGACGCGATGAGCGCGCCCGAGCTGCCCGGGACGCCCGCACACGGCGGCAGGCCCGGCGCCTTGCTGGCGATCTTTTCGACCTTGGCGATGTACTTCGGCAGCACGCCCTTCGACGGGTCGTTCAGGCAGGTGTCGACGCCCGTCGCCTTGCCCTTCGAGAAGTTCGCGGCGCCCTTCGCGTAGCACTTCTCCACCGACGCGGCGAGCTTCGCGCCCTCCTTCGAAGCCTTCTGGACGTTCTTCAGGACTGCGGGATCGGGCGGGATGAACCCACCACCGAACTCCGGCGGCAGCGGACCGGTGACGTACGTCCCGGCCAGCGCGACGGATGCCGACAGCGCAAACGCGACTGCCAGCGTCGTGCTCACGAACCTCTTCAACATGCTCAGGCCCTCCTCAGGGTGGGGTTGGGCCGCGACCCGTCGGGCGCAACGACGTGGGCGATCGTCGACACGTGTAGGACGCCCTGGGGTCGGGGCAGCTGCATCGCGGCCCTTCTACGGAGCTTGTCGAGGCCCAGTCAATGATTTTCGTGGTGGTCGGGCTCAAAGCTGCAACGACTTGATCTCGAGGTACTCCTCGAGGCCGTACTTCCCGAGCTCGCGGCCGCGTCCGGACTGCTTGAAGCCGCCGAACGGCGCGAGCGGGTTGAAGTTGCCGCCGTTGATGTCGACCTGCCCGGTGCGCATGCGGCGCGCGACGCGCTTCGCGCGCTCCGGATCCTTCGACCACACGCCGCCCGCGAGACCGTAGATCGTGTCGTTCGCGATGCGCACCGCGTCATCCTCGTCCTCGTAGGGGATGATCGACAGCACGGGGCCAAAAATCTCTTCCTGCTCGATCGTCATCCCGGGCTTCACGTTGGTGAAGACCGTCGGGCGGACGTAGTAGCCCTTGTCGAGCCCCGGCGGCGGCTCCGCACCGCCGGTCGCGAGCGTCGCGCCCTCCTCGATGCCCTTCTTGATGTAGTTGCGCACGCGCTCGCGCTGCTGCGCCGAGATGAGCGGACCGAGCTTGGTGTCGTCGCTGAACGGATCGCCGACGGTGTAGGACTCCGCCGCCTTGACCGCGATCCGCGTCGCCTCCTCGAGGCGGTTCTTCGGCACCAGCATGCGGGTGTGCGCCGAGCAGGTCTGGCCGGAGTTCATGTAGCAGGCGCTCACGCCCTGGGTGACCGCCTTCTCGAAGTCGGCGTCGTCGAGGATGATGTTCGCCGACTTGCCGCCGAGCTCGAGCGCGACGCGCTTGACGGTCTGCGCGGCGAGCTCGGAGACGCGCTTGCCGGCGCGCGTCGAGCCGGTGAACGACACCATGTCGACGTCGGGGTGCTTGGCGATCGCCTCACCGACCACCGGGCCCGTGCCCGACACCAGGTTGAAGACGCCCTTCGGCAGCCCGACCGAGTCGACGATCTCGGCGAGGATGAAGGCGTTGAGCGGCGCGATCTCGCTCGGCTTGACCACCACCGTGCAGCCCGCGGCGATCGCCGGCGCGACCTTCGCGACGATCTGGTGCAGCGGGTAGTTCCATGGCGTGATGCAGCCGACCACGCCGACCGGCTCCTTCACCACCAGCGACGAGCCGATCTGCTCCTCGAAGACGTAGTTCTTGAGGATGTCGGCGTAGCTGCCCATCACCGTGCCCGGCAGGCCGACCTGGATCATGCTCGACAGCTTGAGCGGCATGCCGACCTCGGTCGCGATGACCTCGGCGATCTCCTGCATGCGGCCGAAGATCCCGGCCTGCAGCTTCTGCAGGTACTCGACACGCTTGTCGACCGGCGTCTGCGACCAGCCCTCGAACGCCGCGCGCGCCGCCTTCACGGCGCGGTCGACGTCCTCGGGCGTGCCGTCCGGAATCGAGCCGCAGACCTCCTCGGTCGAGGCGCAGATGACCTCGATCTTTCCTTTGCCCGTCGACGGCACCCAGGCGCCGTCGATGTAGATCTTGTCGTAATCGCGTCTTTCCATTTCCCTCGCTCCGCGCTGTTGACGATCGACGAGCGCGCCGGGACCGGCGCGCGGTGTGATCTTCTATGTCTTCGCCGCCAGAGGGCGGCAGTCAACCGGGCGGTCGCGGAGCGTGGCGCGGCGCGGCTTTTTCGCGTCCGCGCGAGCGCACATCTGCGGATGCCGCGTGAGCCACGTCGCTTCGACTTCGCACGCGTCACGACCTAAGGGGAGCGCGATGCTGCGCAACCGCGACGGGAAGGCGCGCCCTGCGCGCGTCGTGCTCGCGCGCCGCGCCGCGCTGCTGGTGCTCGCAGCTCGTGCCGCTCGCCGCGCGCTCGCGACGCGCGCCGCGCGGATCGTCGTCGCGGCGCTCGCGTGCGTCGTCGCGACGGCCGCTCCGGCTCGTGCGCGCGAGCTCACCGTGTCTGCAGCGGCCTCGCTCACCGCCGCGTTCGCGGAGATCGGCCACGCGTTCGAGAAGAGCTCACCCGGCATGACCGTGCGCACGAACTTCGCCGGCTCCTCGACGCTCGTCCGCCAGATCCTCGAGGGCGCGCCGGTCGACGTCTTCGCCTCGGCCGACGAGGCGAACATGCAGAAGCTCGTCGACGCGGACGCCGTCGAGGGCAGGCCCGAGACCTTCGCGCGCAACCGCCTCACGATCCTCGTCCAGCGCGGCAACCCGAAGGGGATCGCGGGCGTCGCCGACCTCGCGCGGCCGGACGTCGTCGTGGCGCTGTGCGCTCCGGAGGTGCCGGCCGGACGCTACGCGCGCGAGATCTTCGCCAGGGCGGGCGTCGCGCTCCCCGCGACCAGCCAGGAGCTCGACGTGCGAGCGGTCGTCACGCGCGTCGCGCTCGGCGAGGCCGACGCCGGGATCGTCTATGCGACCGACGCGCGCGCGGCGGGCGAGACGGTCGCCGAGGTCGCGATTCCGGATGCGCAGAACGTGATCGCTCGCTATCCGGTCGCCGTGCTGCGGGACGCGAAGCATCCGGACGAAGGGCGGGCCTTCGTCCGCTTCCTGCTGGGCGAGCAGGCGCAGGGCATCTTGGCGCGGCACGGGTTCCTGCCGCCGTGAGCGCGCCACACGGCGCCTCGGCGCCCCGGCGCACGAGCGTCGCGCCGTGGCCGGTCGTCGCGGGCGCGTCGCTCGCACTCTCGCTCTTCGTCCTGCCGCTCGCCGGGCTCGTCGTCCGCGCGCCGTGGCGCTCGGCCCTCGACGCGCTCGCGGCTCCCGCGGCGCTCGAGGCGCTGCGGCTGTCGCTCGGCTGCTCGCTCGCGGCGACCGCGCTGTCGATCGTCCTCGGGCTGCCGCTCGCATGGCTGCTCGCGCGCGTCGAGTTCCCGGCGCGCGGCCTCGTGCGCGGGCTCGTCACGCTGCCGGTCGTGCTGCCGCCGGTGGTCGGCGGCGTCGCGCTGCTGCTCGCCTTCGGCCGGCGCGGCATCGTCGGACGCTGGCTCGAGGCCGCGTTCGGCGTCACCCTGCCCTTCACGGCCGCCGGCGCCGTCCTCGCCGAGATCTTCGTCGCCATGCCGTTTTTCATCTTGACGATCGAGGGCGGGCTGCGCGGTCTCGACGCGCGCCTCGAGGACGCCGCGCGGACGCTCGGCGCGCGGCCGTGGACGGTGTTCCGGCGCGTGACGCTGCCGCTGCTGCGTCCGTCGCTGATCGCGGGCGCCGTGCTGTGCTGGGCGCGCGCGCTCGGCGAGTTCGGCGCGACGATCACCTTTGCCGGCAACTTCCCCGGCCGCACGCAGACGCTGCCGCTCGCGGTCTACACCGCGCTCGAGACCGATCCCGACGCGGGCATCCTGCTGAGCCTCGTGCTGCTCGTCGTGTCGCTCGCGGTCCTGGTCGGGCTGCGGCGGCGCTGGCTCGGAGCGCCGTGAGCCTCGACGCGCGCGTCGTCGTCGACCTCGGCGGCTTCCGGCTCGACGTCGGGCTCGAGGTCGCGCCGGGCGAGGTGGTCGCGGTGCTCGGCCCGAACGGCGCCGGCAAGACGACGCTGCTGCGCGCGATCGCCGGGCTCACGCCGCTCGCCGCCGGTCGCATCGTGCTGGATGGCACCGTACTCGACGATCCCGAGCAGGGCGTGCTCGTGCCGCCGGAGGAGCGTCCGCTCGGCGTCGTGTTCCAGGACTACCTGCTGTTCCCGCACCTGAGCGCGCTCGACAACGTCGCCTTCGGCCTGCGCTGCCGCGGCTGGTCGCGGCGCCACGCGCGCCGCGAGGCGCGCGCCTGGCTCGAGCGCGTCGGGCTCGCGGCGCAGGCGAGCCTCCTTCCGGAACGGCTCTCGGGCGGACAGCAGCAGCGCGTCGCGCTGGTGCGCGCGCTCGCCGTGCAGCCGCGCGTCCTGCTGCTCGACGAGCCGCTCTCGGCGCTCGACGTCGCGACCCGCGGCGAGCTGCGCCGCGAGCTGCGCGCGCTGCTCGGCTCGTTCGCCGGCGTCAAGCTCATCGTGACGCACGACCCACTGGAAGCGCGCGCGCTCGCCGATCGTCTGGTGATCCTCGAGGAGGGTCGCATCGTGCAGCAGGGCACGCCCGACGACGTGACCGCGCGGCCGCGCTCCGCCTGGGTGTCGCGGCTCGCGGGCGTGAACCTGCTGCGCGGCACGGCGGCGGGCGACATCGTGCGCCTCGCCGACGGCGGCACGCTCGCGGTCCCCGATGCCGGCAGCGGCGAGGTGTTCGTCGTCATCCAGCCGAACGCGGTCGCGCTGCACCGTAGGCGTCCCGAGGGCACGCCGCGCAACGTCTGGCCGGCGCAGGTCGAGTCGATCGAGGAGCACGACGGACGCGTGCGCGTGCGCGTCGGCGGCGTGCGCCCGCTGGTCGCCGAGGTGACGCCGCAGGCGGTCGCCGAGCTGCGGCTCGAGGACAGGGGCGAGGTGTGGGTGAGCGTCAAGGCGACGGAGATCACGGCGTACCCGGTGTGACGCACGTCGCGCGCGCGATGCGCGTACCGCGCGCGTTCGTGCCGTACCTCGTGCTAGTCACGCCCGCCATGAACGGATTCTCGAGCCTCCCGAGCCTGGAGCGCCGCCGCGCGCACGCCCGTCGCCGACGTACCGCTGGCAGCGAAAGACGGCCTGGCGCGCGCTGGCGCCTCGCCTGCGTCGCGAGCTGCGCGCTGCTCGCTTTCGTTGCGACGAGCTGCTCGGATGCGCCGTCGATGACGAGCGGACCCGCAGCGGATCTCGCGCAAGAGCTCACCGGCGGCAACGGTCCCTTCCTCGGCGAGGGCGTGCCGCCGCGGCTCGCCGACGCGGGCTACGTTCAGCACGAGTACGTCGCAGCCGGGACGGCGACGTCGTACCGCGCGCTCGGCGAGCTCGGCCGCGACGGTCGCTGGACCTTCGAGCCCGACCTCGAGGCGCCGTACCGCACGCGCGTCCTCGTGCGCCGCCCGGCGAATCCCGCCGACTTCAGCGGCACCGTCCTCGTCGAGTGGCTCAACGTCAGCGGCGGCGTCGACGCGAATCCCGACTACGCGAGCCTCGAGGAGGAGATCCTGCGCCGTGGGCACGCGTGGGTCGGGGTCTCGGCGCAGCTCATCGGCGTCGAGGGCGGTCCGGTGCTGGTGGTCGCACCCGGCGCCGAAGGGCTCGCCGGGCAAGGTCTCAAAGGGATCGACCCGGCACGCTACGGCTCGCTGTCGCACCCGGGCGACGGCTTCTCGTTCGACATCTACACGCAGGTGGCGCGCGCGCTGCGCGCCGGTGCGGGGCTCGGCGGCGCGCGACCGGACCTCGTCCTCGCGGTCGGCGAGTCGCAGTCCGCGATCGCGCTCGTCACCTATTTCAACGGCGTGCAGCCGCTGGCGCGCGCCTTCGACGGCTTCTTCGTGCACAGCCGCGGCTCGGCGGCGCTGCCGCTCGTCGGCCCGGGCGAGTACGCGGATCTGGTCGGCGCCTTCGGCGGCCCGCAGCCGATCCTGCGCACCGACGTCGACACGCCGGTGCTCGAGCTGCAGGCGGAGGGCGACGTCGTCGGCGTGCTGAGCTCGCTCGCCGTGCGCCAGCCCGACGGCCCGACGTTCCGTCTGTGGGAGGTCGCGGGCACCGCGCACGCCGACCGCCACCTGCTCGGCCCGCTCGCCGACGCCGCGCCCTGCGGCACGGAGATCAACGACGGACCGCTGCACGTCGTCGCCAAGGCCGCGTTCCGTGCGCTCGAGACCTGGGCACGCGGCGGCGCCGCGCCCGCCGAGGCGCCGCGTCTCGAGGTCGTGCAGGGCGACCCGCCGCAGATCGCGCGCGACGCCGACGGCATCGCGCTCGGTGGTCTGCGCACGCCGCCGGTCGACGTGCCGGTCGACGTCCTCTCCGGCGCGCCGGGGCCGTCGCCGAGCCTGTTCTGCCTGCTCCTCGGCTCGACCGTGCCGCTTCCCGCGGAGCGCCTCGCCGAGCTCTACCCGTCGCGCGCGATCTACGAGCAGCGCTACGCCGCCGCGACCGACGCCGCGATCGCCGCCGGCTTGGTGCTCGAGGAGGACCGCGCGACGCTGCTCGCGTACTCCGATCCGTCGCGCATCCCCGAGTAAAGCCGCCGCCGGCGCGTTACGATCCACGAGGGTGACACTCGAGTCGTACATCCTGCACGGTGGCGCGCCGGGCGCTGCGCGCCTCGAGGTGCTGGCGCGCGCCTACTGGCCGACGACGCGCGCGCTCCTCGAGCGCGTCGGCGTGCGTCCGGGGATGCGCGTCCTCGACCTGGGCTGCGGGCGCGGCGACGTCACCGTCGAGCTCGCGCGGCTCGTCGCCCCGGGCGGCGCGGCGGTCGGCATCGACGCCGACGGCGCCGTGCTCGAGCACGCGCGCGCCCTCGCCCGCGAGCGCGGCGTCGAGCCGGTCTTCGAGCAGCGCGACGCGCTCGAGGACTCGGGGCATCGCGACCTCGACCTCGTCTACGCGCGCTTTCTTCTGAGCCACGTGCGCTCGCCCGAGGCCGCGGTGGCGCGCATGCGGCGCGCGCTGCGTCCGGGCGGGCTCGTCGTGGTCGAGGACGTCGACTTCCCGGGGCACTTCTGCCACCCGCCGTGCGCCGCGTTCGCGCGCTACGTCGAGCTGTACATGGCCGCCGCGCGCCTGCGCGGCGCGGACGCGACCATCGGCCCGCGCCTGCCGGCGCTGTTGCTCGACGCCGGGCTCGAGGTGCGCGGCGTCGACGTCGTGCAGCCGGCCTTCGTCGACGGCGACGGCAAGCTCGTCGCGCAGCTCACGATGGCGGCGATCCGCGACGCGGTGGTGACGGCCGGGCTTGCGAGCGCCGCCGAGGTCGAGGCGCTGATCGCGGAGCTCGACGCGTACCGCACGACGCCGGGCACGGTCGAGACGCTGGCGCGCGTCGTGCGCGCCTGGGTCGTTCTGCCCGCCTGAGCCGCGCGCGAAGCTTCGTCAGGGCGTCGCTGCGGCGATCGTGCTCGCGGTGTCGAACAGCTCCGTGAACTCGACGATGTAGCCGTCCTCGAAGCGGAAGAAGTCCGCCTTCAGCGACCGCGCGACCTTGCCGGTGTGCCGGTTGCGCCACGCGCAGTGTCCGAGCATCGCGACGCGGTCGCCCTCGCAGATCAGCTCCTCGACCTCGTACTCGAGCATCTCCCAGTCGCGCACGAGGAGCCGGAAGTAGCGCTCCGCGTCGGCGCGCGACATGCCGCCACGTGCGAACTCGACGTTCGGCAGGTCACCACCCATCGAGCGGAAGCGGATCGTGTCGCCGAGCATCGCGAGCCAGGGCTCGAAGTTGCGTCCCTTGCTGAGGGCCCACAGTCGGTACATCTCGCGCAGGTGTTCGACGTGCTTCGGCGTGACCATGTTGGCCTCCGGGGTTTGGCTGACTTGACGACGCGGCGCGGGCCGACGCAAGCGACTTTCGCGCGGCTCGTCCGACGAGCGGAAAAAATTCGACCGGACCTTCCCTGCCGACGAGAGCGACGCTGGCGTCCGGTGAGAGCGCGCGCTAGGCACGAGCCGTCCTTGGGGGAGTAGTCGATCGCGGCCGTGCCGCGAGCCCGACGTCAAGACACTTGATCGGCAGATCATGGCGTCGGGAGCCCACGGTTCGACGAGACCCATGGCGCGAACGAGCCGAACCCGGGCGGGACGGCCGTGCGCGTCGTGGTGCTCGCTCCCGCCCGCAAGGATCCGTTCGTGCAGTTCGTCGTCTCGACGTCGCTCGTCGCCCTGGCCGAGGTCGGCGACAAGACGCAGGTCGCGACCGTCATGCTGGCCGCGCGCTACGACGCGCTCGCGACCGTCGTCCTCGCGACCACGCTCGGCATGCTGATCGCGAACGCGCCGGTCGTGCGGCTCGGCGGCGCGCTGTCCTCGCGGCTGCCGCTGCGCGGCATTCGCATCGCCGCGGCGGCGCTGTTCGCCATCCTCGGCCTCGCGGTCCTCGTCGGGAAGTGATTGCAGCCCGAGGCGCGAGGCCGATAGGGTTTCCGCCTCAGGGGGTCACGCCATGGCAGGACGTCTCGAGAACAAGGTGGCGGTGGTGACGGGCGGCGGCAACGGCATCGGACGCGCGACCGTGCTGCGCTTCCTCGCCGAGGGCGCGCGCGTCGTCGTCGCCGATCTGAACGAGGAGACCGGTCAGGAGACGCTCGAGCTCGCCCGCCGCGCGGGCGCCGGCGATCGCGTGCGCTTCGTGCGCACCGACGTCGCGCGCGAAGCGGACGTCGAGGGCGCGGTCCGCGTCGCGACGCAGGACTTCGGCGGCATCGACGTGATGTTCAACAACGCGGGCGTCGCCGGCGCGTTCGGCCCGATCACGCACCTCGACGCCGACGACTGGGACTACACCTTCGCCGTGCTCGTGAAGGGCGTGTTCCTCGGCATGAAGCACGCGGCGCGCGCGATGAAGGCGCAGGGCACGGGCGGCGTGATCCTCAGCACGGCGTCGATCGCCGGGCTGTCGGGCGGCGACGGGCCGCAGGCGTACTCGGCCGCGAAGGCGGCGGTGATCAACTTGACGCGCGCGGTGGCGGTCGAGCTCGCGCCCGCGCGCATCCGCGTCAACGCGATCTGCCCGGGCGGCATCCTGACGCCGCTCATCCACCGCGGCAATCCGGACGCGATGCGTCCGCTGCTCGAGAAGTTCCAGCCGTGGCCCGACGCGGGCGAGCCCGAGAACGTCGCCGCGGCGGCGCTCTTCCTCGCGAGCGACGAGGCCGCGTTCATCACCGGCGAGGCGCTGGTGGTCGACGGCGGCGCGACCGCGCGCGGCGCCAACGCGATCGCGGGCCTCGGCGGCGGCTTCGGGCAGCTGGCGGCGGGCGTCGATCGCGGCACGACGGGTCAGGAGGGGGTGCTGCGCTCGGTCGAGTGACGCCGCGCGGCGCGGGCGCGTCGCTTCGCCGGAGCTCGCAGGCGTTTTATTGAGCTTGACTCGAGAAGGAGGGCGCGTCCTCAGCGCGGCCGGACCTGCGTGCCGATCCCGGCGGTGATGAACACCCCGCTCGCCGTGCCCTCGACGTCGGCGGTGTGCCACACGCCCGGCGGATTGATCGCGTACTCGCCGGGCTCGAGCCGCGTGCGCACCTCGCGCCCATCGATCTCCTGGATCAGCGTGAACGCGCCCGACGTGCACAGCACGACCTCGCTGCCCTGCGGGTGCATCTCCCAGGAATCCCACGGCGCCGAGAAGGTGAACATCGAGACGAGGCGTCCCTCGACGCCGTCCGACGCGTGCCGCGGCGAGTAGTCCGCGTACCAGCCGATGCCGGTGAACTCGGGCTCGCTGACCGCCGTTGCGCCGAGCCCGAGGTGGATGGGATTTCGCGCGAGCTGCATGGCCATGACCGAGCCCTCCCGGGCGCGAGCCTAGCAGGGTTTGCGGATCAGCGGCGAGAGGCCACGGCGACGTGCGCGCGCGTCACGTCGGCGGGCGAGCGGCAGCCGCAGAGCGCCAGCGCCTCGTCGATCTCCTCCGTCAAGCATGAAAGAAAGTCGACGACGCCCTTTTCCCCGCCGACCGTCAGCGCCCACAGCACGGGACGTCCGATGAGCACGATGCGCGCGCCGAGCGCGAGCGCCTTCAGCACGTCGGCGCCCGAGCGCACGCCGCCGTCGACCCACACCTCGATCGCGTCGCCGACCGCGTCCGCGACCTCGGGCAGCGCGTCGAGCGTCGCGACGACGCCGTCGAGCTGGCGTCCGCCGTGGTTCGACACCACGACGGCGGACGCCCCGTGCTGCGCCGCGAGGCGGGCGTCCTCCGCGGTGAGGATGCCCTTCAGCACGATCGGCACGTCGGTCAGCGAGCGGAACCACTCGAGGTCGCGCCACGACAGCGACGGGTCGGAGAGCATCCAGAAGTGCTCGGCGAGCTGCGAGCCGGCGGTGACCTTCGGCGCTTCCGGCACGCCGAGCCCCTCGAGGTTCCCGAGGCGCACGCCGTCGGGCAGCGTGAAGACGTTCTCGACGTCGCGCCGGCGCGTGCCGAGGCGCGGCGCGTCGACGGTGACGACCAGCGCCTGCGCGCCCGCGGCGACCGCACGCTGCACGAGCGCGCGCGTCGCGCCGCGATCGCGCCAGACGTAGAGCTGGAACCAGAGCGGCGCGCTCGCCGCAGCACCCACCTCCTCGACGCTGGTGGTCGCCATCGTCGAGAGGATCATCGGCACGCCGATGCGGCCCGCGGCGCGCACGGTCGCGATCTCGCCGTCGGGGTGCGCGAGCCGCTGGTAGGCCATCGGCGCGATCGCGAACGGCGCCGGCAGCTCGCGTCCGAGCACGGTGGTGGCGAGCGAGCGCGCGCTCACGTCGACCAGGAAGCGCGGCCGCAGACGCAGACGCTCGAACGCGGCGCGGTTGTCGCGCAGCGTGATCTCGTCGCCGGCGCCGCCCGCGTAGTACTCGTAGACCATGCGCGGCAGGAGGCGCTCGGCCTCCGCCTCGAGACGATCGCAGCGCGACGGCGGCGTCGGTCGCATGACGCTTCTCGCGCCGCCCTAGAAGGTCACCACGCTGCGGATCGACTCGCCCTCGTGCATCAGGTCGAAGGCGCGGTTGATCTCCTCGATCGGCATCACGTGGGTGATCAGGCTGTCGATGTCGATCTTGCCCTCCATGTACCAGTCGACGATCTTCGGCACGTCGGTGCGGCCGCGCGCGCCGCCGAACGCGCTGCCCTTCCAGACGCGCCCGGTGACGAGCTGGAAGGGACGCGTCGAGATCTCCTGCCCCGCGCCCGCGACGCCGATGATGATGCTCGTGCCCCAGCCCTTGTGGCAGCACTCGAGCGCCTGACGCATCACGTTCACGTTGCCGATGCACTCGAAGCTGAAGTCGGCGCCGCCCTTGGTGAGATTCACGAGGTACGGCACGAGGTCGCCCTCGACCTCGTTCGGGTTCACGAAGTGCGTCATGCCGAACTTCTCGGCGAGCACACGCTTTTTGGGATTGATGTCGACGCCGACGATCATGTTGGCGCCGGCCATGCGCGCGCCCTGAATGACGTTGAGCCCGATGCCGCCGAGCCCGAACACGACGACGTTGTCGCCGGGACGCACCTTCGCGGTGTTGATCACCGCGCCGATGCCGGTCGTGACGCCGCAGCCGATGTAGCAGACCTTGTCGAACGGAGCGTCCTTGCGGATCTTCGCGACCGCGATCTCCGGCAGCACCGTGAAGTTCGAGAAGGTCGACGTGCCCATGTAGTGCAGCACCGTCTCGCCGTTCAGCGAGAAGCGGCTCGTGCCGTCCGGCATGACGCCGCGTCCCTGCGTCTCGCGGATCGCCTGGCAGAGGTTGGTCTTCTGCGAGAGGCAGTACTCGCACTGCCGGCACTCGGGCGTGTAGAGCGGGATCACGTGGTCGCCCGGCGCGACGCTGGTGACGCCCGGACCGACCTCGCGCACGATGCCCGCGCCCTCGTGGCCGAGGATCGCGGGGAACAATCCTTCGGGATCGGCGCCCGACAGCGTGAAGGCGTCGGTGTGGCACACGCCGCTCGCCTTGATCTCGACCAGCACCTCGCCCGCGCGCGGCGGCGCGACGTCGACGGTCTCGATCGTGAGCGGCTGTCCCGCCCGGTGCGCGACTGCGGCTTTGCTCTTCACGGCTTTCCTCCTGCTCGGATGTCGTCGCCCTTCGAAGCGCAGAGCCGCGACGCGCGCAAGGGGCCGGCCGCGCTAAGGCGTCTTGTCGCGGAACTGACCGGCGTCGTTCTTCTGCGCCGGCGCCGCGTAGGTCGCCCCGAAGCAGGCGCCGGCGTCGTTCACGAGCTGCACCGTCACCGCCGGATCCTGACCGAGCGGCAGCGACGGCGGTGCGAGCGTCGCGCCCTTCGCGGTCAGCACGACGCTCGACTTGCCGGCCGGCCCCGAGCGCAGGACGAGGCTGTCGACGCCGTCCGGCGTGCGGTCGCGGTCGACATACTTGACGCCGACCGTGCCGACCGCCTTCCAGCACGGCTTGCCGCGGCAGAGCCCGCCGCCGGGGATCTCGATCGGCGGCCGCGCGAGGCTCGTCACCCCGGCGCTCGTCTCGTAGACGCAGAGCGCGTACGAGGTCGCGCCGCCGAGCGGATCGTCGAGCGCGGCGCGCGGCACCTCGTCGCCGCGCGTCCAGCGCCACACCAGGCGGTCGCGCGCGTCGTTCGCGTGGTCCTGCAGGACGAGCGAGGTGCGCGCGGCCGCGAAGCACGCAGGCGCCGGCTGCTCGAGGCCGGCGCACGCGCCCGCCGCGCACGCGTCGGCGTTGGTGCACGGGTTGCCGTCGTCGCACGGGCTGCCGGCGGGCTCGTAGGCGCACGAGGGATCGCAGCAGTCGCCCGCGGCCAGGTTGCCGTCGTCGCACTGCTCGCCCGCGGTGACGATGCCGTTGCCGCACGCGGTGAAGGTGCAGTTCGAGTCGCAGCCGTCGCCGTCGACGAGCCCGCCGTCGTCGCACTCCTCGCCCGGATCGACCACGCCGTCGCCGCACGTGATCTCGTCGGCGCCGGCGTCGACGCGCGGACCCGAGAGCCGCGGCGCGCCGTCGAGGTCGGTCTCGCCGGGCGCGACGACGGTCGCCGGATCGCCGGCGTTGACGGCCGGCGACGTCGGCGCGAGGTGCACGTCGCCCGCGCCGGGTGCGGCGAGCAGCGGATCCGCGAACAGCGAGCTCGCGTCCTGCCCGGTCGCCGCGCGGTAGGCGGCGAAGCCGACGTGCTCGGCGCCGTTCCAGACGAAGCGCGCGGCGGACGCCCCACCCGGCGCCCACCACACGTTGTGGTCGAGCAGGTTGCCGACGTTGCCGCCGTAGGACGCGAGCAGCAGGTTCGCCGCCGTCGACACGAAGACGTTGTTCCGGATGACGTTGTCCTCGGCGTACTGGATCCAGAGCTCGCCGAAGCCGGCGCCGCGCGTGTCGTTCTCGAAGGTCGTGTTGTTGCGGATCTCGCTCTCGCGCACGCGTCCGACGCTCGCCGCGTAGCCGCCGATCACGATGCCCGCCTTCTCGTTGCGCAGGATCACGTTGCTGCGCACGACGATGCCGCTCGTGACCTGACCTCGGTTCTCGGCGCCGACCTCGATGCCCATGTCGGACTCGGTGACGACGTTGTTCTCGATCACGATGTCGCGCGCGCCGTCGACGTAGATGCCGGCCGCAAACCCGCCGCCGTAGGACGAGCGGGCGCGCTCGACGCGGTTGCCGCGGCAGACGCCGTTGCGCGGCACCTTGCTCGGATCGGGCTGGATGCTGGTCTCGCCGCCGATGAAGTCGATGCCGATGTTGTTGACGTCGCGCACGACGTTGTTCGTCACCGCGAAGCCGTCGACGTTGCCGTTCAGCACCAGCGCCTCGCTCGTCGCCGGCTCGCAGTCGTGGATCACGTTGCCGTCAATCACCAGGTTCGAGATCGGGGTCGCCTCGGTCGCGTACACCGTGATGCCCATCGCGTGCTTGCCGCGGATGTCGTGGATCACGTTGTCGCGGATCTCGATGTGCGAGCCCGAGCCCAGCACCCGGATCCCGGAGCCGTCGTTGACCTTCAGGTTGTTGCGGATCTCGAAGCCCTGGATGCGCACCCAGCTCCGGTCCTCGATCAGCACCATGTTCTTGCCGGCGACGCCGGCGCCGTCGAGCACGGGCCGCTCGCCCGGGTGCGCCTCGAGGCTGATGAAGCCGTCGGTCGCGTTGCCGCTGCGCGGGAAGACGATCTTCTCGAAGTACGGCGTCGCCTTCTCGCGCACGCGCACCGTGTCGCCGGGCTGCGCCGCGTCGAGCGCCGCCTGGATCGTCGTGAAATCGCCGCCCGACTCGGCGACGGTGAGGATCGCGGCGCCGCTGCGCGTCGCGAAGAGCACGGAGAGCGCAACCGCTGCGAGGAGCCGGCGGGCAACGCGGTACGGCGTCATGCGGCGCGCTTAGCACGGCCGCTCGTCTTCGAGCGAGCGCTCGATCGCCGACTTGCGTCTTGACCAGCGCGAGCCCTCCGTCGAACCTGGCGCAATGCTTCGACCGGCACCTCTCCCACGCCTGCTCCTCGTCACCCTGGCGCTGCTCGCCGTCGTGCTCGGTGGTCCGGCGCGCGCGACCGCCACCACCGCGACGATCGGCGTCGACGGCAACATCCACGTCGACGGCGAGCCCTTCTTCCCGATCGGCATCTACCACGTGTCGTGGATCGGCAATCGGCAGGGCGGAAAGGCGGTGCCGGACCTGCACCTCGCGGCCGACGCGGGCTTCAACCTCTTCCACACGACGATCGACGCGCGCGACGACACGCAGGGTCTGCTCGACGCCGCCGCGGCGCGCGGGGTGTACGTGATCGGCGAGGTGCCGTGGCCGGCGAACGGCCCGGCGGCGTTCGTCGACAAGTGGAAAAATCACCCCGCGATCATCGGCTGGCTGATCGCCGACGACTTCAACCTCCCGTACGCCGGACCGTCGTACAACTACCCGCCCGAGGAGATCGCGGCGCGCAACGACACGCTGCACGCGCTCGCGCCGCAGCACCTGAGCTACGCGAGCGGCGGCTCGTTCCCGGGATACCGCATCGCCGAGTTCGCCGGGACGATGGACGTGATGGGCTTCCAGAGCTACCCGCTCGGCGCGCAGAACGCGCCCGACGAGTACGCGCTGCAGGAGAACATCGACAGCTTCGACTGGGTGCGCGACCAGCTCGCCGGCACCGGTCAGACCTTCGTCGCGAACCCGCAGGCGTACCGCTGGAACGGCAGCCGCTACCCGACGCCGCGCGAGGCGCGCAACATGCTCTACGGAGCGCTGCTGCGCGGCGCGAAGGGCGTGCTCTGGTACACGATGTGGGAGGGCTCGAGCCGCTACCTGCCGAAGAGCGCGCCGGCGCTGTGGGCCGACCTCGCGAACACCAACCGCGAGCTGAAGAGCTTGACGCCCTTCCTGCTGCACGGCACGCGCACCGAGCTCGCGACCGGCCACGCGCGCGTCCACGCCGCGTCGTGGCAGCTCGGCCAGCAGCTCGTGGTCGCGGTGCTGAGCACCGAGCGCAACGCGTCGCACGCGGTCGCGCTCGACCTTCCGCCAGGCGCCGTCGGCCCCGCGCTCCGTCCGTTCCCGGACCGCGCGGAAGGCGGCATGAGCGTCGTCGCGGGCCAGCTCTCCGGCACGATCGGCCCCGAGGAGGTGCACGTCTACCTGCTCGACCTGCCCGTCCCGGGGAACGTCTCGCCGACCGCGGCGTTCGACGTCACGACGCCGACGGTCGCCATGGATGAGCCGGCGACGCTCGATGGAACCACATCGAGCGACGCCGACGGCAGCATCGTCGCCTGGGAGTGGGACCTCGGCGACGGCACCCTCGCGAGCGGCAGCAGCGTGGTGCACACCTGGACGAAGCCTGGCACCTATTTCGTGCGCTTGACGGTGCGCGACGACGCCGGTGCGACCGGCACGATCATCGAGCCCGTGACCGTGGGCGTGACGTCGCTCTGCGCGCCGGCGCCGCTCGCCGGCTGCCGCGACGGCCGCACGTCGTTCGTGCTGCGCGAGCCGGGCGCCGCCGCGCGCCGCTCGCTGACCTTCACCTGGAGCCGCGGCACGACGACGCTCGCCGACCTCGGCGACCCGACGGCGACCACCGAGTACGCGCTCTGCGTGTACGACGGAAGCGGCCTCGCGCTCGCGACCGGCGCGCGCCCGGGCGCCAAGTGGAGCCGCGTCGGCACGACGGGCTACCGCTACAAGGACGCGGGCGCCTACCCGGGCGGCATCCACTCGGCGCGCGTCACGTCGGGCAAGAACCCGCGCCTGGTCGTGAAGGGCAAGGGCGTGCACCTGCCCGCGGCGACGCTGCCGCTCACGCTCCCGGTGACGGCGCAGCTCGTCGCGAGCGACGGCGCCTGCTGGCAGGGCGTCTACCAGGCCGGCAAGACGACGAAGAGCACCGGCGTGCTGTTCCGCGGCCGCTCGGGCTGATGCGGGGGCGCGACGACGAGGCGGCGGCGCGACGCTGCTACGTGTCGCCGCACTGCGCCGAGTCGCGACGCTGCTGCGCGTCTCAGCGTCGCTGCGTGTCGCGCTACTGCGTGTAGCCGAGCGCCTCGAGGCGCTCGCGCGTCTCGTCCGAGATCTCGACCTTCTGCGGCGAGAGCGCGGGACGCGCCGCGAGCGCGCGCCGGTGCTCGTCGAGCGTGCGCTCGAGCTCGGCGACGAGCTGCGGCTGCGCGCGCGACACGTCGTGCTTCTCGCCGGGGTCGTGCGCGAGGTCGTAGGCCTGCGTGAGGCCGGCGCTCGGGTCGCGGATGAGCTTCGCGGTCGCGGTGCGCACCGAGCGCATCTCCGGCTTCCACTTGACGCCGCCCGCGAAGGTCGCCGCCGCAGCGTCGCCCTTGCCGCCTTCGAGCAGCGGCGACAGATCGCGCCCCTGCATCGCGGACGGAGCCGCGGCGCTCGCCTTCGCGAGCAGCGTCGGCATGACGTCGATCAGGCTGACGACCTCCTCGACACGCCGTCCGCCGCCCGCGCCGCGCGGCAGGCGGACGACGAGCGGCACGCGGATCTGCTCGTCGTAGAGCGCGTGCCCGTGGTCCCAGTTGCCGTGCTCGAGCAGCTCCTCGCCGTGGTCGGACGTCAAGACGAAGATCGACTGATCGAGCGCACCGGACGCCCGTAGCTCGTCGACGAACGGGCCGAGCTCGCGGTCGAGCTCGTGCACGCCGGCGAGATAGCGCGCGTGCCAGGTGCGGAGATCGTCGCCGCCCGGTTCGCTGACCCAGGGGACGCGCGTGAGGTACGGCCGCAGGAGCGCCTTCTCCGCCGCGGTGAGCGTGCGCGAGGCGGGCAAGCCCGGGCTCTCGCGCACCGCTTCGTAGTCGGCGTCGGGGGCATCGTACGGCCCGTGCACGTCCATGAAGTGCAGGTAGAGGAAGAACGGCCGCTCGGGGTCGCGCTTCTCGAGCCAGCGCCGCGCGCGGCGCAGGATCACCGCGGCGCCGGGCGCCTGGCCGAGGACGGGCTCCGCGTCGAACACGTCGAAGCCCTGCGCGAAGCCGTGCTCGGGGAGGAGCCACGGGTTCGCGACGAAGGCCGCGGTCGCGTAGCCCGCGTCGCGCAGCGCTTCGGCGAGCGTCACCGCGTCGGCCGGCAGCGCGTCGGTGCCCTCGTGGCCGGCGCCGCCGTAGAGCCCGCGATGGGTGACGACCCGGTGCGTGTCGGGCTGCAGCGAGGTGAACAGCGACGCGATCGACGGCTTGGTCCACGGCGCCTGCGCGAACGCGCGCTCGAAGACGATCGACTCGCGCGCGAGCGCGTCGATGTGCGGCGACACCGGGCCCTCGAAGCCGTAGGCGCCGAGCGCATCGGCGCGCAGCGTGTCGACCGTCACGAGCACGATGGACGGCCGCCGCTCGGGCTCCGTGCCGCGCCAGGCGAGCGCCGCCGCCGCGACCGCGAGCGCGATCGCCACGACGGCGACGACGAGGCGCGCGACGCCGAGGCGCGTGCCAGCGCCGTGGCGGGAATCGTTCGATCGTGCGGACATCGAGCCGAGACGGAGCGCGGCGCCGCAGGACGAGGCGCGCGGCGGAGCGCGACCATAGCACGGCTCGCGCTGCCGGCGTCAGCCCGGATCAGTTGGCGCGAGTCGCGCGAGCGTCGCCGAGCATCTCCCGCGCAGGCGCGCCCGCAGGCGCGTCCGCAGGACGCAGCACCAGCAGCTCCACGCTGCCGTACGCGCTGCGCTCGGCGACCGCGCCGCCGAGCGACTGCGCGACCGCCTCGGCGCGCTCCGTGGGCACGACCAGGTAGTCGATCGCCTGCTCCGCGAGGAGCGCGCGCAGCTCGTCGGCGCGCGCGGGATCGCTGGTCCAGGCCTGGTAGCGCTCGGTGCGCTGGGTCACGTCCGGCGACAGGAACCAGTGCCCGACCCAGACGTGGTGCGGCGTGAACGCCGGCAGGATGTTGCCGAGCCGCGGCGGCACGAGCGCGTTGCCGGCGGGACGACGCTGCAGATCGAGCACCACGTCGCCGTAGTCCGCGGGGAAGGTGTTGTGGCGCGCGACGTCGCCGATCGCGCGCCAGGTCACCGCGAACGGCGCCGCGAACAGCACGAAGGCGAGCGCCGCTGCGCCCGCGAGGCGCGCCGGCCCGACCAGGCGCGCGGGCTCCCACAGCCGCGCCAGCGCCGGCGCGGCGAAGACGCACAGCGGCAGATGAACGTAAAGAAGAAAATGATAGCCGTTCACGAGCGGCGAGCTGTGCAGCCACACGACCGACGCGAGCCACGCCGTGAGCGCGAAGCGGTACGGGTGTCGCTCCTCGACCCAGATGCGGGCGCCCAGGATCGCCAGCACCAGCGTCGCGCCGAAGGTGAACGGGTAGAAGAAGATCGACATGTCCTCGGGGCCGAAGAAGTTGTCCGACGCGAGCCGGTAGACCGGATCCCGCGACTGCCACCAGGACAAGAGCGCGACGCAGGCGAGCGCCGGCGCGAGCGCGAGCCAGATGCGCGCGTGCCGTCGCACGTCGAAGCCCGCACCGAGCAGGAGCTCGACGACCGGCAGCGACAGCGCGACGCCCGCCACCACCACCGCCGAGTACGGATGCGTCGCCGCGAGCAGGACGATGGCGCCGAAGATGGCGACGTCGTCGCGCACGCGCCGCGGCCCGCGCGGGTCGAGGATCGGCCCGAGCGCGACCAGGAGCAGCGTCAGGCCCGCGATCCACAGCGGGTTGAACATCCCCTCGAACGTGCTCCAGCCGAACACGTCCTGGGTCGACATCGAGAACTCCCAGGCGACGCCCGGCGGCGCGAAGCGCAGCAGCGGCTCGACCAGCCAGTCCACGCCGCCCGCGAGCCCGACCAGCACGCAGCACAGGACGCGCACGCGGCGCTCGGGAAAGATCGGCCGCAGGAAGCTCCACAGCACGGCGAAGAACACGAAGATCAGCGGCACGCGCGACAGCTCGAGGACCTGCGACGGCGCGAGCCCCGTCGCGCGGCAGACGACGCCGAGCAGCCAGTGCAGCAAGAGCACGAAGCGCGGCGTCTGCGGCTCGGTGGTGAACTGGTTCACCAGCAGGAACGAGCCGTCCTCCGCGACCTGCCGGATGAACGACAGGTAGGCGAGCGTGTCCTTCGGCATGTAGCCGAGCTGCAGGACCGCGCCGCCCGGCGGCGGCTCGAAGCGCAGCGACGCCTCGTAGGGCAGGATGCGCAGCAGCGCGACCAGCGCCGGCAGCAGCCAGTACGCGGCCGGCGGACGGTCGCGCACCGCCCTCTCCGCCTCGGGGTCGTCGTCTAGCGCTGCCACGCAAACCTCATCGGCTGTGCCAGGCGATTCCTTGACCGCGCGCGTCGCGCCGCGCCCGCTGGCGCCCAGGCGAGCGCGCGACGCACCCGGCAACCGCGCGCGCCGTGCGGCGCTTGCCAGCGTCGCGCGCTTGGTGTTCGCAGCAGGGCTCGATGCGCCGCCGCCTCGCCCCCGCGTTCGTCCTCGTCCTCCTGTCGACGCTGCTGACGCTGCCGACGCTCGCGCGCACCGCCGACGGCGGCGCGCTGCCGCCCGAGACCGCGCGCGCGATCGACGCCGTCCTCGCCTGCGAGCGCGCGGACGGCGGCTGGACCTACGTCTGCGATCCGCCGACCGGGCCGCACGGC
>DATCMB010000015.1 GCA_036563615.1 Candidatus Binatia bacterium
GCTGACGCCGCCGACGAGCAAGCTGCCCTCGCAGCCCGCGACGCAGGCGGTCGCGAGAGCGCACGCGGTCGTGAAGACGGCGGCGAGCGCGCTCGCCCTCGAGGTCGGTGCCGGCACGGCAGCGCCTTGCATGCGCGAGCCGCGTCGCGCTTGCAAGCGGGCGCGGACTCGCGCACGTCGTCCTCACATGCGCGCGCTGCTCGACGCCACCACGCCGCTCGGCGCAGCGCTGCGCACGACGCTCGCCGCGACGCTGGCGATGGCGCTCGCCCTCGCGCTGCACGTCGAGGTGCCGGCGCTCGCGGTCGTCTTCGTGCTCGCGCGTGGCACCGCGGGCGCCGTCGCCATGCTCGGCGGAGCGGTGGTCGGCAACCTCGCGGCCATCGCTCTTCTCGCGTCGTTCGATCAGAGCCGGGCCGCGTTCTCGCTCGCGCTGCTCGCCCTCACCACGCTCGCCGGCTACGCGTCGCTCGGACGGCGCTACCCGTACGCGTTCGTCCAGTTTCAGCTCAGCTTGCTGATCCTCGTCGGGCAGGCGCTCGATGCGCCCGATCGCGCCGTGCTGCACGCGTTCTACGATCTGGCGAACGTCGCGATCGCGGCGTTTGCGACGTTCGTCGCCGGCGCGTCGCAGCCCTTCGCCGTCCCCGAGCAGCTTCGGCGCGCGCTGGCTGCGGCGCTGCGCGCGTTGCCGTCGCTCTGCGATCCGGCGACGGCGGACGACGCGGCCGTGCGGCTCCAGCTCCTCGTGTTGCGCGCGCGTCGGCTGCTCGCGCAGGCGTGGCCGACGCGGCTCACCTCGCGCGCGCGCCATCGCGCGCTCGACGCGGCCGTGACGGCGGTCGACGATCTCGTGCGCGCGCTGCTCGCGCTCCGTGCGCTCGCGCGCTCGCGCACGAGCGCGTCGGGTACGGCGCACGATCTCGAGCGCGCGTGCGCGGACCTCGCGACGGGCGCGGCCGCGTTCGCGCCGCTCGTGGTACCGTCGCGTCCCGGACCCGAGGACGCCGCCGCGCTGCGCGACGAGGCACGCGCGCACGCGCTCCTCACCCGGCGCGCGGTGCTCGCCGTCGAGCAGCAGGACACCGCTGCTGCACGGCTCGCGCAGGTGGCACGCGACGCGCTCATGCGCCTCGCGCTCCTCGCGCCGCTGCTGCCGCCCGGCGCCGCGAGCGAGAGCCGGCTCGCCTCGCTCGAGGATCGCGGCGCGCTTCCGCCGGCAACGCGCGACCGTCCGCCGCTCGACCGCTACCGGCTGCGCCATGCCGTCAAGGCGGCCGCGTCCTACCAGCTCGTACTCTGGGCGTGGGTCGCCGCCGAGTGGGGCGCGATCGTTCCGGCCTTCGTCGTCTCGGTGCTGGTCGCGACGCTCGCGACACCGCTCGGCGCGACGCTGCGCAAGGCCGCGCTGCGCGTCGGCGGCGTGCTCGCAGGCGGTCTCGTCGGGCTCGCGATCTCGATCGTCCTTCTGCCGTACGTGACCGAGCTGTGGACGATCTGCGTCGTCGTGGCGCTGCCGCTGTTCGCGTTCTTGCTTCTGCAGCAGCGCAGCGAGCGGCTCGCGTTCGCATCGCTGCAGGCGGCGATCGCTTTGAGCTTGACGCTGGTGCACGGACCCGCGCCGTCGCCCACCTGGCGCGCGCCGCTCGAGAGCCTGATCGGCCTCGCGTTCGGCATCGTCGTGGTCGTCGGCGTGATGCACGCGGTGTGGCCGATCGACGCCGTGACGTCGGCGCGGCGAACGCTCGCGGCGCTGGTGGCCGGCAGCACGCGCCGGCTCGCCGCCCTGCTCGGCTCGGGCGAGCCTGACGAGGCCCACGACGCCGCCGCGGCGCGGCTCGACCGCGAGCACGCCGCGGGCTTCGCGCACGAGGTCGAGCTCTACGGCGGACAGTTCGGGCGGCCGCCGGGGCAGCTCGCCCGACTCGTCCGCCTCGCCTGCGAGGTCGACGCGCTCGCGTGGACGTCGTGGGGAGCGCGCTCCGCCGAGCGCACGACGGCGCTGCCGGCCGAGCGCGCGAAGCCGCTGCCAGACGACGCCGCGCGCGAGCTCGCGAGCGCCGCCGCCGCCCTCGAGGAGGCGGGCACGGAGATCGCGCGCGCGCTCGTCGCCTTGCCGGGCGAGCTCGAGACGTCCGCGCTCGACGCCGCCCTGCAGCGGCTGCGCTCGTCCTGCGCGACGCTCGGCGCGCGCGCGGGCGAGCACGGCCTTGCGGAGATCACGGAGTTCTCGGCGATCGCGACCTGCGTCGCGCGCGTCCTCGACGAGCTGCGCGACGGGCTCGCAGGCCCGATGGGCGAGACACTCGCGTCACGACGCGCGGCTTGACGCGCGGACTCACCGCTCCACTGCGCGCCGCCACCGCGCGCATCGCTCGCGCGCGCCCTCGATCGCGCACGGCCGGATCGCACGTCGCGGTTGCGATCCGCAGCTCGCGTACGACCTGCTACGGCGCCCGCGCCTCCTCCGGCCACGGCCTCGGTCGCATCGATCGTCACCTCCGCGTTCGCACCCGAGCGCAGCGGGTGCGCCGGATCGAGCTCGGTGAAGGTCACGCGCACGGGAAAGCGCTGCGCGAGACGCACCCAGTCGAGCGTCTGGCTGACGCGCGCGAGGCCGTAGCCGGTGGTCTCGCCGTCGACCTGGTAGATCCCCGCGCTCACGCCCTCGACGACGCCGGGGAAGGTCTTGCCGGGGTACATGTCGACGGTGATCCACGCACGTTGCCCCGGGCGGATGTTGCGCAGGTAGGTCTCCATGAAGTTGGCGCTCACCCACCAGGTGTGCGCCTCGACCAGCGCGAACAGCTCCTGGCCGCGCTTCACGTACGTCCCGACGCGGACCAGGAAATTCGTCACGTAGCCGTCGGCGGGCGCCGGCACGCGGGTGTACGAGAGGTCGAGCTCCGCGGCCCACAGGTCGGCGCGCGCGAGCTCGAGGTCGGCTTCCGCGGCGCGCACCGCCGCGAGGTCGCTGTCGAGCTTCTCGCGCGACACGAACTGGTCGCGTGCGAGGCGCTGCGTGCGCTCGAGGATCTGGCGCGCGTTGAACAGCTCGGCCTCCGCGCGCGCCACCTTGCCGGCGGCTCGCCCGACGCGGGCTTCGTACGGCTGGCGCTCGATCTCGAAGAGCAGATCGCCCTTCCGCACCGTCTGGTTGTCGCGCACGTAGAGGTGCGTGATCGGGCCGTCGACCTGGGCCGCGATGCCGACGACGTTGGCGCGCACGTAGGCGTCGCGCGTGTGCGGGTAGCGGTGCTGGTACTCCCAGGTGCGCCATCCCGCCCACGCCGCGAGCGCTCCGAGCAGGAGCACCGTCGCGATGCGGAACAGCCGCTTTCCTCTGCGTCGCACGGCCGCCCCCTCAGCCCGCCGCCGTGACGTTCTCGCCGATCGCGCGCAGCAGCACGGCGTGGCTGATCAGCAGGTCGGTGCGCGCGCCGACGTTCGCCGCGCGCGCGGTCGCGAGCTGCGCGAGGCCGTTCAGCAGCTCGACGACGTCGCCGACGCCGTCGCGGTACGTCTGCAGCGCCGCGCGGTACGATTCGCGGGCGGCGGCGAGCAGCGCGTCGCTCGCGCGCACGCGCGCGACCGCGGTGCGCAGGTCGTAGTACGCGTCCCACACCTCGGCGACGACCCGCTGCGTGCGGTCGCGCAGCGCCGCGGCGCTCGCCGCGCGACGAGACTCCGCGGCGCGCAGCGCGTTCCACCGCCGGAACCCTTCGAAGAGCGGCACGTTGACCTCGATGCCGTAGCGGTACTCGTCGTAGGCGCCGTCGTTCGGTCCGCCGAGCTCCGGTGCTTGACGGTTGTAGCTCGCGCCGGCGACCAGCTCGGGGAGGAAGGCGGCCTTGGCGGCGGCGATCTGCGCGTCGTCGCGCAGGACCTCCGCCCGGTACGCGCCGAGCTCCGGGCGCTTGCGCCGCGCGCGCGCGATCAGCTCGTCGACGCTCTCCTCGACCGGCTCGAGCACGAGCGACGTCGGGAGCGGCGCCACCTCGAAGCGCGTGTTCGCGTCCCAGCCGACGGCGGTCGCGAGCGCGCCGTGCGCCGACTCGACCGCACCGCGGTCCGCCGCGATGTCGAGCTCGACCCGCGCCACCCCGGCACGTGCCTGGTAGACGTCGACGATCGTCCCGGTACCGACGCGCAATCGCTCGTCTGCCGCGCGCAGCACGAGCGTCGCGTCCGCGAGCGTCTCCTCGTCGGCCGCGAGCATCGCCCGGCTGCCGATCAGCGCGTAGTACGCGGTCGCGACGTTCAGCAGGACGTCCTGGATGCGCTGGTCGTAGCGCCAGTTCGCGGCGAACAGTACTTGACGTGCGACCTCGACCTCCGCCGCGCGCCGTCCGAAGTCGAAGACCAGGTAGTCGATCGAGATGCCGGGCTCGCGCACGGGCTCGACCGGGGGCTGCTTGCCGTCGACCGCCGGCGCGCGATGGTCGACCACCGAGACGTTGCCATAGACGCGCGGCAGGTAGCGTCCCCGCTCCTCTTCCCAGCCGGCGAACGCGGCCTTCGCCTCGTGCCACGCGCGCTGCGTCTGCGGGTTGTTGCGCAGCGCGACGTCGAGCAGCTCCGCGAGCGTCAGCTGCGCCTCGTCCGACGCGGGGGCCGGCGCCGGTCGCGCGACGAGCGGATCCTCTTCCGGCAAGCCGAGGGCGCCGTCGTATGGCGGCGTCCACGGCTCGCCGAGCTCGGGCGGCAGCAGGTCCGCCGTGCGCAGCACGCCGCCGAGCGAGGCGCAGCCGGCGAGCGCCGCGGTCCACGCGATGCTCACGACGACCGACAGCGAGTAGAGCGCCGCCCTCCCCGCATCTCCCGTTCGTCGTGCACCCCGGCCACGCTGCTTCATCTGCGAACCGACCCAGCCGGGCTGCGTTATCAGGACGTGCCGCGGCGACCAAGCGGCGGCGCAAAGAGGACGAGAGCCTTGCGCTCCGCGAGTGACGAAGGCTCGTCACGCGAACAAAAGTGAACGTGCAAACTTGAACGCGGTCCTTGACGTTTCCTATGCGCGCTGCGCTGCACGTGCGGATTCGTCAACGCCTGCCGTGCAGTGAGTGCGCCATCGGACGCGCGCTGCCTGGCATGGCGGCTGCATCCGCAGGCCCGCTGCGATGCAGCCCAAGCCGAAGATCCTCATCGTCGACGACGAGGCAGGACCACGGGAGTCCCTCAAGATCATCCTCAAGCCCGAGTTCGAGGTCGTCACGGTCTCGCGGGGGTCGGATGCGCTCGAGATGCTCCGCGACGGGAGCTTCGAAGTCGTCCTGCTCGACCTCACCATGCCGGAGGATCTCTCGGGCACCGAGACGCTCCAGTCCATACGCGACGCGAACATCGACGTCGAGGCGATCGTGATCAGCGGCCAGGGCGCCGCCGATCCGATCATGGCGTGCGTCAACCTCGGCGCCTTCCGCTACATCAAGAAGCCGTACCGCGCGGACGAGGTCGTCGGCGCCGTGCGCGACGCGCTGCACAGCCGCGAGACGCGACGTCGTCAGCAGGCGATGCGCGAGCGCTTCCTCGGCAGCCTGTCGCACGAGCTGCGCACACCGCTCAACGCGATCGTCGGCTACAGCGAGATCCTGCACGACGAGATCCGCGACCTGCTCGCGGAGGAGCATCGTCACGCGCTGGCGCGCATCCAGCACAGCTCGGAGCGTCTGCTCGCGTACTGGGAAGGGCTCTTCTTCCTCGGCGAGCTCGACTCGGGGAGCCTGCTCGTCCAGCCGCGCGAGCTCGAGGTGCAGCCGTGGCTGCAGCGTCTCGTGCAGCGCATCGATCGCAGCAGCGAGGGCGGTCCGTCGCTGCACCTCGACTGTCCGCAAGGGCTCTGGGCGCTGACCCATCCCGAGACGCTCGCCCGTCTGCTCGCGGTGCTGATCTACGAAGCGACCGAGGACCAGAGCGGTCCGATCGTCGTCTCGGCCTGGGATTCCGGCGACGCGGTGTGCTTCGCGGTCGAGCACGACCTTCTGCCCTTCGAGACGCCGCCCGCCGAGGGCAGCTCGGATCAGGACGCGACCGCGACCGAGCTCGCCCGTGAGGTCGTCGCCCGCGCGTCCGACCTGCTCGGTGCGACCGTCGAGCGCACCTCGGCCGGCCCCGGCCGCATCCGCATCCTGATCACCATCCCGCCGATGCGCGACCCGACCCGGAGGTCGTCGCTGCGGCGGACCCACTTCCCATCCGGCGTCATGGCCGCCGCCACTCGCTGAGAAAGGCTTCACCCGTGTTCTTCATCCACTGCGACCACTGCGACGAGACGCTTCGAGCGGGCACCATCGACGGGCGCGACCCGGCGCTCGAGCGCGACGAGGACCTCGAAGCCTTCCACCAGGCGCACGCCGGCTGTCCGCTGCGCTTCTTCCAGCCGACGGGACGCGGCACCGCGAGCGGCCCCTGGCACGAGCCGATGGTCGAGCGCTGGCTCGAGGTCCGCGACCGTGACGGCCTCGCGGTGGCGATCGGCTCGCGCACCTCGATCGAGGAGCCGCTGCGCTGGCGCATCGAGCGCATCCCGTTCGAGGAGGAGCTCGACGTCGGCCTCGATGAGCCGCTGTTCCGCGACATCGTGACGCGCGCCGTGCGTCCGCACGTCCTCTCGGAGCGTCAGCTCGCGGCCTGGACGCTGCACATCGCGAACTTCGCCCGCTCGCTCGCGCCGGAGGACGTCGTGGTGCTGTTCGACGACGTCGCCGAGCCCGACCGCAGCGCGGCCTGCATGACGCTCACGGCGCGCGTGCCGCTCGAGGCGTCGCTGCGCGCGTTCCGCTTCGAGGTGCCGATCGAGGAGCGGCTGCGCGGTCTGTTCGACGATCCGGAGTTTCCGCCGCTGCGCGTGACGCGTCGGCCTGCGCGGCGTCGCGTCGCGACCACGCACCTGCAGGACGCGGCCGTGCGCCTTGACTCACCGGACCCCCTCGTCTAAGGCCCGCGTAGCTCGCCCGGCAACGCTGCCGTCGAGGCGTCGGGCGACGGCGGCCAATGCGCACCGAGGGACTGGACGAGGGCAACATCCGCTCGCCCCGCGAGCGGCGTCCTCTGGACCGCGCCGCCGCGGTCGCCGCGCTCGATGCGCGCGGCGACGCGCTCGACGAGCTGCGTGCGCGCGCGCGCGACCTGCGCGACGCCGGCAAGGGACGGACGATCACCTTCTCGCGCAAGGCGTTCTTCCCGGTCACCAACCTGTGCCGCGACCGCTGCGCGTACTGCACGTTCCGGCGCGACGAGGGCGAGGACGGCGCCTGGACGATGCAGCCCGAGGAGATCCGCGCCTGGGCCGAGCGCGCGCGCGACCTGAACTGCATCGAGGCGCTGATGTGCCTCGGCGACAAGCCCGAGGTCGCGTTCCCCGGCTACCGCGCGTTCCTCGCCAAGCGCGGGCTCTCGTCGACCATCGAGTACGTCGCCGAAGCCTGTCGGATCGCGCTCGACGCGGGGCTGCTGCCGCACTCGAATCCCGGGGTGATGAGCGCCGCCGAGATGGCGCTGCTCCGGCCGCTCAACGCAAGCCTCGGCATGATGCTCGAGACGACGAGCGTTCGTTTGCGCCAAAAAGGACACGCGCATTACTACGCGCCGGACAAGGACCCGAAGGTTCGTCTGCAGGTGCTGCGCGACGCGGGCGAGCTGCGCATCCCCTTCACCACGGGACTGCTGATCGGTATCGGCGAAACGCACGAGGAGCGCGTCGATACGCTGTTCGCCATCGCCGACTTGCACCAGCGCTACGGCCATGTGCAGGAAGTGATCGTGCAGAACTTCCGCGCCAAGCCCGACATTCCGATGGCGACCTGCGAGGAGCCGGACGCGGCCGACCTCGCGCGCACCGTCGCGGTCGCGCGCCTCGTGCTCGGTCCCGAGGTGAACATCCAGGTGCCGCCCAATCTGTCGCCCGAGGCGCTCGCCTACCTGCTCGACAGCGGGATCAACGACTTCGGCGGCATCTCGCCGCTGACGCCTGACTACGTGAATCCCGAGGCGCCGTGGCCGCACCTCGCGTCGCTCGCGCGCGAGTGTCGGCGTGCGGGCTACGTGCTCGCCGAGCGGCTGCCGATCTATCCGGAGTACGTCGATCGCCCGGGCTTCCTCGACCCGGGGCTCGTCGAGCGCGTCGCCGCGGCGCAGGACGAGATCAACGAGCGCAACGCGCGCGGACTCGAGACCTTCGCATGAAACCGGTTGGCGACGAGGTGCGCGCGCTGCTGCCCGACGGCACGCCGCTCGAGGCTCTGCTTGCGGGCGCCCGACGCGAGGTCGCGCGCGTGATCGAGCGCGCGCTCGAGCGTCGGCCGCCCACCGAGGCCGAGGTCGCGCTGCTGCTCGAGACGACGGGCGACGATCTGCGCGCGCTGATCGCGGCCGCCGACCACGTGCGGCGCGAGGACGTCGGCGACGTGGTGACGTACGTCGTCAATCGCAACGTCAACTTCACCAACGTCTGCTTCGTGAACTGCCAGTTCTGCGCCTTCAAGCGCCAGCGCTGGGAGAGCGACGCCTACAACCACGGCGTCGACACGGTGCTCGAGAAGGTCGCCGACGCGGTGCGCCGCGGCGCGACCGAGATCTGCATGCAGGGCGGGATCAACCCGCAGATGGGCGCGTTCACGTACCGGGACATGCTCGTCGCCATCAAGACGGCGTTCCCGCAGATCCACATGCACGCGTTCTCGCCCATGGAGATCATGTACGGCGCGCGGCGCACGAACATGTCGTACTCCGACTACCTCGCGATGCTGCGCGACGCGGGGCTCGGCAGCATCCCGGGCACCGCCGCCGAGATCCTCGACGACGACGTGCGCGAGATTCTGTCGCACAAGAAGGTCGACGTCGCGACGTGGGTCGAGATCGTCACGACCGCGCACCGGCTCGGCATCCCGAGCACCGCGACGATCATGTACGGCCACCTCGAGAAGACGCACCACGTGGCCGCGCACCTCGCGCTGATCCGCCGTTTGCAGGGTGAGACCGGCGGCTTCACGGAGTTCGTGCCGCTGCGCTTCATCCACAACAACACGGCGCTCTACCAGCGTGGCCTCGTGCAGCCGCTCGAGACAGGCGCGGTGGACCTGCGCATGTACGCCGCGTGCCGCCTGTTCTTCCGCGGCTCGATCGACAACCTGCAGACCTCGTGGGTGAAGCTCGGCCACGAGCTCGCGGCGCTGTCGCTCGCGGCGGGCGTCAACGACTTCGGCGGCACGCTCATGGAGGAGAGCATCTCGCGCGAGGCCGGGGCGGACGCCGGCGAGTACACCTCGGTCGAGGAGATCCATCGCCTGGTCCGCTCGATGGATCGGATCCCGCGGCAGCGCACGACGCTCTACAAGGAAGTGCCCTCGCCCCTCGACGCCGCGTCCGCGGCCGGATCGGGCGAGCCTGCGGTCGCGCGCGCGTGACGCCGAAACGACCGGGCAAGGTCGTCGTGCTGGCCGGCGGGGTCGGCGCGGCGCGGCTGCTGCGCGGGCTCGCACCGCTGGTCGCGCGCGGCCAGCTCACGGTGATCGTCAACACCGCGGACGACGACGTCTTCTACGGCCTGCACGTCTCGCCCGACATCGACACCGTGCTCTACACGCTCGCCGGGCTCGCCGACCCGGTGCGCGGCTGGGGCATCGGGGGCGACACCTTCCACTTCCTCGAGGCGATGAAGCGCTACGAGCGCGAGGTGTGGTTTCAGCTCGGCGATCGCGACCTCGCGACGCACGTGTTCCGCACGGCGCGGCTGCGCGCCGGCCAGACGCTGTCGCAGGTCACCGCGCAGCAGGCGCGCAGCCTCGGCGTCCAGGCGCGCATCCTGCCGATGAGCGACGACCCGGTGCGCACCGTCGTCGAGACCACCGGCGGCAAGCGCTCGTTTCAGGAGTATCTGGTCCGCGATCGCGCGCGCGAGACCGTGCGCAGCTTGACCTACGTCGGCGCGCGCTCGGCACGTCCCGCGCCCGGCGTCCGCACGGCGCTCGCGCAGGCGAGCCTCGTCGTGATCGCGCCGAGCAATCCGCTCGTCAGCATCGCACCGATCCTCGCCGTGCCCGGCATCCGTCAAGCGCTGCGCCGCACCGAGGCGCCGGTGGTCGCGGTGTCGCCGCTGATCGGCGGACGGCCGGTGAAGGGCCCGGCGGACAAGATGATGCGCGCGCTCGGCGTCGCGCCGACGCCGCTCGGCCTCGCCGACTTCTACGCCGACGTGCTCGACGCGATGGTGCTCGACAACGCCGACCGATCGTACGTCCCGCGCCTCGCGTCCCGCGGCATCGCGACGACGTGCCTCGACACGCTGATGCGCTCGCCGGTGCGCTCGACCGCCGTCGCGCGCGCCGTGCTGACGCTCGGCGCGTCGCTGCCGGGCCGGCGCAACGTCGCGAGCTGAGCCGTGGCGATCCACGTCCTGCCGATCCCGGGGCTGCCGCAGGTTCGGCCGGGGGACGACCTCGCGGCTCTGCTCGGCGACGCGATCGAGAAGGCGCAGCTCGGCGTCAAGCCGGGCGACGTCCTGGTCGTCTGCCAGAAGGTGGTGTCGAAGGCCGAGGGACGCGTGGTCGCGCTCGCCGACGTCGAGCCGTCGCCGCTCGCGCGCCGGTGGGCGGCGCAGTACGACAAGGACCCGCGTCTCGTCGAGCTCGTGCTGCGCGAGAGCACGCGGATCGTACGCATGGACGCGGGCAACCTGATCGTCGAGACCGGCCCGGGCTGGGTGTGCGCCAACGCGGGCATCGATCAGTCGAACGCGCTCGCGGAAGGCGTGGTGACGCTCTTGCCGGTCGACGCGGACGCGTCGGCCGAGCGCCTGCGCGCGACGCTCTCCGCGCGCTTCGGCGTCGCGCTCGCGGTGATCGTCACCGACACCTTCGGTCGCCCGTGGCGCGAGGGTCAGGTCGAGTTCGCGCTCGGCGTCGCCGGCATGGCGCCGGTCGAGGATCTGCGCGGCACGCGCGACATGGTCGGGCACAAGCTCGGCGTCACGGTGATCGGCGTCGCCGACGAGATCGCGTGCGCGGCCGGCCTCGCGATGCGCAAGGCCGCGGGCGTGCCGGCGGTGCTGATCCGCGGCTGCGCGATCCCGCCCGAGCAGACCGGACCGGACGCGAAGCGCGGCGGCAAGTCGGTCATCCGCCGCCGCGAGCTCGACCTCTTCCGCTAGCGGATCTCGCCGGCGGCTTCCACGAGCGGCGCTGGCGCGACCTCCGGCGCGTCCGGGACGCGATCGGTGGGCAGCGAGTGCGCGGGGCGCACCCAGCTCGGGTCGCGGCCCGGCGGCACCGGGACGCGCTCGTGCTGGCGCTTCGCGAGACGCTTCAGGATCTTCATCGCGTTCTCGAACTCGTCCATCGAGCGCGTCTCGACGCGGCCTTCCGCGACCAGGCGGTCGAAGATCTCCTCGCCCTTGCGCGTGCGCAGGATGGTGATCGTCCAGTCCGTCATGCCGACGCCGCCGCACGAGATGTCGGAGACCTCGGCGGTGAAGTCACCGCAGTGGTGGCACTCGGGGCGCGCGTACTCCTGCGCGCGCTTGAGCGGGATCTCGATCAGCTCGCCGCCCCGACGGTAGATCAGCACCTTGCCCTTGACGTTGAACTTCTCGACCTCGGCGAGCGGGATGCCCATCTCGCGCTCGATCTTCTGCTCCATCAGGCCCTCGTAGGTGAAGACCTCGGTGCAGAGCAGACCGATCGTCAGCACCACGCGGTCACCGAAGCCCTTGAGGAACTTCGACTGCCGCGCGATGTGCTTCTCCTTCTTGCGGCCGTTGTCGAGGTAGGACGGGTCGGCCTGCTGCATCTTGCGGATCGGCGTCACCTGGCAGGGCACGCCGACGAACGCGATGCGCGTGCAGCCCTTCTCCTCCGCCTGCTCGAGCGCGAGCTCGTTCGGGCAGTACGTGTACCAGGAGCCCGCCGTCTCGAGCGCCTCGTCGCGCGAGGTCACGAGACGCGGCACGGGGTGCGCCGGACGCTCGGGGTCGCGCGCCGAAACCGCGGCGCCGTCGATCAGGCCCTTCTCGAAGGCGTAGGCGAGCAGCGTCGTCACCACGCCGCCGTCCTGACACCTCGCCTTGACGAGCGGGTCGGTGGAGCGTGCGGCGACGATCCGCCGGTAGCGGCCGAAGACGTCCTCGTGGACCTTCGGCTCGTCGCGGAACACGGCCGGGGCGAGCTGGAACTCGCGCGGGTAGAGCCGCGGGCACACCTGCGCGCAAACGTCGCAGCCGATGCCTTCGCTGATGCCGCAGAAGTCGAACGGGGCGGTGGCCTTGGCGGTCTGCCGCGGCTTGCCATCGACGTACTCGATGACGTTGTGCGGGCACACGAGGACGCACGAGCCGCACTCGCAGCAGCTCCCGTAGGCCACGACCTCGTTCATCATCTGCTTGAAGGTCGAGCGCAGCGGTCGGGACATTCGCTCAGTCGTAGCGAATCAGCGAGTGAACGGGAACTGGCGCCAGGCTGTTGCGCCCGTTGAGAAAGCCGAGCTCGACCAGGAAGGCGCACGAGAAGACCTCGCCGCCGAGCCCGCGCACCAGCTCGATGCCGGCGCGCGCCGTGCCGCCGGTCGCGAGCAGGTCGTCGACCAGGAGCACGCGGTTGCCGCGTCCGACGGCGTCGCGGTGGATCTCGAGCGAATCCGTGCCGTACTCGAGCGCGTAGGACGCGGACTGCGTCTGCCAGGGAAGCTTGCCGGGCTTGCGCGCGATCACGAAGCCGACGCCGAGCTGCACCGCCACGGGCGCGCCGAGGATGAACCCGCGCGACTCGATCCCCAGGACGACGTCGACCTTGCCGCGGAACGGCTCGGCGAGGCGCTCGACCGCTTCACGCAGAGCGGCGCCATTCGCGAGCAGCGGCGTGATGTCCTTGAAGACGATGCCTTTCTTCGGGAAGTCGGGGATGTCGCGGATCCACTGCGTGAGATCGCTCATGGCGGTCGGTCAACCTCCGGTATCGCGCTTCGTCCGCTGCGCGAGCTGCGACGAGGGTGGCTTCTTGGGTAGGTACGCGAGCGGGTCGCGCGCGCGGTTGTCCTTCCGCACCTCGAAGTGCAGGTTCGGACCGGTCGTACGCCCCGTTCGTCCGACGGATGCAATCACAGCGCCCCGCCGAACACGAGCGCCCTGCTTCACCAGGTTCTTGCTGTTGTGCGCGTACACGGTGGTGAGCCCGCCCTCGTGCTGCAGGATGACCACCTTGCCGTAGCCGCGTAGCGTGCCGACGTAGACCGCGACACCGTCGAGGGCGGCGCGGACCGGCGTCCCCTCGGGCGCGGCGATGTCGATCCCATCGTGGTGCGCGTTGCGGCGCGGGCCGAAGCGCGAGCTGATCGTCCCGTCCGCCGGCCACACGAACCCCTTGCCGGTCTCACCGCGGACGACGGTCTTCTTCGTCTGCTGGCGCGCGCCGATCAGGCCGCAGCCGGGAGCTGCGGCGAGCAGAGCCAGGCCCAGCACGACGGCCAGCCCCGCGCGCGCGACGGCGATCCTCCTCCTCTCCAGCCCCATCCTCGTTCGCGTCCCGAGCGCCTCGCGCGGCGACGTCCTCCGAACGGAGTCGTGCGCTCAGCGGGCGTGGCCGTAGCGGCCGAGGAGCTTCACGAAGCGGCAGTCGCCGATGTACTCCTCCGTCACGCCGTCCGCATCCACGCGCAAGCGCATCAGCGTCTGCGAGTCCTCCTCTCCGACCGGCACGACGAGCCTGCCGCCCGCGCGCAGCTGCGACAGCAAGGGGCGCGGGAGCTGCGGCGTGCCGGCGGTCACGATGATCGCGTCGAACGGGGCCTCGGCGTTCCAGCCGATGGTTCCGTCGCCGACGCGCAACGCCACGTTGTAGAGGCCGAGCTGGTCGAGGACCCGGCGAGCACGGCTGGCGAGCGCGGCGATGCGCTCGATGGTGAAGACGTTCGCGCAGATTCTGGCCAGGACGGCCGTCTGGTAGCCGGACCCGGTGCCGATCTCGAGGACGCGCTCGGTGCCCTGCAGCTCGAGCGCCTCGGTCATCAGCGCGACCGTGTAGGGGTGCGAGATGGTCTGCCCGTGCCCGATCGGCAGCGGGTGGTCGTCGTACGCGCGCTCCCGCAGGGCCTCGTCGACGAAGACGTGGCGCGGGATGGTCGCCATCGCGGAGAGAACCCGCCGGTCGCGAATGCCGCGCGCTGCGAGCTCCTCGACCATGCGCTTGCGCAGGCGGTCAAACAGCATGGCCTACCGCCCCACATCCTCCCCACTCGACCACGGCGGCACGCGTAGCAGGGTCGTACGGACGGAGCAAGCGAAACGTCGGTCCCCGGGGAACACACGGCTCCCCGGGGACGGATGAGTCGGGACGGCCAGATTTGAACTGGCGACCCCCTGCACCCCAAGCAGGTGCGCTACCAGGCTGCGCCACGCCCCGACGTCCTGGCTGTCTACTGACTTTACCTCTGCCGAGCAAGGTAGCGGCGCGCAACGAGCACCCGATCGAGGCGGCAATGGACGCGTCTTGCGCGCCTGCGACAAGCAAACCGCGCAGGCTCGCAGGAACCTTGCAGCGCTGCCTGTCTCGGTCGCCCGAACGATAGCCGAAACTTCTTTATTGCATGACGACTTGCCGCACTTTGCGGGGGCACACGGCTTGCTGTCCGGGCCCGTCGTGGCCATCGCGCTCGTTCCACCCGTCTCGTCTAGCTCCAGCCGATTGGTCCATCGCTGAAGCCAACCCAAGACCTGCACAGAGGAACCGATGCTCGCCTTTTCCGACCCAACCGCGACGCTCTGTACCGCCGTCGTCGCCGGCTTCGCCTTTGGTCTCCTGCTGATCGGGAACCGCAAGCGCTGACCCGCCCAAGCCCCGCACAGGCGACCAAACTTCGGAACCTTCGGAGGCCGAACCACCGATGAAATCCCAAAACTCCTCGCTCGCTCGTAAGGACGCCGCCAACTTCACCAACGAAGAACAGGGAACCAGCCGCGCCCAAGGCGTCGCCCACGAGCCTTCGCCCGGTGCTCGTCCCCAGGCCACCCAGCCGAGCCGTCGGCGCAGCGAGCGCGCCGCCGTCCGCGACACCAACCCCTTCGGCCCCGACGTCATCCTCCCCGAGCAGTTCTACGACCAGCGCAACGGCACCGAGCACGTCTCGGGCGAGAAGGCGCTCATGCTCGCCGTGCTCGAGGACGGCATCCGCTGCTTCCAGGAGCACCTGAAGAACCCGCGCGTGCGGCCCCGGCTGCTCGCCCGTCAGGCGGAGAAATGGATCCGCTCGACCGACTGGGACTGGCCGTTCTCGTTCAACAACGTCTGCGAGTCCCTGTCGCTCAACCCGGACTGCCTGCGCAGCAAGCTGCTCGCGCCGCGGCCGAACGGCGAGGCGCCGCCGAAGCCGCGCCCGTCGAGCCATCGCGTCTACCGCCTCACCCCGCGCGTCAAGCCGCCGCGGCGGCGCTGATCGCACGGGACCGGCGCCGGCGGCAGTGGACCGTCGGGACGGCGGCTTGCGCCGCCGGCGCCGACACGCGCGATCTCGACGCCTGTCGCGCGGTCGGCGCGCCCTGACGGCGCGGGCGCTCACGCGGCGCCCGCGCGTCCGCGTCCGGGAGTCGGTCGGCCGGCGCGCGACGAGCGGGCATGACGCCTGCGTGTCAGCGCGCTGCGCCGACGAGACGGCCCGGTCGGCGCGCGCGCTCAGCGCGGCTGCGCCTGGGAGTCCAGCCCGGCCGTCGGCGAGGCCGATTCGGAGGCGCGAAGCGCGTCGTTGATCGCGTTCTTCAGCACCTGGCTCGCCTTGAACGACAGCACCCGCCGGCCGGAGATGATGATCTCCTCGCCGGTCTGGGGGTTGCGGCCCTTGCGCGGCCGCTTGTGATTGACGACGAAGTTGCCGAAGCCGGAGAGCTTCACCTTCTCGCCGGCCTCGAGACGCGACTTGATGAGCTCGAAGACCAGGTCCACGACGTCGCTCGCGTCCTTCTTCGACGTTTTGGCCCGCTCGTAGATGCGCTCGACGATGTCTGCCTTGGTCATAGTCGACTCCGACGCCTTCTACGCCGACGCGTCGGCGGCTTTCAACCGCCGACGTGCACGACCGGAGCGGACCTCAGGCCGCTAGCGCCGCCTTCGCGCGCTCGGCGATCGCGCCGAACGCCGTCGCATCGCGCGCCGCGAGATCGGCGAGGACCTTGCGGTCCATCTGGATGCCGGCGCGCCGCAACCCTTCGATGAAGCGGTTGTAGGACAGACCGAAGCCGCGCACCGCGGCGTTGATGCGCACGATCCAGAGCGAGCGGAACTCGCGCTTGCGGACCTTGCGGTCACGGTAGGCGTACGTGAGGCCCTTCTCGACCGTCTCGCGCGCCTGCCGGTAGAGCTTGCGCCGCCCGCCAACGTTGCCCTTGGCGAGCTTCATGATCTTCTTGCGGCGCTGACGCGCCTTGGTGCCGCGTTTCACGCGTGGCATGGAACAGTCTCCTCAGAGGTACGGCAGCAAGCGCTTGACGCTGGGCACGTCGACCTTGGCGACCAGGGCCGAGTGGCGCAGCTTGCGCTTGCGCTTGCGCGTCTTGACGGACATCTGGTGGCGGGCGAACGCGTGCGCGCGCTTCACCTTGCCGCTGCCGGTCGCCTTGAAGCGCTTGGCAGCCGAGCGGTTGGTCCTGAGCTTGGGCATGTCGTCGTATCTCCTGGGGCGATCTCGCGGCTCACGCGCCCTGTGCTTGCGCGGTCTCGCTCGGGGCGCTCGTCGTCAGGGCCGGCACGCGGGCGCGACTCACGACCTCGGCGACGAAGACGTCGACCGGCTGCGCCGGCAGGTTCGGCGGCCCGCCGCGCCAGCGCGGCGACACCACGCCTGCCGCGGCGTCCCGGTCGCCGACCACCGCGATGACCGGCACCTTCGCGACCTCCGCCGCGCGGATCTTGAACCCGAGCTTCTCGTTCCTGTCGTCGACCTCCACGCGCACGCCGGCCGCCTCGAGCCGGCTTCCGATCCGGTGGGCATACTCCGCGACGCGGTCCGTCACGCTTAACACCCGCACCTGCACGGGTGCCAGCCAGAGCGGAAGCGCGCCCGCGGTGTGCTCGAGCAGGATCGCGATGAAGCGCTCGATCGAGCCCAGGATCGCGCGGTGCAGCATCGCCGGGCGGCCCTCGGTGCCGTCCGGGCGGACGTAGGTGATGCCGAAGCGGTCCGGCATCGCGCAGTCGATCTGGATGGTCGACAGCGTCCAGGTACGCTTCAGCGCATCCCGGAAGTTGAACGCGATCTTGGGGCCGTAGAAGGCGCCGTCGCCCGGGCTGATCGTGTACTCGAAGCCCGCGCGCGTGAGGCCTTCCTTGAGCGTGCGCTCGGCCTCGTCCCAGAGCTCGACGGCGCCGAGGAACTTCTCCGGCCGCGTCTCGACCGCGACCGCGACGTCGGTGAAGCCGAACGCGTCGTAGACCTCGCGGGTCATCGCGAGGAACGACGCGAACTCCTCCTCGACCTGCTCCGGCGTGCAGAAGATGTGCGCGTCGTCCTGCGTGAAGCCGCGCACGCGGGTGAGACCGTTCAGCACGCCCGAGCGCTCGAAGCGGTGCAGCCGCGAGAAGTCCGCCATGCGGATCGGCAGGTCGCGGTACGACTTCTTGCCCTGCCCGAACAGGTAGACGTGGCCCGGGCAGTTCATCGGCTTGATGCCGTACTCCTCGTCGTCGGCCTGCACGAGGAACATGTCGTCGCGGTAGCTGTCGTAGTGACCCGACGTCTTGAAGAGGTCGGTCTTGTACAGCAGCGGCGTGATGACCTCGGTGTAGCCGTAGCGCCGGTAGAGATCGCGGACGTACGCGACCAGCGTGTTGTAGATCACCGTTCCCTTGGCGTGGAAGAACGGGATGCCGGGCGCGACCGGGTGCAGCGAGAACAGGTCGAGCGCGGGGCCGAGCCGGCGGTGGTCGCGCTTCTTCGCTTCCTCGAGCAGCGCGAGGTGCTCCTCGAGCGCGGCCTTGTCGGCGAACGCCGTGCCGTAGATCCTCTGCAGCATCGGGTTGCGCTCGTCGCCGCGCCAGTAGGCGCCGGCGACGTGCGTGAGCTTGAAGGCGCCGAGCTTGCCGGTCGAGGTGACGTGCGGACCGCGGCAGAGGTCGGTGAACTCGCCCTGCGTGTAGAGCCCGATCGGCTCGTCGGGCGGGATGCTCTCGATGATCTCGGCCTTGAAGTTCTCGCCGATCGAGCGGAAGTGCTTGACCGCCTCGTCGCGCGGCACGACGGAGCGCCGGACCGGGAGGTTCTCCTTCACGACCTTGCGCATCTCGGCCTCGATGCGCTCGAGGTCCTCCGGCGTGAAGCCACGCTCGTAGGCGAAGTCGTAGTAGAAGCCGTCCTCGATCACCGGACCAATGGTCACCTGCGCATCCGGGAAGAGGCGCTTCACCGCCTGCGCGAGCAGGTGCGCGGTCGAGTGGCGGATGACGTCGAGCCCCTCGGGGCTCGCGGGCGAGATCGGAGCGAGCTCGCCGTCGTGCTCGAGCGGCCGTGACAGGTCGATCGGGCGGCCATCGAAGCTGGCCGCGATCGCATCCCCGAGAGCGCCTGCGCGCTTCAGAACCGCGCCAGCGGTCTCCCCGACCTCGGCGCGAACGGGCTCGTGGCCCGGGATGCGTATGGAGATCTCCGACATGTCACGGCCTGGATGATAGGCACGGGCGGGATTGAACCGCCGACCTCTTCCGTGTCAAGGAAGCGCTCTCCCACTGAGCTACGTGCCTTCTCGCTGCTGGGTCAACCGGTTCGCGTACCGAAGGCCCAGCGTGGTGTCAACCGCCGTGTCACGTTCGTCGTGTCGCCGCGTGGCTTTCTCCCGTTGCGAAGCATGTGCTTGATGCCGCGCGGATCACACGTTGAAGCGGAAGTGGATGATGTCGCCGTCGGCGACGACGTAGTCCTTGCCCTCGAGCCGCAGCTTGCCGGCCTCCCGGCAGCGCGCCTCGCTGCGGTACTTCATGAAGTCCTCGAAGGGAATCACCTCGGCGCGGATGAAGCCACGCGCGATGTCGCTGTGGATCTTGCCCGCCGCGACCTGCGCGACGTCGCCGCGACGGATCGTCCAGGCGCGCACCTCGTCCTCGCCCGCGGTGAGGAAGCTCATCAGGTTGAGCAGGTTGTAGGAAGCCTGGATGAAGCGGTCGCGCGCCGATTCTTCGAGACCCATCTCCTTCTCGAAGCTGCGCCGGTCGGCGGGCTCGAGGTCGGCGAGCTCCATCTCGACCTTGCCGGAGATCACGAGCAGCCCGAGCTTCTCGCGCTCGGCGAAGTCGCGCACGTCCTCGGGCGGGGGCTGGGCGACGGCGTCCTCGTTCACGTTGAGCACGGTGAGACGCGGCTTCAGCGTGAGGAACGCGAAGCCCGCGAGGCTCGCCTCCTCCTCGCGCGACAGGCCGAGGTGGCGGATCTCCTGCTCGGACTCCAGCGCGGCCTTGATCTTCTCGAGCAGCTCGCGCTCGCGCTCCTTGCCCTTCTCGCGCTTGAGGCGCTCGAGGCGGCGCTCGACGATCGCGAGGTCCGCGACCACGAGCTCCGTCTTGAAGCTCTCGAGGTCGCGCCGCGGATCGGGCGCCGGCTGCGCCGGATCGTCGAACGCGCGCACGACGTGCGCGAGCGCGTCGACCTCGCGCATCTGCGTGAGGACGCGCTCGTCGAGACGACCGGCCGCCGTCGGCGGATCCGGGAAGTCGACGAACGTCATCTCGGCGTAGGTCACCTTCTTCGGCGAGAAGATCTCGGCGAGCGCGTCGACGCGCGGGTCGGGGACCTTGATCGCGCCGAGGTTCGGCTTCGCCGCCGCCGACGCGGTGCCGAGGCCGACGTCCGCGTGCAGACCGGTCAGCGCGTTGAAGATCGTCGTCTTGCCGGAGCCGGGAAACCCGGCGATGCCCATCCGCACCTGCCGTACTCCTACGCCTTCTTCGTCTCGAGCAAGCCGCGCACGTGCGCGCGGCAGATCGCAACCACCGACTTCGCGTCGATGATCTCGTCGTCGGCGATCATGCGCACGACCGTCGCCACCGGCAGCGGGCGGATCTCGGAGATCACCTCGTCGGCGTCGAGCTTCTGCGTCGCGGGCGTCAAGCTACGCGCGAGGAAGAGGTGGATGCGCTCGGTCGTGTAGCCGGGCGCCGGCACCACCTCGCCGAGATCGATCAGCTCGCCCGCCGCGACGCCCGCTTCCTCGATGAGCTCGCGCGCCGCGCAGTCGCGCGGCGATTCGCCGGGCGCCAGCGTGCCCGCCGGGATCTCCCACAGCATGCCGCCCACCGCGTGACGGAACTGGCGCAGCAGCAGGATCTCGCCGTCGTTCGTCAGCGGCACGACCGCCGCCGCACCCGGGTGTCGGATGACCTCGAGATCCGTCTCCGTGCCGCCGGGCAGCCGCACGCGCTCGACGCCGATGTCGAGGATGCGACCCTGATGGATCTGCTTGCGCGAGAGCACGACGGCGCGCGACATCCAGCGCACCATAACAAGGGCGCGTGCGCGCACAACGCGTCCTGCGCTTCGCCGCGCAAAGCTGCGACGACGTCGAAGCGGCGCGCGCGTCGATTGCGCGCGACGAGCACCCGTACTACGCGACCCGTCCTGGAGGACCGACGATGGCGCTGAAGCGTGCACAGATTCGACTCACCCCGGAGGAGCGGCAGGAGTTCCTCGCCAAGGGACGCACGATCTACCTCGCGTCGCACGGCGAGGACGGATACCCGCACCTGATCGCCATGTGGTACGCGATCGAGGACGACGGCTCGATCGTCATGACGACCTACCGCAAGTCGCAGAAGGTGAAGAATCTGCAGCGCGATCCGCGCTGCGCGCTGCTCCTCGAGGAGGGCGACACCTACGACAAGCTGAAGGGCGTCTTCCTGCGCGGCCGCATCGAGATCATCGACGACGAGGAGCGCACGCTCGCCACGCTCGGCAAGATCGGCGCCCGCATGGCGGGGTCGACGCCTCCGCTCCGCGAGCAGATGGAGGCGATGCGCCCGCAGGCGCGCAAGCGGGTCACGCTGGTGTTCCGCGCCGACAAGACGCGGAGCTGGGACCATGCGAAGCTGGGCGGCGCGTACTGAGCGCGCCGCCATCCCCGCCGTCGCTGCTTCTCGGCGACGCTGGTCGCCGGACTCGGCGGCGTTACTCGCCGGACTCGTCCGGCAGCACCTTGAGCGTGATCGTCGCCTTCACGTCGTGCGCGATGCCGATCACGATGCGGTACGTGCCGAGACGCTTGATCGGGTCGTCGAGGTCGATGCGGCGGCGGTCGACCTTGATGCCGCGCTGCGCGAGGTGACGCTCGATGTCGAGGTTGGTGACCGAGCCGTAGAGCCGATCCTCCTCGCCCGCACGAGCCTTGATCTCGAGCACCAGGCCCTCGAGACGATCCGCTTCCGCACGCGCCGCCTGACGCTCGCGCTCGCGCTTGATCTCGATGAGCCGCTTCTCGTGCTCGAGCTGCGCGAGGTTACGCCGGCTGGCCTCGACCGCCATGCCGCGCGGCAGCAGGTAGTTGCGCGCGTAGCCGGGCTTCACCTTCACGACGTCGCCCATCGCGCCCAGGTTCGGCACGTCCTCTCGCAGGATCACTTCCATCGCCATCGCGCTCTCTCCGTACCGCCGATGCCCGCTTCAGCTCAGTCGCGAACCAGCGTGAAAGGCAGCAGCGCGGTCGCGCGCGCCTGCTTGATCGCGGCCGTCAGACGACGCTGGTGCTTCGCGCAGTTGCCGGTGATCCGGCTCGGGATGATCTTGCCGCGCTCGGTGATGAAGTTCTGCAGGACGCGAACCTCCTTGTAGTCGAGCGGCAGCGTCTTCTCGGCGCAGAAGCGGCAGACCTTGCGGCGTCCGCCGCGGCGGCGGAACAGGCCCTTGTCGTCCGAGCGCGAACGTGCCGGCTTCTTGGCTGCGTCGCTGGTCTTCGTCTCCATCGTGACTGCCCCTCAACCTTTCGTGCGGTCCGCTCAGCCGACCTCGGGCGACTCGCCCTCGGCCTCGGCCTCCGCAGCGCCCTCTGCGGCCTGCTCCGCTCCCCCGGACTCGCCGGCCTCCGCGCCCTCCTCGCGCTCGCCCTCGGTCGCTTCGCGACGCGGCTTGTGCAGCTCGAGCGGCGGACGGTTCGGATCGACCTGCGTCGTCATGTAGCGCAGCACGTTCTCGGAGATGCGCAGGTTGCGCTCGAGCTCGGACACGGTCGCGCCCGTCCCCTTGAACGTCACGATCACGTAGAAGGCGCGACGCTGCTTCTGGATGCGATACGCCAGGTCGCGCAGACCCCACTCGACCGCTTGGGTCACCTCACCACCGTTGCCGGTGATGATCTGCTTCACCCGCTCGATCTGCTCCTTGATCGCGGCCTCGCCGAGATCCGGGTGATAAGCGATCAGTGACTCGTAGGAACGCATGCGGCCTCCGAAAAGAATGCTCGTTTAACAACGGGCATGGACGTGCTCAAGCCACCCTGCAGACGAGACCCGGCTCACGCGGGCTCGCGCGGCGCGGGCGGCGGGGTCGGCGCCGGCGGGGCGTTGACCCGGTTCATCGCGACGTCGAGGGGCAACGTGCACCAGGCGGTGACGGCGTCGACCGCGGCCTCGAGGCGCTCGTCGATCAGCTTCCGCTCCTCGTCCGAGAAGGGCTCGAGCACGAAGTCGACGACCTCCGCTCCGGCCGCCGGGCGCCCGATCCCGATCCGCAGCCGGTCGAAGTCCCGCGTCCCGAGGTGCTCCACGATCGACTCGAGCCCACGATGGCCGGCGGTGCCGCCGCCGCGCTTCAGCTTGATGCGCCCGAGCGCGAGGTCGAGGTCGTCGTGCACGACCAGCATCTCGGTCGGCTGGACACCCGTCTCCTGCACGAAGGCCGCGACCGCCGTGCCGCTCCGGTTCATGTAGGTCTGCGGCTCGATGAGCACGACGTCGCAACCGTCGATCGCCACCTCGGCGCAAAGCGCGTCGTGCTTGCGGCGAGCGAGCGACACGCCGCGCGAGCGCGCCAGCAGGTCGACCACCGCGAAGCCGACGTTGTGCCGGGTCGCCGCGTAGCGCGCGCCCGGGTTGCCGAGGCCGACCACCAGCCGCCGTGACAAGTGCGGCTACTTCTTCGCCTCGGCCTTCTTCGCGTCGGCCGACTCGGCGGCTGGCGCCGCAGCCGCAGCGCCTTCCGCGGCCGCCGCGCCCTCCTCGCCTTCCGGCTTCGCCTCGACGGTCGGCGGCAGCACGCTGACCAGCGTCTCCGCCGGATCGAGCAGCGCCTCGACGCCTTCCGGCAGCGTCAAGTCGCGGACGTGCAGCGCGTCGTGGATGCCGAGCGGGGAGACGTCGACCGCGATGAAGTCCGGGATCGCCGTCGGCAGGCAGCTCACCGGCAGCTCGCGGACGATCGGCTGCAGGATGCCGCCGAGCGTGACGCCCGCCGCCTTGCCCTCGTAGTGCAGCGGCACGCGCACCTCGATCTTCACGTCGAGCGCGACCTCGTAGAAGTCCGCGTGCACGGGCGCGCCCGTGACGGGGTGATGCTGCACCTCGCGCAGCAGGCACATCTTCTTGTCGAGCTCCGCCGCGCTCGAGCGCAGCTCGATGAGGTGGGTGCCCTCGAGATTCGCGATCCGCCGGCTGAAGTCGCGCGCGTCGAGCGTCAGCGTCACGCACTTCGTCTTGGGGCCGTAGAACACCGCGGGGATGCGGCCCTTGGCGCGCGTGCGTCGAGCGGCGGACTTGCCGGTGCGCTCACGCGGCTCGACTTCGATCGTCAGCGTTTCCATCTCGTGCTCCGATTCGTTGCTTGCTCGCTCAGATGAACAGCGAGCTGATCGACTCTTCGTTGTGCGTCCGGCGAATGGCCTCGCCGATGAGCTGCGCGACGGACAGCACCTTCACCTTCGAGCAGGCGCGAGCGCGCTCGTTGAGCGCGATCGAGTCGGTGACGATGATCTCCGTCATCTGGGACTTCTCGATGCGATCGATCGCCGGGCCCGACAGGACGGCGTGCGTGCAGGCCGCGATGACCTCGCTCGCACCGGCCTCGAGCGCGGCCTTCGCCGCGTTGCAGAGCGTGCCGGCGGTGTCGACCATGTCGTCGACCAGGATCGCGAGACGCGAGCGCACCTCACCGATGATGTGCATCTCGGCGACCTCGTTCGGACCCGAGCGCCGCTTGTCGATGACGGCGAGCGCGCCGTCGAGGCGCTTCGCGAACGCGCGCGCACGCTCGACGCCGCCGGCATCCGGCGAGATCACGGTGCACGGCTCGCGGCCGATCCGCTCGCGCAGGTGACGCAGCAGCACCGGCGTCGCGTAGAGGTTGTCGACCGGGATGTTGAAGAAGCCCTGGATCTGCCCGGCGTGCAGATCCATGGTGAGGACGCGCGACGCGCCAGCGGTCTCGAGCAGGTCTGCGACGAGCTTCGCGCTGATCGGCGTGCGCGGCGCGACCTTCCGATCCTGGCGCGCGTAGCCGTAATACGGGATCACCGCGGTGATGCGCCCGGCGGACGCGCGCTTGAGCGCATCCAGCATCAGGAGCAGCTCCATCAGGTGATCGTTGCCCGGCGTCGACGTCGACTGGATCACGAAGACGTCGCCGCCGCGAACGTTCTCCTGGATGTCGACGTTGATCTCGCCGTCGCTGAAGCGACGGGTCTCGGCGAGCGCCAGCGGCACGCCCAGGTAAGCACAGATGTCTCTCGCCAAGGACGGATTCGAGCTTCCGGAGAAGACCTTGATCGCGTCTTTCGCGTTGTCACCCCGCAGGTGTCCGTCCATCATGTGCCGCCGACGTCTCGTTTCTCCCTCACCGTCGCCCGTTTGGCATCGCCGTCGGAAGCTGGGCGGGAAGGATTCGAACCTTCGAATGCCGGATCCAAAGTCCGGTGCCTTACCAACTTGGCGACCGCCCACGCGGGTCGACGCGGGGTTTCTAGCGGTCCCCCGTCGGGGTCGCCAGGTCGCTTGGGGAGCACCGAGATACGAAACGTCCGCCGGGCGCGCAAGGCGGCGTGGCCGGAACCGCCCCGGAAATCGTTCGACGCTGTCTGCGAACCGGCCGACGTTGCCCGCGCGCGGCGGCGCTCGCTAAGGACGTCCGTGGCGTCGTCACCGGAGGAGCTCCTGCGCGTCGCGGCCGAGACGGCCCGCGAGGCCGGTCGGCTGATCCGCGAGCGCTATGCGGTTCCGCGGACCATCGGCACCAAGTCCGCGACCGTCGATCTGGTGACCGACACGGATCGCGCGGCCGAGCGCCTGGTCATGGCGCGGCTCGCCCGCGCCTTCCCGGGGCACGCGCGGCTCGGCGAGGAATCGGGCTTCGTGCGGGGCGAGGCCGCGGACGGCGAGCGGATCTGCTGGGTGGTCGACCCGCTCGACGGCACCACCAACTTCGCGCACGGCGTGCCGCACTTCGCGGTGTCGATCGCCGCGGTCCGCCTACCCGACGACGTGGCCGACCCCTCCGACGCCGCGAGCTTCCCTGCCCGCCGGGCGATGCCGGTCGCGGCGGCGGTCTACGACCCGATGCGCGACGAGCTCTTCACGGCGGCCACGGACTCCCTGGCCACCTGCAACGGCGCCCCGATCTCGGTGTCCGCGACGCCCGAGCTCGATGCCGCGCTGGTCGCGACCGGATTTCCCTACGACCGGCGCGAGCGGGCCGAGTTCTACCTCTCCTTCTGGCGGCGGATGCTCGTCGCGACGCGCGACATCCGGCGGATCGGCGCCGCGGCCCTCGACCTCGCCTGGGTCGCCTGCGGCCGTCTCGACGGCTTCTGGGAGTGGAACCTCCACCCGTGGGACGTCGCCGCGGGCTCGCTGATCGTCCGCCAGGCGGGCGGTCGGGTGACCGATTTCCTGGGCGACGAGCCGGGCGTCGAGGCGCGCCAGACGCTCGCCAGCAATGGGCGAATCCACGAGCAGCTGCTACGCGAGATGCGTGAACTGGTCGCCCGTACGCCGTGATTCCGGGCGCCACGTGGCGACACGCGTCGGCGTGTAGTAGTAGGAAACGCCGTCACGCGCCCGTGGTGAAAAGGATATCACGAGGGTCTCCGGAACCCTAAGTCCAGGTTCGATTCCTGGCGGGCGCATCTCCCTCCCGGCGCGGCGCAGCCCGACTCGAGGTCGCGGCGGCGCTGCCCGCCTCCCGCTCGAGGCCACAGAACGCTCCTCGAGCTCTGGCGCCGCGAGCTTCGCGCCACGTGCATGGCTTGGCAGTCGATTAGCCCCACTTATCGATTCCCTGAAAATTTACGTGCAGGGTTGCATGTAAGTTCCCGGTGCTTACAGTGAGTGACGGAAAGGAGGTCGGATCGATGATGACGTTCGTTCCCGGCCCCTTGGCGCCCGTCCCGGACGGGTTCCTCGCGGTGCCGATGGATCCCACAGCTGGGCTCGTCGTGCTCACCGTGGCCCTGGTCGCCGGCGTCGCCGCCATCCTCTTCGCCACGCTGGCCGCGCGCGGCTGGCCGTGCGAGAAGGGCGCCCACGACGGGGATCACCGCATCCCGCAGGCGGCCTGATCCCCTCGGCGGCACCGCTTCGCGCGCACCGTGCGCGAGGCCAGCGGAGCCTCGCGGGTCCGTAGCGGTCGAGCCCCGGTGGCGGATGGCGTCGCCGGCGCCGCGCCCGCCGCTCGTTGCTTGACGAACGCCGGCCCCGGAGCGAAGCGCGCGACTTGCGTGGAGTGAGCGCGAGGCCTCTGTTACAGGCTTCGGGCTCCCGCATGGATCCGGTTCGCGCGCTCGAGCCACACGTCGCCCTGCGCGACGTCGAGATGGCTTTCGACGACCGCGTCGTCTTCGACGGCCTGTCGTGCGCGTTTGCTCGCGGCCGCATCTCGGTCATACTCGGCGGGAGTGGATCCGGTAAGAGCACGCTGCTCCGGCTCATCGGCGGACTCGTCCGGCCGCACGCCGGCCGCATCGAGGTCGCCGGCCGAGACATCACGAGCCTCTCGGAGCGCGAGCTGTGCGACGTCCGCTCACGTCTCGGCATGCTCTTTCAGGGCGGAGCGCTTCTGGACTCGCTGACGGTCTACGACAACCTCGCCCTGCCGCTGCGCGAGAACACCGAAGCCTCGCCCGCGGAGATCGACGCGCGGGTCCGCCAGCGGCTCGCCGCGGTCGGGCTCGCCGGCTGCGAGAACCTCCTCCCCGGCCAGCTCTCGGGCGGCATGCTGCGTCGTGCGGCGCTCGCGCGCGCCATGATCTCCGAGCCCGAGATCCTGCTCTGCGACGAGCCGTTCTCCGGCCTCGATCCGCTGTCGCTGAAGCGTATCGAGTCGCTGCTCGCCGGGATCAACCACCGCTTCGGCACGACGCTGCTCGTGGTCTCGCACCACATCCCGTCGACCATGCGGCTCGCCGATCAGGTGCTGCTTCTGCTGCCCGGCCGCGTCGTGCAGGGGACGCCGCAGGAGCTGCGGGCGAGCGACGATCCGGAGGTCGCGGGCTTCTTCAACGAGGACCTCGACGAGTCGGACGAGCCGGGCTCGAACGGCTGGTGGGACACCATCGAACGCGGCGGCGCTCCGTCCTGACCGGCGATGCTGAATGCGATTCGTGAAATCGGATTCCGCTTCCTGGTGTTCGTGGCGGAGCTCGGACGGATGGCGAAGTTCGCCGGCGCGATCGTGCGCGCGACCGTCCTGCCGCCCTATCGCTTCCGACGCTACCTCGAAGAGCTCTACAACCTCGGCGTCCTGTCGCTGATCATCGTCTGCATCTCCGGCCTGGCGGTCGGCATGGTGCTCGGGCTGCAGGGCTACAACACGCTCGTGCGCTTCGGCGCCGAGAGCTCGCTCGGGGCCGTGGTCGGGCTGTCGCTGATCCGCGAGCTCGGTCCGGTGCTGAGCGCGCTGCTGGTCACCGGGCGCGCCGGCTCGGCGACCGCGGCCGAGATCGCCTCGATGGTCACCACCGAGCAGCTCGACGGCCTGCGCATGATGTCGATCGATCCGGTGAGCTTCGTCGTGTCGCCGAAGGCGGTCGCGATGGTCGCCGTCATGCCGATGCTGAACGCGCTGTTCATCCTGTTCGGAATCGCCGGCGCGTACCTGATCGGCGTCACCCTGATGGGTCTCGACGCCGGTGTGTTCACGTCCAGCTTGACGTCCAACGTCCGCTTCGGTGAGGACGTCATGGGCAGCTTGGTGAAGGCGCTGGTGTTCGGCGCCCTCGCCGGCTTGATCGCGACCTTCCGCGGCTACTTCTCCACACCGACCGCCGCCGGCGTCAGCGCGGCCACCACGTCGACCGTGGTGATCACCTCGGTCGCGATCCTGATCGGCGACTACTTTCTCACCGCACTCTGGGGGATCGAGCTTTGATGAGCCGTTCACCTGCGCGCGATCTGGTCGCAGGGCTCTTCGTGCTGGTTGGGCTCGTAGCGATCGCAACCCTCGCCTTCCGCGTCGCCGCCAACCCGCTGCTGAACAACGGCGGCCTGCGCCTCTACGCGAACTTCGACCAGACGGGCGGTCTCAAGCCGCGCGCGCCGGTCGAGATCGCCGGCGTCAAGGTCGGCCAGGTCGCCGAGATCACGCTCAACTACGACTACCGCGCGCGTGTCGCGCTCGACGTCCGGCCGGATCTGGAGCTGCCGATCGACACCAGCGCGTCGATCGTGACCGCCGGCGTGCTCGGCGACCGCTACGTCTCGTTGCAGGTCGGCGGCGACGACCAGATCCTGCAGAACGGAGACGAGATCACCTTCACGGAATCGGCGGTGATCCTCGAGCGGCTGATCGGCAAGATGGTGCACAACGCCGGCGTCGATGGCGGCGGCTCGGGCGGCGCTTCGGGAAGCGGTGGCGCTGCAGGCGGAGACGGGGGCGCCGCCGGGGACGCGGAGCGATGAGCCCGCTCGCGCGACTCGTTGCGAACGGCGGCCTCGCAGCCCTGCTCTGCTGCGCGCTCGGCTTTCCCTCGACGCCGTCCGCGCACGCGCAGGCGACGGCGCCCGACGCAGCCGCGACCGCCGCTGCGGCGCGCGACGTGTCGAGCGAGCCGAGCGGCTCGGTCGACGATCCGTGGGAGCCGTTCAACCGCACCATGTTCGACTTCAACGAGGACCTCGACCACTACGTCCTCAAGCCCGTCGCGACCGGCTGGGACTACGTCATGCCGCGCCCGGTGCAGCGCGGCGTCGACAACTTCTTCGACAACCTCAAATTTCCCGCGCGGTTCGTGAACGACCTCCTGCAAGGTCAGATCGACCCGGCCGCGATCACGCTGTGCCGCTTCGCGGTCAACACGACCGTCGGCATCGGCGGCATCTTCGACTGGGCGACCGACATGGGGCTGCCGAAGCACACCTCCGACTTCGGTCAGACGCTCGGGATCTGGGGCGTGCCCTCGGGACCCTACCTCGTGTGGCCGGTGTTCGGCCCGTCGAGCCCGCGCGACACGGTCGGGCTGGTCGCGGACTCGTACCTCGACATCGCGACCATCTTCGGTGACATCTTCACGCTGGCGGGTGCGCGCGTCATCCAGACGGTCAACACGCGCTCGCTGCTGCTCGAGGACGTCGACGCCGCGCGCCGCGCGTCGCTCGACTTCTACATCGCCGTGCGCAGCGCCTACACGCAGCGCCGCGAAAGGCTGATCCGCGGGGAGTCGGAAAGCGGGACTGCCATCGACGACGACGATCTCTACTTCCCGGAGGATACGGACGAAGAGGTGCTTCCGTGAGAATCAGGAGATCTTTCGTGACGGTCGCCGCGCTGGTGGTGACGCTCGCGTGGACGGCCGTCGTCGCGTCGGCGGAGCAGACGCCGCGCGCCTTCATCCAGGAGACCGCGGACGAGGTCCTCGCCGTGCTCAAGGACGGCAGCCTGTCCTCCGACCAGAAGCTCCGTCGCATCGAGGACATCGCCTACGCGCGCTTCGACTTCGACACCATCGCCAAGCTGGTGCTGGCGCGGAACTGGCGCAAGCTCACCCCCGAGCAGCAAAAGGAGTTCATCGAGGAGTTCAAGCGGCACCTGTCGGTGACCTACGGCCGCAACATCGAGAGCTACCGCAACGAGACGATCGAGATCACGGGCGACCGCGAAGAGGCGCGCGGCGACTGGACCGTCAAGAGCAAGATCATCCGCGGGGGCGGCGACGACATCCTGGTCGACTACCGGCTCCGCAAGTCCGACGCGGGCCAGTGGAAGGTGATCGACGTCACGATCGAGCACGTCAGCCTGGTCGCGAACTTCCGCTCGCAGCTGCAGGACATCGTCGCGAGCCGCGGCGTCGACGAGATGCTGCGTCTGCTGCGCGAGAAGAACGCGTCCGGGGAGAGCATCCTGCCGAACGACGGCAAGCCGAGCTCGGGGTCGACGCAGAGCTGAAGCCGTCGCGCCGCGCCCGGCGCGAGACGCGGCGCGTGGTCTTCTCCTCGGTCCGGCGGCGAGCGACGCAGAGGTCGGACGCGGCGTCGGCGCGTGACGCGCGCGGACGCAGCCGCCGGGCTCAGCCCTTTCGGCCCCACACCGGCCGGCGCTTCTCGAGGAAGGCGCGGATGCCCTCGCGGGCGTCCTCGAGCGCCGCGTTCTCGCACATCGCCGCGCCCGCCAGCGCGTAGGCGTCGTCCTCCGGCAGCGCGAGCTGCCGGTAGAAGGCGCGCTTGCCGAGCGCGATGGTCTCGGGGCTCGCGGCGACGATCCGCGCCGCGAAGCGCGCGATCTCGGCGTCGAGCTCTTGCAGCGGCACGACCCGGTTCACGAGCCCCCAGTCGAGCGCAGTCTGCGCATCGATCGGCGCGCCGGTGAACAGCATCTCGAGCGCCCGCTTGCGACCGACCGCCCGCACGACGGGCACGGCGGGCGTCGAGCAGAAGAGCCCGATCGAGACGCCCGGGGTCGCGAAGGTCGCGACGTCGGCTGCGATCGCGAGGTCGCAGGCGGCGACGAGCTGGCAGCCGGCGGCGGTCGCGATGCCGTGCACGCGAGCGATGACCGGCTGCGGGATCTCGTGCAGCCGGAGCATCACCCGCGAGCACAGCGCGAACAGCCGCTCGATCTCGGCCGACGTCGCCGCCTGAAGCTCCTGGAGGTCGTGCCCGGCGCTGAACGCCGGACCGTTGCCCGCCAGGACCACGACGCGCGTCTGCGGGTCCGAAGCGCAGCGGTCGAGGGCCGCGAGCAGCGCCTCGAGCAGCTCGTGCGACAGCGCGTTGCGCCGCCGCGGTCGGTTGAGGATCAGCCGGGCGATCGGCCCCGGCTCGTGAACGACGACCGGGCCTTCGTCACGCTGCGGCGCGAGAGCGTCCACGGGGACGGCTTATCACCCTCTGCGAGGAGGGCCAACCATGGCCAGCCAAGCACCGACTGGCGCATTTTAGATACACCCCAAGTGTGGCGTTTATGCTACAGTGATACGCGGAGTCTACACGGCTGCGCCGCCGCGGGGCGCCGTGCCGCCGCCCGACAGCGCGTCGGGACGGCGCCTGCCGGGCGCGCTCAGATCCTCCTTGTCACGCCATCCGAGGTCGTCGGAAACCACCGTCGGCGCCTGCGGATAGCCGCGCCAGCGTAGATCACCTTCGCCCGGCCCGAGGGGAATCCAGTGCTCGCGCACGGTCTGCCTTCGGGTACGTGAGTCGGTCGAAAAGGAAGGGCCTCGTCGTTGCGTCAGCATCGCAGTTCACCCCTGGCGACATGCAGCCGACGCCCCGCAGTGCAAGAACGAAGCCGCGTAAAACTACGTGCACACCCCCGCGCGAGGGACGGGGGTGTGGCCGGGACGGCGCGGGAAATCGAGCCCGCTCGCCGCTCAGGCGACGGCGGACGACGCGGTCTCGGGCAGGTACTCGGCGGGCGACTGGAGGGCCTGGGCGGCTTCCTGTCGACGCCACTCGACGATCATCGTCTTGATCGTCCGGTGACAACTACCACAGCCGTCGCCCGCCCCGCAGGCCGCGGTGACCTGCTGTCGTGTGCGTGCGCCGGCCGCGATGCATGCACGAACCCGCTTGTCGGAGACCCCCTGGCACAGGCACACGACCATGAGCCCACGACTATCGAAATTGAAAGTCACTTTCAAGACGTTTCTCGCCCGGGAATCGATTTTCCCGATCGGGGTCAGTGAAAATCGTGTGACGGCGGCGTCGGACCGGGCAGCGTGAGCCCCTTCATCCGCCGCGCCTCGAGGTGCACGACCCCGTCCTGCCGCTGCAGGCGGCCCTCGACGACGAGCAGCGGCGAGGTGTGCAGCTCGACCCGGAACTGCGCGTAGCGATCCGGCATGACGACGACGTTGCCGGTCCCGGTCTCGTCCTCGAGGGTGAGGAAGCAGATCCCCTTCGCGGTGCCGGGGCGCTGCCGGACGATGACCAGCCCGGCGGTCTTGAGCCAGGCGCCGTTCGCCTTCTCCTGCAGGCGTCGGAGCGGCACCACGCCCTCGCGCTCGAGCGCGGGCCGCAGGTGAGCCAGGAGGTGCGGACCGGTCGTGAGGCCGCTCGCCCGGTAGTCGGCGAGCGTGCTCTCGAACGGCGTCATGTCGGGCGGGCGCGTGCGCGTGGCCTGCGGGGTGAGCCCGGCGAACAAGGGCTCGCGCGCCAGCAGCCCGCTCACCTGCCAGAGCGCCGTGCGACGCGACTCGCCCGCGATCGTCGCGAGCGCGCCGAGCTCGGCGAGCGTCCTCAGCTCGCTCTCGAGGAGCCCTGCGCGACGCGCGAGGTCGCCGACGTCGCGGATCGGGGCTTCGGCGCGTGCCGCGAGCAGGCGCTGGGCGGCGGCCTCGCGCAGACCGCGCACGAAGCGTAGGCCGAGCCGCACCGCTGCGCGCGCGCTGCCGCCCCGTCGCGACGGCTCGCCGCCGTTCTGCAACGCCGCGCTGGCGTCCGGGCGCTCGATCGTCGAGCGCCACGACGAGCGCAGGACGTCGATCGGCAGGACGCGCACGCCGTGCCGCTCGGCGTCCTTCACCAGCGTCGCCGGGTGGTAGAAGCCCATCGGCCAGGCGTTCAGCAGCGCGCACAGGAACGCCTCGGGATGGTGCGCCTTCAGGTACGCCGAGGCGTACGCGAGCAAGGCGAAGCTCGCCGCGTGCGATTCCGGAAAGCCGTAGAGCGCGAACGAGGTGATGCTGCGCACGATGGCGTCGGCGCGCTCGCCGACGATGCCGTTCGCCGCGAGACCGTCGCGCAGCCTGCGCTCGATCGCCCGCATCCGCTCCACCGAGCGCTTGAAGCCCATCGCGCGGCGTAGCTCCTCGGCTTCTCCCCCCGTGAAGCCGGCGACCGTCATGGCGATGCGCAGCAGCTGCTCCTGGAAGAGCGGCACGCCGAGCGTGCGACGCAGGATCGGCTCGAGCTTCGGGTGCGGATAGGTGATCGGCTCGCGCCCCGCGCGCCGGTTCAGGTACGGGTGCACCATCTGCCCGACGATCGGACCGGGACGGATGATCGCGACCTCGACGACCAGGTCGTAGAAGGTCCGCGGCTTGAGCCGCGGCAGCGTCGCCATCTGCGCGCGCGACTCGATCTGGAACACGCCGATCGTGTCGGCGCGGCGGATCATCGCGTAGGTCTTTGGGTCGTCCTGCGGCAGCTTGGCGAGGTCGAGCTCGACGCCGTCCGCCTCGCGCGCGAGCGGGATCGCCTCCTCGAGCACCGCCATCATGCCGAGCCCGAGCAGGTCGATCTTGATCAGGCCGAGGTCGGCGCAGTCGTCCTTGTCCCACTGCACGACCGAGCGTCCCGGCATGCTCGCGGGCTCGAGCGGGACGATCTCGTCGAGCCGTCCGGCGGCGATCACCATGCCGCCCGAGTGCTGGCCGAGGTGACGCGGCAGCCCCTGCATGGCCTCGACGCAACGGATCAGCAAGCGCACGCGGCGCGCGTTGACGTCGACCCCGCCGGCCTCGAGCTGCGCGACCAGCGTGTCGTCCCGGTCGCGGAAGCCGTGGTGCGCGAGCAGCTTGCTGAGCCGCTCGATCTCCGGCTCGGGGAAGCCGAGCGCCTTGCCGGCGTCGCGCAGCGCGCTGCGGACGCGGTAGGTGATCACGTTCGCCGTCATGGCGACGCCCGAGCCCACCGTGCGGCCGTCGCCGGCCCGTACCGGTCCTTGCGGACCGTAGCGGCGGTAGACGTACTGGATGACCTCCTCGCGACGATCGCCCGACGGCAGATCGAGGTCGATGTCGGGCCACTCGCCGCGCTCCTCGGAGAGGAAGCGTTCGAACAGCAGGTTCATGCCGACGGCGTCGACCGCGGTGATGCCGAGCGCGTAGCAGACGGCGCTGTTCGCGGCGGATCCCCTGCCCTGCACGAGGATGCCGCGCTCGCGACAGAAGCGGACGATGTCCCAGACGATCAGGAAGTAGCCCGCGAGGTCGAGCTTGCCGATCACGGCGAGCTCGTGCTCGAGCTGCGCCGCGACCCGCTCCGACAGCGGATCGCCGTAGCGCTCGCGCGCTCCGGCGTACGTCAAGTATCGAAGATGCCCGATCGGCGTCTCGCCGGGCGGCAGCGGGTATTCGGGGAAGCGGTAGCCGAGGTCGGAGAGCGTGAACTCGCAGCGCTCGGCGATCGCCAGCGTCGCGGCAACGGCCCGCGGCAGGTCGCGGAAGCGCTCCGCCATCTCGCGCGGCGTGACCAGGTGGCGCTCCGCGTTCGCAGCGACGAGGCGTCCGGCGGCGTCGAGCGTGGTCTTCGCGGCGAGGCAGCAGAAGACGTCGAGCACCGAGCGCTCCTCGGCGCGCGCCATCGCGACGTCGCCGGTGGCGACGAGCGGAATGCGCAGCATGCTCGCGAGATCGCGCAGCGCGCGCGTGCGGCGCTCGACCCGCCGATCGGAGCTGCGCTGCACGTCGATCCACAGCCGCCCGGGGAAGATGCTCTGCAGGCGCTTGCCGAGACGCCCGGCCGCGAAGGTGTCGCGCCGGCGCAGCGCGTTGGTCAGCGGGCTCGACGGCCCGCCGGCCAGGCAGAGCAGACCCTGCGCGTGCTCTTCGATCTCGTCGAGCGTCACGACGCTGCTGCCCTTCGGCGCGCGCGCGTGCCCGAGCGTCAACAGCTTGCAGAGGTTGCGGTAGCCCGTGCGCGACTCGACCAGCAGCAGCAAGCGCGCCGTCGCACCGGACGGGCCTTCCGACAGCGTGACGTCGGCGCCGACCAGCGGTCGTACGCCCGCCTCGCGCGCCGCCTTCCAGAACCTCGGCGCGCCGTAGACGCCGTCGCGATCGGCGAGCGCGAGTGCCTCGTGGCCGAGCCGGCCGGCGATCTCGGCGAGGTCCTCGGGCGTCGAGGCCCCCTCGAGGAAGGAGAAGGCGCTGCGACAGCGGAGCTCGACGTAGGGCACGGAGCGCGGCATGGCGATGACGAGATTTCGCCTTTTCTTCGCTCCGAGACAAGCGCGGTCGGCTTGTGCCGACGAGCGCTTGCAGGTACGCCGCGGCTCGATGTCCGACGCGCTGTACCGAAAGCCGGTTGCGGAGCTGGCGCGGCTCATCGAGCGCCGCGAGGTGTCGCCGCGCGAGGTCGTCGAGCACTTCCTCGCCCGCATCGAGAGCGAGAACCCGCGGCTCAACGCGTTCGTCACCGTCTGCGCCGAGCGCGCGCTACGCCGTGCCGACGAGCTCGGCGAGGAGCTCGCGCGCGGCACCTACCGCGGGCCGCTGCACGGCATCCCGGTCGGCATCAAGGACCTGACCGACACCGCCGGCGTCCGCACGACGTATGGCTCGGGGCTCTTCCGCGATCACGTCCCGTCCGAGGACGCGGAGCCCGTTCGTCGCCTGCTCGCGGCCGGAGCCGTCGTCGTCGGCAAGACGAACACGCACGAGTTCGCCTTGGGCACGACGACCAACAACCCGCACTTCGGCGCGACGCACAACCCGTGGCGCCACGGACACGTACCGGGCGGCTCGAGCGGCGGATCGGGCGCGGCCGTCGGCGCAGGGCTGGTTCCGATCGCGACCGGGACCGACACCGGCGGCTCGATCCGCATCCCGAGCGCCGCGTGCGGCTGCGTCGGCATCAAGCCGAGCTACGGTCGCGTGAGCCTGAGGGGAACGTATCCGCTCGCGACCGGCCTCGATCACGTCGGTCCGCTCGCGCGCACGGCGGAGGATTGCGCGATCGCTCTCAATGCGCTCGCCGGCTTCGATCCGCACGACCCGACCTCGCGCGACCTACCGGCGGAGGACTTCACGCGCGAGCTCGGGCGCTCGTTGCGCGGCCTGCGCGTCGGCCATGCGCCGTCCTACCGGCCGCTTCCGGTGACGGCCGAGGTCGAAGCCGGAGTGGCCACGGCGCTGCGGACGCTCGAGCAGCTCGGCGCGCAGCTCGTCGAGGTGAAGCTGCCCGACGCGCAGCAGGTGAACTCCGCGGCGAGCATCGTCCTGCTCGCCGAGTCGTACGCGCAGCACGCGCAGCTCTTCGCGGCCAACCGCGACGCGTACGGTGTCGACGTCCGCGAGCAGCTCGAGCTGAGCGCCGGTCTCGATGCGGCGACCCTCGCCCGAGCGCGGGAGGCGCGCGAGAGCATCGCGCGCACGGTGGCCGACGTCGTGACGCGCGAGGTCGACGTCCTGGTGCTGCCGACGATGGCCATCACCGCGCCGCCGATCGGCCGTGCGACGGTCGACATCGGCGGCAACGACGTCCCGGTCGCGCCGGCGATGGCGTCGTACACCCTGCTGCACAACGCGACGCGGTTGCCGACGGTCGCGGTGCCGGTGGGGCTCGCCGCGAACGGTCTGCCGACGAGCGTTCAGCTCACGGCCGCGGATCGCCGCGAAGCGTTCGTCCTCGCGGTGGCACACGCGCTCGAGACGGCGCTGTGGCCGCACGAGCGACGCTGGCCCGCGGATTCGCCGGCGCGCTGACCGAGAGCTTCTCGTCGGCCCAGCGCGCACCGGCTCGTCGCGCTTACTGGCCCGCTTCGGACTTGCTCGCTTGCGGCGACGGCTGCGGTCCCGAGAGGCTCGCCTTCGCGCCCGCCGTGGGCTTGGGACGGGGCTTGCCGGCGCCGATCAGGTTGCCGTCCGCGTCGCGCAGCTGGATCGTCTTGCCGTCGACGATGACGGCGGTGGCGATCAGGATGGGGCGCTGGCTCTTCACCATCGTCCCCTCGAGCTCGACCGGCTCGCCCTCGCGCAGCGAAAGGCCCTTCTCCTCGCAGTAGTCGTCCGGTGCGACGAGCGCGGTGAGCCTCGGCCCGTCGTCACGCTCGATGAGGAGCCGCACCGGCCCCTTCCGGCCGCGCGACGAGCGAATGATTTTGCCTTTGACGCGCGTCGTCGGCCCCTTCGCCGAGATCAGCGGCAGGCGCGGACGACGTTCCGTCGCGGCGCTCGTGGCCTCGGGCGCGGGTTGCGCAGTCGGGGATGGCTGCGCGTCGCTGCGCGACGCACCGGAGACCGAGAGCAGCACGCCGAGCGCAACGACGAGCAGAGCGCGAATCGTGAGCAGGCGAACGTTCATCGCGCGCAGCGTATGGAGCGGCGTGCCGGGTGTAAAGCGCGCCGTCCGACGTGCGCGCTGGTTGGTTGCTGCGGGCAGAGGGCGCTCAGGAGGCCGCGCGGCGCTCGAGGAAGCGCAGGATGCGCTCGGGCGCGTCGCCCAGAATGGCCGGCCCGTGGCTCGGAACGACGTCCGCACACCCGAGCTTGGCAAGACGCTCCATCGACGCTTCCGCTTGCGCGCGGTCGAGCGTGACGCCGGGGATCGGGTCGTGTCCGATCTCGCCGCGCACGTTGAACACACCGTCGGCGCAGAGCAGCACGCCGTCCTCCTCGTGCAGCAGCGCGATCTGTCCCGGCGTGTGACCGGGGATGTCGATGACGCGCAGCACGTCGAGGACGTGCTCGCCCGCGGCGACGGTGCGCGTCACCTGCACGGGCTCGACGCGCGGTCGTTGCGTCCAGCGACTCACGGTGTTCACCACCCACGGCAGAACTCCGCACGCCGCGCGGGCGAGCGGCTGCCCCTCGATGAACGGCTTCTCGACCTCGGAGGCGATCACCTCGGCGCCGCTGTGCCGCGCGAGAAATGCCGCGCCGCCGATGTGGTCGGCGTGCGCGTGGGTGAGAACGATGTGCGTGATCTGGTTCGGACGCGGCAGCGATTCGGCGGCGGTGAGGATCGCGTAGTGCCAGCCGGGGAAGCCGGCGTCGACCAGGAGCAGGCCACGCTCGTGGCGCACGAGAAAGCTCGCGACCTGGAAGCGACCGTGCAGATCGACGGCCGCGATGTGCCGGCTGATCGGCCGCAGCCGTGCGACGGGCATCGTTGGCGCTTTAGAGCGTCCGTGGTTGGTCGGCAACCGGAGCGTGGCGTGCTTCGTTCGTAGCGGGCCGCTCGCTGGTCATCGTGCGCGGATTCACTCGTTGGCTGGCCCGTTCGAGCCATTCGTTCGCGCTCGTTGGCTCGCGCTCATTCGTCGCGCGGTGGAGCGCGTCACGCGCGCGCTTCGCGCGGCGCGCGTGCCAGGTAGAGCGCGCGCCACGCGTCCGAGCAGGCCTGGGCGCTGCGTCAGCTGCAGCGTGCGGTCTGGGTCGCGGCGAGCGTCTGCGCGACCACGTCGCGCAGCGCAGACGGCGGGCACGGCTTGGTCAGGTAGTGTGCACAGCCTGCCGCCAGCGCACGGTCACGCACGACGCTTTGCGTGAGCGCGCTCAAGGCGACGACGGGCACGGCGGCGAGCGTCGGCATCGCCTTCAGCTGGCGCGTGACCTCGACCCCGTCCATGCCGGGCAACGTCATGTCGACCAGCACGAGGTCGGGCGGCGTTCGCGTCGCGACGTCGAGCGCTTCCGGGCCGTCGCCTGCCTCGAGGACCGTGTATCCGACGCGTCGCAGCGTTCCCGCTACGACGCCGCGCATCTCGCGGTCGTCGTCGACCACCAACACCCGTTGCTGGCGCGTCGTCATCGCTCGTCCTCCGGGCTCGTAGGGCTGAGCACGTCGTCAGGTCGTCGGAATCCGGAATCTCGGTAAAACGCCCGTGGCTCGCCTATCGTACGGCGTTGGGGCCGAGCGCGGGTTTGCAAGGCACATGCCCTTGCGCATGTCGTTCGTGCGCCTCCGAGGCGGTCGCGCGGTCTGGCAGGGCTGCAACGCCCCCGCGAAGGCTTGCGTCCGTGCGGGCTGCGGGTGCCGATGCAACACCCTTCATGGCAGCGCTGCCGGGGTTCGCCCCGTCGAGCGTGCAAGGCCATGCGTGCTGCGAGCCTGACGATGCGCAGCGTCGGCGCGCCTTGAGATCGGCCTGCGCCTCGGCTAACGACAGCGGCCATATGGCGCAGGATCATCAGGTCATCCTCGGTGCGATCGTCCGGTCGATCGACAAGAAGCTCGAGTGGGAAGCGATCGCTTCGCAGGGCGACGTGGTTCGGCTCACGGTGCGGCAGCACGGTGGCGAGGCCAGCATCGACATCCGTCGGAGCGAGATCGCCGAGGCGCTCGAGGACAACGTCGCGCGCAACCGTCTGCGCGAGCGCATCAAGCGCGCGCGCAAGCGGATCATCGACAGCAAGCCGCCCTACATGCCGTGGCGCCTCCCCAAGATCGAGCCGATCGGTGCGCCGGGTCCGCGCTCCGGTTGGGGTTCTGCGCGCCGCTGACGTTCACTTTTTCCGCGATTTCTCGCGGTGATGCGCGAGCGAATTGACAGGCTGCCGTTCGCTCGCTACCGAAACTGTCGCGGGGTGGAGCAGTCCGGTAGCTCGTCGGGCTCATAACCCGAAGGTCGTAGGTTCAAATCCTACCCCCGCAACTCGACGCGCAGCACGGTTCACCGTGCTGCGCGTTTTTGTTTGTGCGTGCGGTGTCGGGGGACACGCTTCGCGATACGGTGACGGAGCTCGTTGCGCTCGAGCTCGCACTCGAGGCGCAGCGCGGGATCGTCGTCGAGCCGTCGACCTGCACGGCGCGGTTGGGTCTGCGGTGAGAGCGAGCAATGCCGTCTGCGGACGGTTTCCGGGATCTTCGCCGACGCCGCTTGCTCCGGTTGACCGTCGTCCGTCGAGCGCACCGGCGACGCGCGCAGCTGTGTGACTCTTGCCGGCGAGCCGAGCGCGTCCTCGGCTGGACCAGGCGCGCGGGCTTCGGACTCCAGTGGGGCCGGTGCGCGCAGGGGAAGCGCTCGAAGATCGAGCTGGGGCGCGCGACGCGCCGAGCGATCTGTCGCCTCTGGCGACCCGATCGTCGCAGCGCAGCTCGAGACCGCGCTGGCGCGTCGCGATGGGTACGCTCGAGAGCACCGACGCTCGGAAAAGAAAAGGCCCGCCAGAAACTGGCGGGCCTTCCTTTTTAAGATCCGGCGACGTCCTACTCTCCCACGTCGAAACGACGCAGTACCATCGGCGCTGAAGGCTTTCACTGCCGTGTTCGGGATGGGAACGGGTGGGGCACCTTCGCCATTGTCACCGGAAGATGATCGTCCTTGCGGATCTCGCGACCCGAAGGACGAGCTGCATACTGGGTAGTGAGCTTCCAGAGCTCTCGAGCGTGGTAGCTCGTCAATAGTGGTCAAGCCTCACGGCCAATTAGTACAGGTTAGCTACACGCATTGCTGCGCTTCCACACCCTGCCTATCAACGTCGTCATCTTCGACGGGCCTTCAGGGGCTTTCGCCCAGGGAGATCTCATCTTGGGGTGGGCTTCCCGCTTATATGCTTTCAGCGGTTATCCCGTCCGCACATAGCTACCCGGCGGTGCCGCTGGCGCGACAACCGGAACACTAGCGGTGCGTCCCTCCCGGTCCTCTCGTACTAAGGAGAGCTCCCCTCAAATCTCCTCCGCCCGCGGCGGATAGGGACCGAACTGTCTCACGACGTTCTGAACCCAGCTCGCGTGCCACTTTAATCGGCGAACAGCCGAACCCTTGGGACCTGCTCCAGCCCCAGGATGTGACGAGCCGACATCGAGGTGCCAAACCTCCCCGTCGATGT
>DATCMB010000016.1 GCA_036563615.1 Candidatus Binatia bacterium
CGCCGCTCACCGCGGGATCAGCACCAGCGCCCGCCCCGATCCCCTGAGCTGAATGATCAGCAGCAGGTCGCCGCGGTCATTGATGTCCGACAGCGTCTCGATGCTGCCGATGATGCCGCCGCTGAACTCCGAGCCGGTGCGCAGCACGGTCTCGAGGCCGCCGCTGCCGTCCCAGCGCAGGAGCCGGGTCTCGACCGTCTCCTCGGTGCCGTCGTCGATGAAGCCGACGCGGGCGAGGAAGACGACGTCGCCCGAGCGGTTCGCGCGCACCGAGCGGATCTCGAGGAGCCGGTACTCGTTGCCCTCGTCGTCCTCGCCGAAGCCCTTCTGGCCCTCGAAGGCGATCTCGCGCTCGACGCCGTCCTGCCACTGGCGGAGGCTGATCGGGCCCGTCGCCTGGCCGGGGTCGTTGAAGCGGATCTGGTAGGTCGCGCGGCCGAAGTCGTCGAGCGCGATGCCCTGCACGTCGACCACCACCTTGGTGCCGGCGGGCTCGCGGAGCCGGGCGAGGCTCAGGAAGCCGCCGTTGGTCCACAGCATGACGTGCTCCTGGTCGATCTCGCGGTCGCCGTCGCTGTCGAAGCGGGCGTCGAACAGGACCTCGCCGTGGTTCGAGATCGCGCGCGGCGTCGCGGAGAGCAGCGTGCCGAACTCCTCGAACGTTGCTTGACGCTCGATCAGGCTCGAGAACACGCCGTTGCGCACGATGCCGATCAGCGGGTTGCGGCCCGACGACGGGAGCCCGACCAGCAGCTCGCCGTTGGCGTTGAACTCGAGGCCGACCGAGGTCGGGCGCTGGTTCTCGAGCGGGTTCGGGAGCTGCACCTCGCGCAGGTCGTCCGGGAAGCCGTACATCAGGCGCAGCTTGCAGGTGATGCGCTCGGTGCCGCTCGACGAGTCGATCGAGCACGGCTCGTTGCCGTCGGAGCCGTAGGTGAAGCCGAGGAGCCCGTTCGGCGCGATGCGCAGCTCGCCGAGCTTGCGGAAGCCGGGCGGCTGCTGCGGATTCCTCGCGCCCGCGAGGCGGAAGGTCCGGCTGCCGTCGAAGTAGAAGACGGTCTCGCCGTCGAGGCGGTTGCCGCCCTCCTTGAAGGTCGCCTCGCCCGTCGGCGCCATCAGGAGCTGCGCGACGCTGGTCATCGTGAGGCCCTGTGCGAGCGGCGAGTTCTCGTCGAGCAGCAGGTCGTAGTCGCCGTTCGGCCGCCGGCGGTAGACGCCGTTCACCGTCGGCGTGCCGGCGCGCGACGCGATCACGATCACCGTGCCGTCGGCCCCGAGGCGCGCGCTCTCGACCTGGTTCACCACCAGGCCGCCCGGCATGGTGTCGCCGCGGCGCATGAGGAGCTGCAGGCTCTCGGGCGCTTGGGGCGTGTCGTCGCCCCCGCCGCAGGCGGCAAGCAGGAGAGCGAGCGGCAGGGCGAATCGCCGGGCGAGCGCTGGAACAGGGCCGGGCTTCAGCATGGGTACGACTCCAGGATCAGCGAAGGACCCGGGACGGCACGAAGCGCGCCCGGGTGGACGGGTTGCATTCTCTTTCGCTCAGCACTTCGGATCAGGAGCGCCGTGACGGATGCCCGAGAGGAGCCGGCTTGGGTGGGTGGATGCGTGGGCACCAAACGTCGCGCCGCGACGCCGGTCATCGGGATGACGCGGGCGATTCTAGGGCGAGGCGTCCGAAGACGGCAAGCGCAATTCGAAACTGACCGGGCGATCTTCGGGTGGACGCGGTGGCGCGGCCCGGCGGAGCGCGCCTCGGAGCGCGGCCGCGACCGTCAGTGCCCGCCGGCGCCGCCGCCCTGGGCGAGGCGGGCGAGCAGCTCGGCCTCGGACTCGCGCACGACGTGGCCGTCGCGCTCGATCCGCTCCGAGGCCAGGAAGTCGTAGCGCTGCCAGTAGATCCGGCGCTCCTTCGGCTGGGTCGGCTCGTTGCGCGGCCGGTCGTAGATCCAGACCTCGTTGTACTGGAAGCCGTCGTGGTGCTGCTGGCGCGGCTCGTTGACGCTGCCGACGGTCTCGGTCGGCGTGCCGAACAGCCGCACGATGTCGTTGCGGGTGATGCGGCGCTGCTCGGCAGCGCCGGCGACGGTCTCCGGAGCGGTCATCGCACGAACCTCGAAGGACCTCAGACCTCGAACGAGATGCCCTCGAGCGGGCAGCCTTGCTGCTCGATGTGCGCCTCGAACTCGGGGCGGAAGCGGCGCACGAAGTAGCCCGCGCCCCACGCCGCGGCGTCGGACAGCGCGCAGATGGTGTGCGCCTCCATGTACTTGCAGACGTCCTCGATCGTATCGAGCTCGCGCTTGGTCGCCTTGCCGCTCTCGATCAGCAGGAAGAGCTTGTGCAGCCAGCCGGTGCCCTCGCGGCACTGCGTGCACTGGCCGCAGGACTCGTGGCGGAAGAAGCGCGAGATCGCGATCGCCGCGCGCACGAGGCAGCAGGTGTCGTCCATCACGATCACCGCGCCCGTGCCGAGGAGCGAGCCGGCCTTCTGCAGGCTGTCGTGGTCCATGTTGACCTGCATCGCCATCTCGGCGGTCAGCACCGGCATCGACACGCCGCCCGGGATCACGGCCTTGAGCTGACGTCCCGGCCGCAATCCGCCCGCGTGCTCGAAGATGATCTCGCGCAGCGGCGTGCCGAGCGGCAGCTCGTACGCGCCGGGCTTCATCACGCAGCCGCTCACGCCGAAGATCGTGTTGCCGGTGCTCTTCTCGGTGCCGATCGATTTGAACCACTCGACGCCCTTGCCGATGATGTGCGGCACCTGCGACATCGTCTCGATGTTGTTGATGATCGTCGGCTGGCGCCACAGACCGGCGACGGCGGGGAACGGCGGGCGCTTGCGCGGCTGGCCCTTGCGTCCCTCGAGCGACTCCATGAGGCCCGTCTCCTCGCCGCAGATGTACGCGCCCGCGCCGCGGTGCACGTAGATCTCGAAGTCGAGGCCCGAGCCGAGGATGTTCTTGCCGAGGTAGCCGGCTTCCTTCGCCTCCGCGATCGCCGCGCGCAGGTTGTCGTAGGCGACGCGGTACTCGCCGCGCAGGTAGACGTAGGCGGCGTCGATGCTGTTGGCGTAGGCGGCGATCAGCAGGCCCTCGATCAGCTCGTGCGGGTTGCGCTCGAGGATCTGGCGGTCCTTGTACGTCCCGGGCTCGCTCTCGTCGCCGTTGCAGGCGATGTAGCGCGGACGGCGTCCGTCGTTCGGCAGGAACGACCACTTGATGCCGGCCGCGAAGCCCGCGCCGCCGCGGCCGCGCAGGCCCGACGCCTTGACGTCGGCGACGATCTGCTCCGGCTTCATCTCGCGCAGCGCGCGCTCGGCCGCGGCGTAGCCGCCGTTCGCCTTGTAGTCGGCGAGCTTCGACCAGTTCTGCCCGTCGGGCGGGAGGAGGTAGCGCACGATCGCCATCAGCGCGCTCCCGCAGACGACTCGGCCGCCGCGCGCTGGCGCAGCCGCTCGACCAGCTCGAGCACCGACTGCTCGGTGAGGTTCTCGACGTAGGGCTCGTTGTTCACCTGCAGCATCGGCGCGGTGCCGCACGAGCCCAGGCACTCGACCTCGGCGAGCGAGAACATGCCGTCCGGCGTCACCTCGCCCGAGCGGATGTCGAGCGCCTGCTCGAGCGTGCGGATGATGTTGCGCGCGCCCCGGAGGCAGCACGACAGGTTGGCGCACACCTGGATGTGGAACTTCCCGACCGGCTCCGAGTGGAACAGCGAGTAGAAGGAGATGACCTCCTCGACGTCGATCTGCTCGATCTCGAGCAGCTCCGCGACCTCGGCCGCCGCGCCGGGAGGAATCCAGCCGCCGTGCTCCGCCTGGATGAAGTGCAGCGCCGTCAGCAGCACCGCGCGCTTCTCCGGGTACTTCGGGAACTCCGCCGCGATGCGCTGCTTGAGCTCGTCAGACAGGACCATACCGCGTCACCGATCGCACTCGCCGCCGATCATGTTGATCATGTCGAAGGTGGGAATGACGTCCGCCAGCATCGCGCCCTCGATCATGCGCGACAGAGCCTGGGTGTTGGAGAAGCTGGGCGAGCGTGCGCGGCACTTGTAGGGCGAGCCCGTGCCGTCGCTGACGAGGTAGAAGCCGAGCTCGCCGTTGCCGCCTTCGACCGCAAAGTACACCTCGCCGACCGGAGGCTTCGGCCCCTCGGTGACGAGCTTGAACTGCGCGATCAGCTCTTCCATCTTGTTGTAGACCCGCCCCTTCGCCGCGAGGCGCACGTGCGGGTTGTTGATGTCGACGGGGCCCGGCGGGAGCTGATCCACGCACTGCCGGATGATGCGCGCCGACTGGCGCAGCTCCTCGATGCGCACCAGGAAGCGGTCGAGGTTGTCGCCGCGATCGCCGACCGGCACGTCCCAGTCGATGCGGTCGTAGACCAGGTAGGGCTGCGCGCGCCGCACGTCGTACGGCACGCCGGCCGCGCGCAGCAAGGGTCCGCTCACGCCGATCGCGATGAGCTCCTCCTTGCTGAGCATGCCTGTGCCTTCCATGCGGTCGCGGAAGATCGGGTTCGCGAGCAGCAGGTCCTCGAAGTCCTTCTGCAGCTGCGCGATCTTCTCGAGCTTCTGCTTGACGAAGGCGGGAAACTCCGGTCCGACGTCGGCCGAGAGCCCGCCGATGCGCACGTAGTTGCACGTGACGCGCGCGCCGCACATCTCGTCGTGGATGTCCCACACGTGCTCGCGCGCCTCGACCGCGTAGAGGAACGCGGTGAACGCGCCGAGCTCGAGCGCGCACGCGCCGAGGCACGTGAAGTGGTCGGACATGCGCGACACTTCGCTCGCGATCGTGCGCAGGTACTTGCAGCGATCCGGCACCTCGACGCCGAACAGCTTCTCGCACGCCAGCGCGTAGCCGACGTTGTTGATCATCGGCGAGATGTAGTTCAGGCGGTCGGTGTACGGGAACGCCTGGTACCAGAGGCCGCTCTCGCACTCCTTCTCGAAGCCGCGGTGCAGGTAGCCGACCTCGACCTCCGACCACACGACGCGCTCGCCGTCGAGCTTGAGCTGGATGCGCACCGTGCCGTGCGTCGCCGGGTGGGACGGCCCCACCTTGAGCTCCATCGGCTCGAAGGCAAGGTCGAGCTTGTCGGCTTCGCCGTTCGCGGGCGCGACGTCCGTCTGCCGTTCGTCTGCCATCAGATGCTCAGATCTTCGTTCTCGGGGGTGCGGCGCACGGCGCCCGGTCCGATCAGCGGCTGGCGCTTCTCCTTCGGGTAGTCCTTGCGCAGCGGGTGACCCTCGAACTCCTCGTAGAGATAGATGCGCCGGAGATCCGGGTGTCCCTCGAAGCGGATGCCGTACATGTCGTACGTCTCGCGCTCGAGCCAGTTCGCGCCGGCCCACAGCGGGACGAGGCTCGGCACCTTGGGATCGCTTTCCTCGACCGGCACCTTGATGCGCACGCGGTGGTTCTTGGGGATCGAGTAGAAGTGGTAGACGACCTCGAAGCGCGGCACGCGGCCGAGGAAGTCGACCGCGGTGACGTCCGAGAGGAAGTCGAACTGGAGCTCCGGATCGTCGCGCAGCGTCTTGCAGACGTCGAGCAGCGCCTCGCGCTTCACGATGGCGGTCGCGTCGCCGCGAAACGCGTGCGTCGCGAGGATCGCGTCCGCGTGACGCTCGCGCAGGACGCGCAGCGCGGGATGCGTCTCCTCGACCTCCGGCACGGCTTGCGGCTCGGACGGCGGAACCGGCGGCTCCTGGCTCATCGTCGTACCTTTCGCACCCTTCGCCGCGTCGTCACGCCTGGCGCGGCCCCACGGGGCGCTCGTAGCCGCGGCGCACGTAGTCGAGACGGCGCGGCAGCCGATCCAGCGGGGTCAGCAAGTCCTGCTTCTTCCAGATCGTGCCGGCGCGGGTGAAGGCGCTGATCTCGATGCGATCGCTCATCACGATCGCCTCCTCCGGACACGCCTCCTCGCACAGGCCGCAGTACATGCAGCGCCCCATGTCGATGTTGAAGACCTTCGGGTAGCGCTCGATCGCGTCCTCGGTCTCGCCCGGCTCGATGTGGATGCAGTCGACCGGGCACGCCCACTCGCAGAGCCCGCACGCGACGCAGCGCTCCTTGCCGTTGTCCATCTGGACGAGCACCGGCATGCCCCGGAACGAGGGCGGCTTCACCACGTCCTGCTCGGGGTACATGATCGTCGCGATCGTCGGCTTGCCGCGCAGCCAGCCGAACAGGTTGCGGAAGAAGTGCCGCGCGGTGACGCCGAGGCCGACGAGCACGGCGCGGACCGAGAACGGACCGGCCGCCTTGGCGAGCGCGGCGCGGTTCACCTTGACGACGTTGGTCGCCATCTCAGGCCTGCACCACGGGTGCGTCGGCGGACGGCGCCGCCGACGGCTGCGTCGAGCGTCCGAGGCTGCCGACCGTCGCGAACGAGACGCCGGCGTACGCCGGCACGGCGGTGGCGATCTCCTCGAGCGTCGCCGCCGGATCGAACGTGACGGGCGCGTCGGCGCCGGTTTGCACGAGCTTCGCGAGCCGCATGAAGAGCGCTCCGTCGGGCACGAGCTGCTCGGGCGGCTCGACCGCCTTGCGGATCCTCTGCACGCGCCCCGCGTAGTTGGTGAAGGTGCCGTCCTTCTCGGCCCAGGTGAGGCCCGGCAGGACGATGGTCGCGAGATCGGTGAGCTCGGAGCGGTTCGCGTCGACGACGATCAGCGCCTCGAGCTTCGCGAGCGCGGCGCGGGGCGGGACCTCGCCGAACAGCGGCAGCAGATCCGCGCTGCCGACGACCAGCAGCAGCTTGATCTCGCCCGCGGCGACGCCGTCGAGGATGCCCTTGACGTCGCGCCCGCCCTCGCCCGGTGCGACGCCGACGTCACGCGCGCCGCGCGCGTTCGCCGCCTTCTCGGGCTTGATCAGGAAGTCGTCGCCCGGACCCATCGGAACGACCATGTCGAAGTGCGGCGTCTTGAGCGTGTCGCGAACGAGCTGCACGAGGCGGTAGCACTCCTCGTTCGGCAGCCGCGGCGAGCCGATCACCGCGATGGCGTTCGGTCCGTGCGCCTCGAGCACCGCGCGGATGCGCTCGCCCGCGGCCTGGAGCGCGAGATCGAGCGTGGTCGCGGCCGCCGCGTCCTGGCTCGCGCCGTTGCCGGTCGTCCCGTTGCCGCCCGCCGGAGCGACCGCCGGTCCGGGCTGCTTGACGCCGCGCACGAGCGGCACCCGGACGCGCGTCGCGTCGTGCACGAAGCCGTAGTTCAGACGGCCGTGGTCGCACATCCAGGTGTCGTTGACGTCGTCGTTGCGCCGCGGCAGCAGGCGCTGGATCTCGTTGCGGTAGATTCCGAGCTTGATGTTGCAGCCGTTCGAGCAGCTCGGGCAGATGCTCTCGAACTCCTGCAGGAACCACACGCGCCGCTTGTGGTGGAAGTCGCGCGAGAGCAGCGCGCCGACCGGGCAGATGTCGGCGGTGTTGATCGAGTAGTCGTTGTCGAGCGGCCGCTCGGCGGTGGTGCCGATGCGCGAGCGGTCGCCGATGCCGAACACCCGCAGCTCGTTGGTCTTGGTGATCTCCTTGGTGAAGCGCACGCAGCGCCGACACAGGATGCAGCGCTCCTGGTCGAAGATCACCCGCGGGCCGATCGGGTGGCGCTTGATGCCCTTGCGCCGCGGGCTCGTCGCGCGCGAGTCCTGCCGGCCGTAGCCGAACGAGTAGTCCTGCAGGTAGCACTCGCCGGCCTGGTCGCAGATCGGGCAGTCGAGCGGGTGGTTGATGAGCAGCAGCTCCATCACCCCGCGGCGCGCGAAGGCGACCTCCTCGCACTGGGTGTCGACCACCATGCCGTCCGCGACCGGCGTATTGCACGCGATCGCGAGCTTCGGCGCCTTCTCGATCTTCACCTGACACATCCGGCAGCTTCCGTCAATCGAAAGCTTCGGATGGTAGCAGTAGTGCGGGATCTCGATGCCGTTGTCGAGCGCGACCTGCAAGAGAGGCGTGCCGGCCTCGGCGACGATCTCGCGCCCGTCGATGATGATCTTGACGGGCTTCTGGAACTTGCCGTTCGCGGCGGTGCCGTCGCTCATTCGTGCACTCGCACGCTACCGGGAACGGTGGCCGTGTTCTCGCCCTCGATGAAATCGAGCGCCTTGACCTTGCCGTGGATGTTCTCGACCGGACGACCCGGACGCTCGCGCGTGATGCGCTCCTGCAGCTTGAGCAGCCCGTCGATCACCGCCTCGGGGCGCGGCGGGCAGCCGGGCACGTAGATGTCGACCGGGATGATCGTGTCGATGCCCTGCACCACGGCGTAGTTGTTGTACGGACCGCCGGTGTTGGTGCAGTTGCCGAACGACAGCACCCACTTCGGATCCGCCATCTGCTCCCACACGCGGCGCAGGATCGGCGCCTGGCGGTGCGTGATCGTGCCGACGACGAGCAGCAGGTCCGACTGGCGCGGCGTGAAGCGCGGCAGGGTCATGCCGAAGCGGTCCGTGTCGAAGCGCGGACCGGTCACCGACATGTACTCCATGCCGCAGCAGGCGGTCACGAAAGGATACTGGAAGAACGCGAACTTGCGGGCCCAGGCGAGAGCGTCCTCGTAGCGCGACGTGAAGAAGCTGTCGCGCAGCTCACCCTGCGGACGCCGGTCCGGGTGCAGGATCTGCACTGTGTGCTCGCTCGTCATCGATTCCCTCGCGACCGCGCACAGGACCGCGGCCCGACAGAAAACAGTAGCGACGGGCTGTCCGTTGTGCCAGTTGCGGCCCCATTAAGCCGCTGCACGTTCGCCATTAGCCCGGCGTCAGGAATGGACGATCACGCCCGGACCGCCCGCCCCCTTGGCCGGGTCACGGTCAGGCGTGCAGCCGAAGACGCACGGCAGCCCCTCGACGCAGTTCTGGCAACAGTACACCACGTTGCCGCGGCGAATGCCGCGGTCGACCGCGATCGGGCAGCCGCATTTCGGACACGTCAGGTTGGCCATCAGTACCTCTCGAAGGCAGCTCGAGCGGCTCAACCCCCCGGCTGATGAGGCCGCTCGGTCTCCACCGCGACGGCCTCGCCGTCCGAAGCCGACGCGGGAAAGTTGACCAATACCACACGCCGCTGATCCTGCACGAGGATGCGCGGCGTGGGGTCGAGCTCCTTCTGCAGGAAGGGGATGTGCTTCACGTCGGTGGCGATGAAGACCCGCCGTCCCGACGACCACTCCTGCTCGATGCGCTCGAAGTCGTTCCAGAAGAGCTCGTCGTGGTTCGGCGCGATCAAGGCCCCGAAGCGGATCTCGTGGTAGGCGTCGAACTGGATCACCGGCCCGCGCGTGTAGAACGGCAGACCCTGCATCAGACGCTTGTAGGAGAGCAGCAGGTCCCCGTGCTGGCGTAGCGGGACGATCGCGTCGGCGAGCGCCCGCGAGGTCTTGGTCACCGCCCGCCCCTCGACCGCGCACAGCAGCATGAGCGCGAGCCCGGCGGTGAGCGCGCCTACCGCGGCCACGGGCCGGCCGCGCTGCTCGAAGCGCAGCAGGTACGAGACCCCGCCCGCCGCGAGCAGCACGAGCGCCGTCCAGCTGACGACGCCGGCGACGTGCAGCACGTCGTGCGTATCCTGCCGGGTCCAGCGCGCGATGCTCTCGTAGAGCGGCCAGGCGACGAGCGCGAGCACCGCCATCGTCGCGCCCACCACGAGCAGGGTGCCGCGCAGGACGCCGACCACGCGGCGCACGAGCGCTGCGTCCTCGAGCGCGCGGTCGATCCAGGCGCCGAACAGGATCGCGAGCGCCGGCAGCGCCGGCAGGACGTAGGTCGCGAGCTTCGAGGTCGAGAGCGTGAAGAAGCCGACCACGATCCCCGCCCAGAGCAGCAGGAAGAGCCGCGTCTCGCGCGGGATCGCGAAAAATGCCTGCCGTCCCGCGGCGCTCGCCGCGAGCGCCGCCGCGACGAAGGTCCACGGCGCCGGCCCGAACAGCATCACCGGGACGTAGTAGAACGGCCCCTCGCGGTGTCCGACCCGGCCCGGCGCCGACGCGAGGAAGCGCTGGAAGTGCTCGCGGATGAAGAAGAACTCGAAGAACTCCGGGTTGCGCACCGACACCACGACGAACCACGGCACCGCGACGACCAGGAAGAGCAGGATCGGCGGCCAGCGCAACAGCGCGCGGATCGTCGCGGTGTCGCGCGTCGCGAAGAAGAAGGCGAGCGCGATCATGCCCGGCAGGACGAGCGCGACGAGCCCCTTCGCGAGCACGCCGAGCGCGACGCTCGCGGCGACGACCAGCGCCCAGCCGCGCTTGTCCTCCGCGACGTGCGCCGCGTAGAGCGCGAGCATCGTCGTCGTCATGCAGGCGGTCAGCAGCATGTCGATCAGCAGCGCCTGCGAGAGCGCGAAGAAGAGCGGCATCGTCGCGAGCACGCCGGCGCCGAGCCACGCGGCGCGCGTCCCGGCGAGACGCACCCCGAGGAAGAACGTCAGCACGACGGTCACGATCCCCGAGACCGCCGGCACGAGACGCGCCGCCCACTCCGTCAGACCGAACGCCTTGAAGGAGAGCGCCGTCAGCCAGTACAGCAGCGGCGGCTTCTCGAAGTACTTGACGTAGAACAGCCGCGGCGTGATCCAGTCGCCGGTCTCGAGCATCTCGCGCGGGATCTCGGCGTAGCGGCCCTCGTCGGGATCCTGCAGCACGTAGCCGCCGATCCGCGCGAGGTACATCGTGCAGAGCAGCGCCAGCGCGAGCAGCGCCAGCGCGCGACGGCGGCTCACGACGCCACCTGACAGGCGACCGTGCCGCCGCGGCCGGCGATCGTGCCGGGCTGCACCGTCGCGACCGGGAGCTGCTCGACGTCGGGCAGCTCGGCTGCGATCTCGCCGAGGGTTCGGATGGGCAGCGTGTCGCGGACGCGGGAGAGAAGGAGGTCGAGCTGCCCGAGGTACGCGCCTCCTTCGACCTCGGTGTGGATGGTGTGCACGTTGACTCCGTCTCGGTCGAGCCACGCCTCGTAGGCGCGCGCCAGCTCCTGCGGCGTGCGCCCCGCGACGCCGATCACCTCGTCGAGCGTCGGCAGCGTGGTCGGAATCTCGGGGATCATGGATCGGTAGCCGTCCGCCTGCGGACGGTAGGGGAAGCGGCCGCGCGTGTCGCTGCGCCAGCGAAAGCCGAGCTCGTCGACGACGCGGAGGCTCGCCCCCGTGCACTGCCAGCCCGGCGCCGCGAAGCCGTCCGGGCGCCGGCCGAGCACCTGCGAGAACAGCGCCACCGCCTGCGACAGCTCGTCGCGCACGTCGTCGTCGCGCAGCCGCGCGAGCGCGTCGTGCCAGCGGACGTGGTCCCAGCCGTGCACGCCGACCTCGTGCCCCGCGCGCTCGATCTCGCGCAGGCGCTCGGGCTGGCTCGCGACGATCGGCACGGACGGCAGCAGCGTGCCGCGCAGCATCGTCGACAGCGGATAGAGCTTCGGCGCGCGGCTGCGCACCATCTTGGTGAGAAAGCCCTTCTGGCGAAACGCGCGCACGACCGCACGTCCCGTGCGGTCCGGACCCATCGCCACGAACCAGCTCGCGCGCACGCCGTGGCGCGCGAACAGCTCGAGCAGCCGCGGCGCGCCGTCGCGCAGGCCGACGTGCGTGTCGACGTCGACCTTGAGCACGAACGCCGGGCTCACGTCGCCTGCGTGCGGAACCACTCGATGGTCCGCTTGAGTCCCTCGCGCAGCGGAACCTCCGCCGTCACGCCGAGGATCGTGCGCATGCGCGTCACGTCCGGCACGCGGCGGGCGATGTCCTCGTAGCTCGGGCCGTAGACCTCTTCCTTGGTCACGAAGCGAATTTCGCTCTTGCTGCCCGAGATCTCGATCATCATCTTCGCGAGGTCGAGGATCGAGGTCTCGACGTCGGTGCCGACGTTGAACACCATGCCGTCGGTGTCCTGGCGGATGCCGGCGGCGATCGTCGCGCGGATGGCGTCGTCGATGTAGGTGAAGCAGCGCGTCTGCGAGCCGTCGCCGATCACGGTCAGCGGCTCGTTGCGCAGCAGCTGGCCCATGAAGATCGTGATGATCCGGCCGACGTCGATCTTGTCGAGCCGCGGGCCGTAGACGTTGAAGTAGCGCGTGATCGTCACCGGCAGCCCGAGCTTGTGGTACGCGAAGCAGAAGTGCTCGCCGACCGCCTTGGAGGTCGAGTAGCACCAGCGGTCGATCCGCGTGGAGCCGAGCACGCGGTCGTCGTCCTCGCTCCACGGCAGCTTCGGGTTGCGCCCGTAGACCTCCGAGGTCGAGCTGAACACCACCTTGCGGCCGTACTTGAACGCGACCTTGAGCACGTTCTGCGTGCCGTTCACGTTGACGTTCAGCACCTCGTACGGGTCGCCGACGTAGTGCTCGACGCCGACCACCGCGGCGAGGTGATAGACGAGGTCGACCTGCGCGATCAGCGAGTCGAGGATGTCGAGCGACATCACGCTGTCGCGCACGACGCGGAAGCGCGGATGGCCGAGCAGGTGGCGTACCTTCTGCGTGCCGCCGGCTTCCAGAATGAACACCTCGTCGCCGCGCGCGAGAAGCGCCTCGGCGAGGTGCGATCCGACGAAGCCGCCGCCGCCCGTGATCAAGACCTTCACGCCATCGCTCCTTGCCTTCCCTCCCGGGCGTCGCCCTGCGCCCCGACCTCGAACCTCGTGCCCGTCGCGATCCCCTCCCTGCGCGCCCAGTCGACGCCGCTCAGCCGCTCGCCGTCCTGCCAGCTCACGTCGCACAGCTCGAGCGCGCCGTCGCCGGTCGCGACCAGCGGGCGTCCGTCCGGCGTGACGACGATCGTGCCGACGGCCGCGTCGCGCACGCCGTCGCGCGTCTCGGCCCACCAGACGTAGAGCCGTCTTCCGCCGAGCGCCGCGAACGCTCCGGGCCACGGGTCGGTGACCGCGCGCACGAGGTTACGGATCGACTCCGCCGATTGCGACCAGTCGATCGCGCCGTCCTCCGGGCGCCGGCCGCCGAAGTAGCTCGCCGCACGGTGATCCTGCGGCACGCGCGGCGCGCGGCCCGCGACCAGCAACGGATAGGTCTCGCGCAGCAGCAGACGCGCCTCGGCCGCGAGCTTGCGCGTCAAGCTCAGAGCCGTGTCGTCGCGCTCGATCGCGACGCGGCGCTGCGCGACGATCTCGCCGTGGTCGGGCTTCTCGTCCATCACGTGCAGCGTGACCCCGGTCTCGGTCTCGCCGTGCAGCAGCACCCAGTTCACCGGCGCGCGGCCGCGGTAGCGCGGCAGCAGCGAGCCGTGCAGGTTGAGCGCCGCCACCGTCGGCAGCTCGAGCAGCGGACGGCGCATCATCTGCCGGAAGTAGAACGAGAACAGCAGCTCGGGCCGGGCCGCGGCGATCGTGCGCACGACGTCGTCCGCGTTGACGTCATCCGGCGTGATCACGGGAACGGCGTGCGCGCGCGCGAGCTCCGCGACCGAGCGGAACCAGATCTTCTCGCCGGGCGCATCCTGATGCGTCACGACCAGCCGGACGTCGGCCCCGAGAGCGAGCAGCTCGGCGAGGCTTTCGTGACCGACCTCGCCGTACGCACAGACCACCGTACGCACGAGGATGCCTTCTAGCGCGCTTCTTCGGCCGGCAGCGATTGCGACACGATCTCGCGGATCCGGTACACCGGCCTGCGTCGCACCTCGGCGTAGATCCGGCCGACGTACTCGCCGACCAGACCCACCGCGAGCAGCAGCACGCCGACGAAGGCGAACAGGATCGCGAACAGCGTGAACACGCCCTCGCTCTCCGGTCCGACGATCAGGCGACGGACCATCAGGAAGGCGGCGAAGGCGACGCCGAGGACCGCGATCAGCACGCCCGTCAAGCTGACGAGCTGGATCGGCAGCAGCGAGAAGCCGGTGATCAGGTCGAAGCCGAGCCGCATCAGCTTGAGCGGCGAGTACTTCGAGCGACCGCGGTCGCGCTCGCCGTGCTTGACGGGGATCTCGACCGGATCGCGCGCGATCATCATCGCGAGCGCAGGAATGAACGCCGACTGCTCGGCGAGCTCGATGATCTCGTCCGCGACCTCGCGCGAGTAGCCGCGCAGCATGCAGCCGTAGTCGCTCATGCCGACGCCCATGCTCGCGGTCGCGACCGTGTTGACCAGCGACGAGATGCGCTTGCGCAGCCATGGATCGCGGCGGTTCGCGCGCACCGAGCCGACGACGTCGTGTCCGGCGCGCAGCTTCTCGAGGATGCGCGGGATCTCGCTCGGCGGGTTCTGCAGGTCGGCGTCGAGGGTGACGATGTAGCGGCCGCGCGCGATCGAGAAGCCCGCGAGCACCGCGGGATGCTGTCCGAAGTTGCGCGACAGCTCGACCGCGACGACCTCAGGATGGCGCGCCGCGAGCTCGTGCAGGATCTCGCGCGAGCGGTCGCGCGAGCCGTCGTTGACCAGCACCAGCTCGTAGCTCTCGCCCTCGAGCGCCTTCGCCACCTGGGCGTGCAGCTCGACGAGCGTCGCCTCCTCGTTGAACACGGGGACGACGACCGAGACCTCCGGCGTGCTCGCCGCCGAATCGCTCGGACGCAGCTCGCCCGGACGCACCTGGTCGCGCGGCAGCTCGCTCGGCGCGAGGATCGACAGCGAGCTCATCCTACGGCGCCGCCGGCGCGCACCGCGGCGCGCGTCCCCGAGTGCGCCGCACGAGCGTTGCGGCGCAGTACCTCCGCCAGCGTGTCCACCACCATCGTCACGTCCTCATCCCTCATGTCGGGGAACAGCGGCAGCGACAGGATCCTGCGTCCCGCGTCGGTGGCGACCGGAAGACGCGCAGGATTCGCCATGTCGCGATACAGCGTCTGCAGATGAAGCGGCACGAAGTGCAGCCCGGCGCCGACGCCCCGCTCGCGCAGTTCGGAGATCACCTCGTCGCGGGTCGCGGTGAGCGCTTCGACCTCGAGCGACACCACCATGAGATGCCACGCGTGCACGTGCTCGTAGGACGGCGTCGCGAGCGGCTTCGCCCACGGCACGTCGGCGAGACGCTCGCGGTAGAGCTCCGCGAGCGCGCGGCGCCGTGCGTTCATCTCCTCGAGCCGCGCGAGCTGGTGCAGACCGATCGCCGCCTGCAGATCGGTGAAATTGTACTTGAAGCCCGGCTCGAGCACGTCGTAGGTCGCGGCCCCGCGGCCGCCGAAGCGGCTCTCGGGCGTCTGCTCGATGCCGTGGAAGCGCAGGCGCTTGGCGCGCGCCGCGATCTCGTCCGAATCCGTGACCAGCGCCCCGCCCTCGCCCGTCGTCAGGTTCTTCGCCGGGTGGAAGCTGAACATCGTCGCGGCGCCGAAGGTGCCGATCGGGCGCCCCTTGTACGACGCGCCGAGCGCGTGCGCCGCGTCCTCGATGATCGCGAGACGGTGTCGCTCGGCGACCTCGCGCAGCGCGTCCTGGTCGCACGGCAGGCCCGCGAAGTGCACCGGCAGGATCGCCTTGGTGCGCGGGGTGAGCGCGGCCTCGACCGCCGTCGCAGACAAATTCAGCGTGCCGGGCTCGACGTCGGCGAACACGGGACGCGCGCCAGCGTGCAGCAGCACGTTCGCGGTCGACACCCAGGTGAGCGGCGTCGTCACCACCTCGTCGCCCGGACCGACGCCGGCGGCGAGCACGGCGAGGTGCAAGGCGGCCGTCCCCGAGCTCGCGCCGAGCGCGTGCTTCACGCCGAGGTGCGCGGCGAGCTCCTGCTCGAAGCGCATGGCGCGCGGCCCGGTCGACAGCCAGCCGGAGCGCAGGCACGCCTCGACTTCGGCGATCTCGGCTTCGCCGATCGAGGGCCGCGCGTACGGAAGCATCGGGCGCTACGGGTACCAAACGCGCTAGCAGGGCGGCAAACTGCCACGCCCCGCCCTCGCGGCCCGCGGGATGCCGCGTCGGCCGCCGAGCGGCGGAAATCTCACCCGGCCACCATTGCGCCCATGACGCGCCGTGTTAAATGCCGTCCCGGAGGTGAGAGATGAGCAAGCCCGCCCAGTCCGTTTGGAACCCCCTGCAGGACGCCGCCGCCCAGGTCCGGAGCCTCGACAAGAAGGCCCGTAAGCTCGCCAAGCAGACCGCAGAGCAGGTGCGCAGCCGCTCGGAGGCCCTGCTCGACACGGCCCAGAAGCGCTCCGAGAAGACCGTGACCCAGGTGCGCAAGAGCCTCGAGTCGGCGCTCGAGACCATCGAGTCGCGGACCGTCCGCGTCTCGGAGGTCCCGGCGTGGGTGCGTCGCCAGCTCGACGAGGCCCGCAAGCAGCTCGCGACCGCCGAGGATCAGCTCCTGAAGGGCGTCGAGACGGTCGCCCGCCGGCTCAACCTGGCGGTCGAGAAGGACGTCGACGCGCTGCGGCGCAAGCTGTCGCAGCTCGAGAAGCGCGTCGGCGAGCTTGCCGAGCGCGAGAGCAAGGCGGCGTGAGCATCCGCCTCGGCGGACGCTGAACAAATGAAATCGCGGCGCTTCCCCGCCTGGGGAAACGCCGCGAGCTCGATCCGCGCCGGCCGCCGTCGGGCCCGGCGCGTCAAAAACCAGCCTGCGCGGCGGTCAGGCAGCCGCCGTCGCCGACTCGGACTTCTTCGATTCGCTCTTGCTGTCGGACGAGGAGTCGCTCCCCGCGTCCGAGCTGCTGCCCTTCCCACCGTTGCCCTTGCGGGCGTAGTCCGTGATGTACCAGCCGTCCCCCTTCAGGTGGAAGGCCGGGTTCGACATGAGCTTGCTCACCTTGCCGCTGCCGCAGGTCGGGCACTTCTTCAGCGGCTTCTCGGTGATCTTCTGCATGTGGTCGAAGACGCCGCACTTCGGACAGCGGTATTCATAGATGGGCATGCCTGAAACTCCTCCGAGCTGAAAAAGGCGGGCGAACGTTAAGGACGACTCGCGTCATTGTCCACTCATGCTCGCCGCGAGCTGGAATAAAGTCCGCACCAGGAAGTTCTGCAAGAACGCGATCAGCAGCAGGACGACGATCGGCGTGAAGTCGATCCCGCCGAAGTAGAGCGGAACGACGCGGCGGATGCGGTACATGACCGGCTCGGTCGCGCCCCGCAGGAAGCGGACGATCGGGTTGTAGGGATCGGGGTTGACCCACGACAGAACCGCGCTCGCGATCACGATCCACCAGTAGATCGTCAGGACCGCATTCAGGACGTTCGCGGTGGCGAACAGGAAGTTGCCGATCACGAACATGCCGCTCATCTCCTCCTCATCCCGCCTTGCGGCCGCTCAGCCCGCCGAAAGCTCGCGCGAGCGGCGCGCCGCCGCGTCGATCGCCGCCCGTACCGCCTGAGCGAAGCCCCGCGCCCCGAGCGCCTCGAGCCCGGCGAGCGTCGTCCCGCCCGGCGAGGTCACCATCTCGCGCAGCCGCCCCGGGCTCTCGCCCGACTCGCGCCACAGCGTCGCCGCCCCGAGCAGCGTCTGCTGGACGAGCTTGGTCGCGATCTCCGGGGCGAGCCCGACGCCCTCGGCGGCCTGCAGCCAGGCCTCGGCGAACGCGAACACGAAGCCTGGGCCGCTGCCGCTGACCGCGGTGACCGCGTCGAGCAGCGCCTCGTCCTCGAGCACCACGACCTCGCCGACGCCGAGGAAGACCTTGCGCGCGAGCTCGACGTCCTCGGCGGTCGCGGCGCCGCCGCCGACCAGCGCCGTGATCCCCTGACGCACCATCGCCGGCGTGTTCGGCATCGCGCGCACGAGACGGGTGCCCGCGCCGAGCGCGCGCGCGAGCGCGCGCAGCGGGAAGCCCGCCGCGATCGAGACCACGACCTGCCGCTCGGCGAGCTGACCCGCGAGGCGCGGCAGGACCGTCGGCAGCACCTGCGGCTTCACCGCGAGCACGACGACGTCGGCCGCGGACAGGACGTCCGCGAGCTGCTCGCTGACCCGGCCGCCGGTCTCTGCCGCGAAGCGCTCGCGCGCGCCCGCGTCGGGGTCGGTGGCGATCAGCTCGAAGCCGGCGCCGCTCGCCCGCAGCCCGGCGCCCATCGCGCGGGCCATGTTCCCCGCGCCGACGAAGCCGATGCACGTCACGACCTACGCCTCCTTCCGCCGCACGGGTCGCGGCCCGAAGATCGCGGTGCCGATCCGCACGAGCGTCGCGCCTTCCGCGATCGCCGCGCCGTAGTCGTCGCTCATGCCCATGGACAGCTCCGTCAGGCGCTCGTAGCCAAAGCGCCGCAGCTCGTCGAACCGTTCGCGCAGCGCGGCGAAGGTCGCGCGCGCCTCGCGCTCGCTCGCGTCGAGCGGTCCGATCGTCATCAGGCCGACGAGCTCGAAGCCCGGGACCGCGCTCATCTCTTGCGCGACGCGCAGCACGTCCTCTGGCGCCACGCCCGCCTTGCGCGGATCGCGCGCCACGTTGACCTGCAGGAGGCCGCGCACCGGAGCGCCGCGACGGCGGACCAGCGCGTCCGCGATCGCGGCGCGGTCGAGCGCGTGGAAGAGGTCGAACGTCCGCGCCGCGGCCGCCGCCTTGTTGGTCTGGAGGGGACCGATCAGGTGCCAGCGCACGTCGCGCGCGCGGTCGCCCAGCGCCGCGCGCTTCGCGACGCCCTCCTGGACGTAGTTCTCGCCGAGGTCGGTCGCCCCGGCGGCGATCGCCGCCGCGACCGCTTCGGGCGGATGTCCCTTGCTCACCGCGACGACCCGCACCGAGCCCGCAGGACGTCCCGCGGCGACGCTCGTTGCCGCCACCTCGCCGAGCGTCGCGCGCAGCCGCAGGGCGATCGCGTCTGCGGGCAGCGGCGTCGACGGCTCGGGAAGCGCGAGACGCTCGGCGAGCGCGCGCAGCTCCTCGAGCGGCAAGCCGATCACGCCCGTCACCGAGCCGCGCACGCGACGCACGAAGGCCGCCGCACCGCCTTGAATGGCGTACGCGCCCGCCTTGTCGCGCGGCTCGCCGGTCGCGACGTAGGCGGCGATCTCGCCGTCGGAGAGCGCGCGGAACTCGACCTCGCTCGTCGACATCGCCTCGGCGACGACCTCGCCGTCGCGCGCCCATGCGATCGCGGTCAGGACCTCGTGCGATCTCCCCGAGAGGCTCGCCAGCATGCGCGCCGCGTCGCGATCGTCGGCCGGCTTGCCGAGGATCTCGTCGTCGCGCACGACGATGGTGTCGGCGCCGAGCACCCACGCCGAGCGCGCGTCGCGGCTCACGTGCCGCGCCTTCTCGGCGGCGAGACGGCGCGCGTACACCCGCGGGTCCTCGCCGGGAAGCCGCCGCTCGTCGATCGCGGCCGGAACGATGTCGAACGGGTAGGCGACGCGCGCCAGCAGCTCTGCCCGGCGCGGCGACGCCGACGCAAGGATCACGCGCACGCCTTTGCCGCTCCGCAGCCGAGGGAATAGAGTGGGCGCCGATGCGGGCATCGCGCCGCGCCGTGCTCGTCTCGTGGTGCTTGCTCGCGTGCAGCGCGGCGTCTGCGTCTGCACGGCCCACGCCCGTCGCTTCGCTGGGCGCGCCTAGCGACGGCGCGAGCCCGAGCGAACCCGCCACCCCGAGCGAGCTCGTCACGCCGAGCGCGACCGCAACGCCCGCCGACGCCGACACCGAAGCCGACGTCCGCGAGCGCGCACGCGCCTTCGCCGACGCCTACCGCGCGATGCAGGCAGGTCGGCGCGACGAGGCCCGCCGCGGCTTCGCGGCGAGCGTCGAGAGTCTGCCGGAGCTCGCCGACCACGCGCTCTTCCACCAGGGTCACCTCGCCCTCGAGGACGGCGACGTCGAGGGCGCACGCGCCGCGCTCGGCCGCCTCCTCGAAGAGCATCCCGACAGTGTATGGCGCGACGCCGCGGCCGTCGACCGCGGCCGCCTCGCGCTGCGCGACGGCGATCCGGCCGCAGCCGTCGCCTGGTTCACGCGAGCGCGCGACGCGAGCGATCCCGAAACCGCACGCGCGGCGAAGCTCGGCCTCGCCGAGGCGCGCGTCGCACTCGGCGACGTCGCGGGAGCCTACGCTCTGCTCGACGAGCTGCGCGGCACGGGCCGCGCGACCGGCGAGCGCGCGCGCGTCCGCGCCGAGGAGCTCGAGCGACGTGGCGCGGCGGCGCTCGGCCTCACGCCCGCCGAGCTGCGCCTCAGGATGGCCCGGGCGCGGCTGCGCGAGGGCCGTCCGCAGGAAGCACGCGAGGTGCTCGCGCTGCTGCGCGAAGGACACCCGCTGCGCGCCGAGGCGGCGCTCGTCGTCGCGCGCAGCTGGGGCAAGGAGAACCCCGCCGAGGCGAGCGCCGCCTACCAGATCGCGATCGGCTCGTCGCGCGCGTCTGACGTCGCCGGCACGGCGCTCTTCGAGCGCGCTCGCCTCGCCTGGAACCGCGACCAGGACGCCGCCGCCGATCGCGACTTCGCGACGCTGCTCGAGCGCTTCCCCGCGCACCCGAGCGCCGACGAGGCGCTCTACGCGCGAGCGCGCATCGCCGAGGCGCGCGGCGACACGACGACCGCGATCACCCTCTACGAACAGGTCGCGGCGCGCTTCCCGCAGTCGAAGCTCGCGCAGGACTGCCTGTGGCAGGCGGCCTTCGTGCGCTACCAGCGCGGCGAGTACGCCGACGCCGCGCGCGCGTTCGCCGTACTCGGCGCGCGCGACGACGCGCGCTACTGGCACGCGCGCGCGCTCGAGGCGAGCGGCGACCGCGACGGCGCGCGCGCCGCGTTCGCGGCGCTGCGCGAGGCGGCGCCGGCGAGCTACGTCGCCTGGTGGATCGACGAGCGCATCGGGCCGCTCGAGCGGCCCCCCGCGTATCCGCGCGCAGTCGAGAAGCCGCTGCAGCCCGCACCGCCGCTCGGCGGTGCGGCGGCGTACCACTGGACGCGCGGCCAGATCCTGAACGCGATCGGGCTGCGTCGCGACGCCGCGCGCGAGCTGCAGGCGGTCGAGGCGCTGACCGGGCCGGATGCGTTTCTCGCGCCCGCGTACCGCGAGGCCGGCGCGTGGGCGAGCCTCGTCCGCCTCGGGCTCCGGCTGCAGCAGGCGGGACGCCCCGGGCAGGAGAGCGCGATCTACCCGCGTCCGTATCCGCGCGACTTCGAGGCGGGCGCCGCGCGCGCCGGCGTCGATCCGCTGCTGCTCGTGTCGATGGCGCGTCAGGAGAGCCTGTTCGATCCGCTGGCGGTGTCGCCCGTGGGCGCGCGCGGCGTGCTGCAGCTCATGCCGGCGACGGCGGCGCGGGTCGCGGGAGCCGAGGTCGAGACGCGCGCGCTGCACGAGCCGTCGTTCAACATCGATCTCGGCGCGCGCTACTTGGGCGAGCTGCTGCGGCGCTTCGACGGCCGCATCGTGCTCGCGGTCGCCGCCTACAACGCGGGACCCGAGGCGGTCGAGCGCTGGCTCGCGCGCTTCCCGGACGTCGGCGTCGACGAGTTCGTCGAGCGCATCACGTACCGCGAGACGCGCGGCTACGTGAAGGCGGTGCTGCGCAACTACCGCACCTACCACCTGCTGTACGGCGACGGCGCGCTGCCGCGTCCTCGGTTGTATTGACGCGCGATTGCGCTTGACGCGCGGGCTAACGCGCGGCGCGCGCAGCGAGCGCCGTCGCGAGCCGCGCGACGACGCCGCCGAAGGCGCCGTTCGAGAGCGCCACCACCACGTCGCCCGCGGCCGCCTCGCGCTCGACGGTCTCCGCGACGGCGTCGTACGCGTCGAGCGCGCGCGCTTCTCGTCCGGCGCGCTCGACCTCGGCCGCCGCTTGCGCGGGCGAGAAGCGCTCGGCTTCCGGCAGCTGCTCCGCGTTGTGCACGGGTCCGAGCAGCACGCGGTCGGCGGCCGCGAGCGCCTGCGCGATCTCGGTTTGGAACGTGCGTCTCCGGCTCGTGTTCGAGCGCGGATCGAAGAGCGCCCAGACGCGGCGGCCGGGGAAGCGGCTGCGTACGGCGGCGAGCGTCGCTGCGATCGCGGTCGGGTGGTGCGCGAAGTCGTCGATCAGCGTGACCTCGCCGTCGATCACGACCTGCTGCCGGCGACGCACGCCGCGGCAGCGCGCGATTGCACGCTTGATCGCGTCCGCCGGCACGCCGAGCGCGCGGCACAGGGCGGTCACGCCGAGCACGTTGCGCGCGTTCATCAAGCCGAGGAGCGGGCTCGCGAGCTCGATGCGCTCGTCCGGCCCCGCGGCGACGAAGCGCAGCCCTTCGGGGCCATCGGTGAGCTCCGCGACGCGCCAGTCCGCCTCGACGCCGGGCTCGCCGGCGAACGTCGCGTAATCATGCCCACTGCGGCGCGCGACGTCGACCGCGTGCGGGAAGTCCGCCGACACCAGCAGCGGCGCGCCCTCCGGCAAGAGCGCGATCAGGCGCTCGAAGCTTTGCTTGACGTGATCGAGGTCGCGGTAGATGTCGGCGTGGTCGAACTCGATCGCGTTCAGCAGCAGCGCCTGCGGCCGGTAGTGCAGGAACTTCGCTTCCTTGTCGAAGTACGCGGAGTCGTACTCGTCGCCCTCGAGCACGAACTCGCGGCCGCGTCCGAGCGCGTAGCTGCGCGGCAGGTCGAGCGGCATGCCGCCGATGAACCAGCCCGGATCGCGTCCCGCCTCGCGCAGCACGCTCGCGAGCAGCGTCGCCGACGTGGTCTTGCCGTGCGTCCCCGCGACGACGACCGGAAAGCGCTCCGGCAGGCACAGCCACTCGAGCGCTTCGGGCAGCGAGATCGTCGGGATGCCGCGCACGCGCGCGGCGATCGCTTCGGGATTCGTCGCCCGGATCGCGTTGCCCATCACGACGAGGTCGGGACGCGGCTCGAGGTTCTCCGCGCGGTAGCCGCGCGCGACCTCGACGCCGAGCCGCGCGAGCTCGTCGCTCGCGGGCGGGTAGATCTCGAGGTCCGAGCCCCGCACGCGGTGGCCGAGCTCGGCGAGCAGGCCCGCGAGCGCCGCCATGCCGACGCCGCCGATCGCGGTCAGGTGGATCGTGGCCGGCACCTCGACCTTCAGCATCCCACCGCCTCCATCACCAGGTCGTGGATGCGCGGGCGGAACTCGCGCAGCTTGTCGTTGTCGCGCGACGGGTGCACGCGGTTGGTGAGCAGCGTCACGTTGACGTCGCGCTCGAGGTCCATCCACAGCGACGTGCCGGTGAAGCCGAGGTGGCCGACGGTGCGCGGCGACATCCGCGTCCCGGCGCTGGAATTTGTCGGTGACGGCGAGTCCCAGCCGAGCGTCCGCGTCGAGCCCGGCACGCTGGTGTCGATGGTCCACATGCGATCGATCATCTCCGCGGGCAGAAGCCCCTGGCCGCCGCGCCAGGCCGCCTTCAGGTGTCGCGCGAGCTGGTCGACGTCGCGCGCCGAGCCGAACAGCCCCGCGTGTCCCGCGACCCCGCCCATCGCGTACGCGTTCTCGTCGTCGACCTCGCCGCAGAGCACGCGCTTGCGCCACGGGCAGCGCTGCGTCGGCGCGATCATCTCGGCGATCGGCTCGACGCGCTTGGTGCGGATCTGCGAGAGGTCGATGAACGACATCGCGCGCAGCCCGAGCGGCGCGAAGATGCGGTTGTGGCAGAAGCGGTCGAGCGTCTGCCCGGACACGGTCTCGACGAGCTGTCCGAGCAGCATGAAGCCGAGGTCGCTGTAGATCACGCGCGTGCCCGGCGGCGCTTCGAGCTTCTCGCGGTGGATCTGCTCGAACAGCCACTCCTTCGCTTCGCGGCTGCCGACGAAGTTCGGCCGACCTTTGCGCTCGAGCTGCGCGATCTCCTTGAAGTACGGGCGGTGCGCCGCGAGCCCCGAGGTGTGCGTCAGCAGGTGGCGGAAGGTGACGTGCGTCTTCTGGTGCACGCCGAAGTTGTGGAAGAAGCGCGTCACGCGATCGTCGAGGTCGAGGCGTCGGTCCTTGACGAGCAGCAGGACGGCGAGCGTCGTCGCGAGCGGCTTGGTCAGCGACGAGAGGTCGAAGACGGTCTCGACGTGCATCGGCGCCTTCTCGGGCTCGAGCGAGCGCGAGCCGACGGCGCGCTCGAAGAGCGTCTCGTCGCCCCGGCTGACCAGCAGCACGGCGCCCGGAAAGACGCCCTTCTGGACGGCTTCCTCGAGCGCGCGCTCGACTGCGGAGAAATCCATCTCACTCGACCAGCGGCTCGACGCCGCAAAGCTCGCCTTCGTCCGTCAGCGTCGACGCCCCACCGCCGACGCGCAACCGCACCTCGACGCCGAGCGGGACGCCGTAGTGCACGCTGCCGTGTCCGACCGGCGCCCCGAAGCCGATCGGGACCTCGAGGTCCGCGAGGCAGTCGAGGATCGTGTCGCACAGGTCGTCGGGCTCGCCGCAGTCGGGCATGGTGCCGAACACGATCCCGCGCACGCCCTCCAGCATACCCGCCTGGCGCAGCTGGACGAGCATGCGATCGATGCGGCGCAGCGGCCGCTCGTTGGTGTCCTCGAACAGCGCCACGGCGCCGGCGAAGCGAGGCGCGAACGGCGTCCCGGCGAGCGACGCGAGAACCGTGAGGCAGCCGCCGAGCAAGCGGCCCGACGCCTCGCCCGGAACGAGCGTGCGCGGCACCGGGATCCGCCAGTCGGTCGCGCCGGCCGCGAGCGCCAGCAGGTGTCCGATCGTTCCCATCTCGCGTTGCGCGACGAGGTCGTGCGCGACCATCGGGCCGTGCAGGGCGGCGACCCCGGCGTTGCACACCAGGAACTGGAGCAGCGCGGTCGCGTCGCTGAAGCCGATGCAGAGCTTCGCGTTGAGACGCATCCAGGCCGGGTCGATCTGCGGCAGGATGCGGGCCACACCGTAGCCGCCGCGCGCGCACCACACGGCGCGCACGTCGGGGTCGGCGAAGGCCTCGAGGAGCTGGCGGCAGCGGTCCTCGTCGGGTCCGGCGAAGTAGCGGTGCGTGCGTCCCGGCCGCGGCAGGCTGACCCGGAAGCCGAGCTCCTCGAGGACGGCCGCGCCCTGCGCGAGCCGGTCGGGATCCACCTTTCCCGAGGGCGTCACCACCGCCACCCGGTCGCCCGGCCGCAACGCCGCCGGCTTGATCAGCCCCGCTGCATCCATGCCGCTCAACCCCCGCCGCGAGAGCACGACTCCGCTCGGCTAGACAACACAACGCGGCGCGCAAAGCGAGGGACGAGCGGCGCCCGCGACCGCTCGGACGCGGCGTCGGCGCTTCGACGAAGCCCTTCCGCACCGGGCTTGTTGAATTGCCGTCGCCGCATGGTAGCGGACGTCTCAGGTCGAGCGCGCGCAGGACCTGCGGCGCGACGCGCAACCTGCCGTCGTTCCCGTGCCGATGACGCAGCAACAGCTCTTCACGCTCGGGCGCTCCGTCGTCGATGCGCTCGTGCGCGCCGATCTCGTCGAGCTCGCCGGCACCGCGGACGCGGCCGCCCAGGCGGTCGCCGACCAGCTCGGCGCCTACTTCAAGGCGGCGGCCGCGCTCGAGGCCGACGCCGAGCGCCTCGCCGACGAGCACCTGCGCTCCGCGCGCGCCGCGACGGCCGGCATCGACCGCCGCCGCGTCGTGCAGATGATCAAGGAGAAGCTCGCGAGCGAGCGGGGGCTGCCGGTCTGATGCGACTCAGCGAAGCCCTGTCGTCCTACCTCGCGCACCGCGCGCTCGAGGCGATCAAGAAGACCGGCGCCAAGGTGCGCAACGATCGTCTCGCGCTCGCCGAGATCAAGAAGGCGCTCTCGGGCGGGCTCGAGCGCGACCCGAGAATCCACGAGATCGTCACCCGGCGCATCGCGTCTCTGAGCCGGAAGGTGCCTCCCGGCAGCGCCGAATACGAAGTTCTCTACCGGCAGTATTACGAGCAGGAGATGCGCAAGCGCCGCTCGTGATTCGCGCGCGCATTTCCTCTTGACACCCCAAAGGCCGTGGTTATCAAGCCGCCGTCTTGGTGGGGCTGCACCCTCGTCCTGGGGGTGCAAGCAGCGAATATACCGAGCAAATCGTTCCTTCGGGGAAGCACGAAAGGAGAGGGAGTTGATGAAGATCCGACCGTTGCAGGACCGCGTCATCGTCAAGCGGGTGGCGGAGGAGGAGAAGTCCAAGGGGGGCATCATCATTCCTGACACGGCGAAGGAGAAGCCCCAGGAGGGCAAGGTCATCGCCGTGGGCAAGGGCAAGGTCGACGATGACGGCAAGGTGCGGCCGCTCGACGTCAAGGCCGGCGATCGGGTGCTGTTCGGCAAGTACGCCGGCACCGAGATCAAGCTGGACGGCGAAGAGCACCTGATCCTTCGGGAGGACGACATCCTGGGCGTGATCGAGGCCTGATCGACCAACCCCACGCCCGCCCCGATACGACGACGAACACGCTTTCAGAGCCGCTTTAAGGAGGAATTTCCGTAATGGCAGCCAAGATTGTCCGCTTTGGCAGCGACGCCAGGGAGAAGGTCCTGCACGGCGTCAACATCCTCGCCGATGCAGTGACCGTCACCCTCGGCCCGAAGGGCCGCAACGTGGTGCTCGAGAAGTCGTTCGGCGCCCCGAACATCACGAAGGACGGCGTCACGGTCGCCAAGGAGCTCGAGCTCGAAGACAAGTTCGAGAACATGGGCGCCCAGATGGTGAAGGAGGTCGCCTCGAAGACCTCGGACGTGGCCGGTGACGGCACCACCACCGCGACCGTCCTCGCCCGATCGATCTTCGTCGAAGGCGCGAAGATGGTGGCCGCGGGCCACGATCCCATGTCGATCAAGCGCGGCATCGACAAGGCCGTGCAGCACGTGATCAGCGAGCTCAAGCAGCTCTCGAAGCCGACCAAGGACCAGAAGGAGATCGCCCAGGTCGGCACGATCTCGGCCAACAACGACCCGACCATCGGCGGCATCATCGCCGAGGCGATGGACAAGGTCGGCAAGGACGGCGTGATCACGGTCGAGGAGGCCAAGGGCCTCGAGACGACCCTCGAGGTGGTCGAGGGTATGCAGTTCGACCGCGGTTACCTGTCGCCCTACTTCGTCACCGATCCCGACCGCATGGAGTGCGTGCTCGAGGACGCCCTCGTGCTGATCCACGAGAAGAAGGTCAGCAGCATGAAGGACCTGCTGCCGATCCTCGAGCAGATCGCCAAGACCGGCAAGCCGTTCGTGCTCATCGCCGAGGACGTCGACGGCGAGGCGCTCGCGACGCTCGTCGTCAACAAGATCCGCGGCACGCTGCACTGCGCTGCGGTCAAGGCGCCCGGCTTCGGTGATCGCCGCAAGGCCATGCTCGAGGACATCGCGATCCTCACCGGTGGCCGCGTGATCGCCGAGGAGCTCGGCCTCAAGCTCGAGAACGTCACGCTGAACGATCTCGGCAGGGCCAAGCGGATCGTGATCGACAAGGACAACACCACGATCATCGACGGCGCGGGCAAGAAGCAGGAGATCCAGGGCCGCGTCACCCAGATCCGCAACCAGATCGAGGAGACCACCTCGGACTACGACCGCGAGAAGCTGCAGGAGCGCCTCGCCAAGCTGATCGGCGGCGTGGCGGTCATCCGCGTCGGCGCGGCGACCGAGGTCGAGATGAAGGAGAAGAAGGCCCGCGTCGAGGACGCGCTGCACGCGACCCGTGCGGCCGTCGAGGAGGGCATCGTGCCGGGCGGCGGCGTCGCGCTGCTGCGGAGCTCGGCGAGCCTCGACAAGGTCGAGGTGGGCGACGCGGAGCGCGTCGGCGTGAACATCGTCCGCCGCGCCTGCGAGGACCCGCTGCGCTGGATCGCGGCGAACGCGGGCCACGAGCCCTCGATCGTCATCGACCGCGTCCGCAACGGCAAGGGCTCGTTCGGCTTCAACGCCGCGACCGAGGAGTACGAGGACCTCTACAAGGCGGGCATCATCGACCCGACCAAGGTCGTGCGCACGGCGCTGCAGAACGCGGCGTCGGTGGCCGGCCTGCTCCTCACCACCGAGGCGATGATCGCCGAGAAGCCGGAGGAGAAGGGCGCCGCCGGTGCGGGCATGCACGGCGGGATGGGAGGCATGGGCGGCATGATGTGAGCCGTCCCGTCCTTCGGACGCGAAGAGGGCGTGGGGCAACCCACGCCCTCTTTTGTTTGTCGGTGCCGGCGGAAGTGCTGATTGACTTCGACTCCGACGCTCACTAGGGTTTTTGTCACCCGCTCCCCCGAACGCCGCAGCAGCCTCCTCCGCTCCGAGCACCGGTCGTTCTAGCACGCATGTTCGATTCGCTTGCCGACAAGCTCGAGAACGTCTTTCGTCGCATCCGCGGCACGGGACGGCTCACCGAGGCCAACATCGAAGAGGCCATGCGCGACGTGCGCATGGCGCTGCTCGAGGCCGACGTCCACTTCCAGGTCACGAAGTCGTTCATCGAGCGCGTGCGTCAGCGCGCGCTCGGCCAGGAGGTGCTGCGTAGCCTGACGCCCGAGCAGCACCTCATCAAGATCGTCCACGAGGAGCTCGTGGCGATCATGGGCGGCGCGGCGGGCAAGCTCGACCTCGCCGGCGAGCCGCCGGCGGTGGTGATGCTGGTCGGCCTGCAGGGTTCGGGCAAGACGACCACGGCCGCGAAGCTCGCGCGCCACCTGCTGACGACGCGCAAGCGCCGTCCGTACCTGGTACCGCTCGACCTCTCGCGTCCCGCTGCGATCCAGCAGCTCAAGACGCTCGCGGCGCAGGTCGGCGACGGCTGCGGAGTGTACGACACGCCCGAGCAGGGCGGCGATCCCGTGCAGATCGCGCGCGACGCGGTCGCCAAGGCGCGCAACGCCGGCTTCGAGACCGTGATCCTCGACACCGCCGGTCGTCTCGCGATCGACGAGCCGCTGATGGCGGAGCTGCGCGCCGTGCGCGACGCCGTCAAGCCGCGGCAGACGATCCTCGTCGCCGACGCGATGACCGGTCAGGACGCGGTCTCGGTCGCGCGCGGCTTCCGTGACGGCATCGGCATCGACGGCGTCATCCTCTCCAAGATGGAAGGCGACGCCCGCGGCGGCGCTGCGCTCTCGATCCACGCCACCACGGAGAAGCCGCTGCTGTTCGTCGGCGTCGGCGAGAAGCTCGACGCGCTCGAGGTGTTCCACCCCGATCGCGTCGCGTCGCGCATCCTCGGCATGGGCGACATGCTGTCGCTCATCGAGAAGGCGCAGGCGGCCTACGACCAGAAGCAGGCCGAGAAGCTTCAGGAGAAGCTCAAGAAGGACACCTTCACGCTCGAGGACTTCCGCGACCAGCTGCGCGCGGTGAAGAAGATGGGCTCGGTCGCGGACCTGATCGGCATGATCCCGGGCATGAAGCGCTTCGTGAAGGCGCCGGAGCTCGCGGGGGCCGACGACGAGCTCAAGCGCATCGAGGCGATCATCAACTCGATGACCAAGCAGGAGCGCCGCGACCACCTGATCCTGAACGGCAGTCGGCGCAAGCGCATCGCCCTCGGCTCGGGGACCAGCGTCGCCGAGGTCAACAAGTTCCTCAAGCAGTACGCGCAGGCAAAAAAGATGATGAAGTCCTTGAGTCGGGGTGCGGGCAAGGGGATTCTTGCCCAAATGCAGGGCGGGCGTTAACACTAGACGGTCCGGCTGGGTCCGATTCGGCGTGGCGCGCGGCGTGGATCGAGCCGGAGCGTCGGCCAGCCGTGCCACGGACCCCCAAGATCCGACGCAGCGACGAACGTCTTTTTCGAGGAGATATAATGGCAACCAGGATCCGGCTCACTCGCCACGGCAGCAAGAAGCGTCCTTTCTATCGCATTGTCGCAGCTTCGACGGGCGCGCCGCGTGACGGCCGCTTCATCGAGCAGCTCGGCCACTACGACCCAACCCGAAACCCAGCCGTCATCCACCTGCAGCTCGACAAGGTCGAAACGTGGCTGCGTCGCGGTGCGCAGCCGACGGAGACGGTCGCGCGGCTGATGAAGAAAGCCGGCTGGAAAGGTCTGCAGCCCGCCACCGGCGCGTCCGGGACGTCGGGAGCCTCCTCCGAGGGTTGATCATGAAAGAACTGGTCGAGATGCTGGCGAAACACCTCGTCAATCACCCTGAGGCCGTCGAGGTGAAGGAGACTCAGGGGGATACCGCGTCGGTCATCGAGCTGCGCGTCGCCATGGAAGATCTCGGCCGGATCATCGGCAAGCAGGGCCGCACGGCAAAGTCGATCCGCACGCTGGTCAACGCGGCGGCCTCGCGGCTGAACCGCAAGGTCGTCCTCGAGATCATCGAAGACAAGTAAGCCGACGACGACCGAGAAACCTTCCGTCTCCACGCTTGCCGTGGGACGACTCGTGACCGGGCACGGAGTGCGCGGCCTGGCACGGGTCAAACCGTTCAACCCCACCTCGCCGACACTGGCCCGCTGCGAAGCGGTGTGGCTCGTGCACGAGGCCTCAGGCCGTCGCGAGCGCTTCCAGGTCCGCGAGAGCCGCCGCCACAAGGGACACTTTCTGCTCGGGTTCCACGGCATCGACAGCTTGAACGCGCTCGAGCCCTGGATCGGCAGCACCGTCGAGGCGGACGCGGAGAGCCTGCCGTCGCTCGAGGCGAGCGAGCTCTACCACTTCGAGGCCGTGGGCCTGGAGGTTCGCACCGTCGCGGGTGAGGTCCTGGGCAGCGTGGTCCGGGTCATGCCGCTCCCTGCGCAGGACGTCTGGGTGATCCACGGGCCGGGCCAGAACGGCCGCACGCGCGAGGTGCTGCTGCCGCTCGCGGAGAACGTCGTCCGCGAGATCGACCTCACGACCCGCACCGCGCTGGTCGACCCGCCGCCGGGCCTGATCGAGCCGTAGCGCGAGCCGCAGGTCGCCCGTGCGCATCGACGTCCTGACGATCTTTCCGGAGTACTTCTCCGGCATCCTCGCGACGAGCCTGCTCGGCAAGGCGATCGCGCGCGGCACGCTCGACGTCCGCCTGCACCAGCTGCGCGACTGGACGACGGACAAGCACCGCACCGTCGACGACACGCCGTACGGCGGCGGGCACGGCATGGTGATGAAGATCGAGCCGCTGGTCGCGGCGCTCGAGGCGATCTCGCCGCCGGGCGCGCGGCGCATCCTGCTCACCGCCCGCGGCTCGCGCTTCACCCAGGAGACCGCCCACCGGCTCGCGCGCGAGGAGGCGCTGGTGCTGGTCTGCGGCCGCTACGAGGGCATCGACGAGCGGATCGATCGCTACGTCGACGAGCAGCTCTGCATCGGCGACTACGTGCTGTCGGGTGGCGAGGCGGCGGCCGCGGTGGTGATCGACGCGGTCACGCGGCTCGTCCCCGGGGTGATCGGCAACGAGGGCTCGCTGCACGAGGAGTCGTTCTCGAACGGGCTCCTCGAGTACCCGCAGTACACGCGGCCCGAGGTCTTCCGCGGCGACCGGGTGCCCGAGGTCCTGCTGTCCGGGAACCACGCCGCGATCGAGCGCTGGCGGCGCGAGGCCGCGCTCGCGGTCACCGCGGCGCGCCGGCCGGACCTGCTGGCGGCCCGCGAGGCGGCCGGGGAAGCGTCGGCCCATAACAAGAAAACCAAGTGAAATCGCGACTTTACGTCGCCCTCCTGCACCACCCCGTGGTCGACAAGCACGGTCGGGTGGTGACCACGTCGATCACCAACATCGACGTCCACGACATCGCCCGCAGCGCCCGGACCTTCGGCGTGCGGCGCTTCTACGTCGTCCACCCCATCCCGGGCCTGCGCTCGCTCGCCGAGCGCATCGTCGAGCACTGGCGAAGTGGGTACGGAAGTCGTTACAACCCTTCGCGCCACGAGGCGATCGGTCTGGTCGAGGTCGCGCCCGATCTCGATCACGTGCTGGCCGCGGTGGAGCAGGACGGCGGACGGATGCCGCGCCTGGTCGCCACCTCGGCTCGCGAGCGCCCCGGGGCGATGAGCTACGAGGAAATGGCCAGGCGTCTCGCCGAGGGCGAAGACTCCTGGCTACTGCTTTTTGGAACGGGTTACGGTATGGCCGACGAGATCTTCGCGCGCTGCGACGCGCTTCTCGAGCCGGTGCGCGGCGTCGACGGGTACAATCACCTGTCGGTGCGCTCGGCGGCCGCCATCGTCCTGGACCGATTGACACGGACCCGCTGAGGGCCGTTCGAGCTTCGTTCGGAAGGAAAGGCACATGAACGTCATCGACGCGATCGAACGCGAGCAGCTCCGGACCGACATCCCGGACTTCCGCCCGGGCGACACGGTCCGCGTCCACGTCAAGGTGGTCGAGGGCGAGAAGGAGCGCATCCAGGTGTTCGAGGGCGCCGTCCTGCGTCGCAGCAACGGCGGCAACCGGGAGACGTTCACCGTGCGCAAGGTGTCGTACAGCGTGGGCGTCGAGCGCACCTTCCCGATCCACTCGCCGCGCATCGACCGCATCGAGGTCACGACGCGCGGTCGCGTGCGTCGCGCCAAGCTCTACTACCTGCGCGAGCGCGCCGGTAAGGCGGCCCGCATCAAGGAGGAAGGGCTCAATCGGTGAGCCCTGACCGCGGACCGACGCCGGCCGCGGTTGGAGAACAGCCCGGCGAGCGCTTCAAACACGAGATCGCCGCCGACGTCGCGATCAGCGGGCGCATCACGTTTCCGGGCAATGCACGCATCGATGGACGCTTGACGGGCGAGGTGCGCGCCGACGCCCTGCTCGTCGTCGGACCGAGCGCGGTGCTGCGCGCCAACGTGCGCGCGCAGCAGCTCGTCGTCTACGGCACCATCGAGGGACACGTGCGGCAGACCGAGAGCGTCGAGCTCAAGCCGGGCTGCCGTTTGATCGGCGATCTCGAGGCGCGCCGCGTGGTGGTGCACGCGGGCGCCCTGTTCGAGGGCCACTGCGCGATCGGCAAGCGCCCGCCCGCGACGGCGACGCCGCAGCGCGAGGCCGACGTCAAGCACTAGGCCCGAGCGAGCTCTCGGCGTCGCTCGGCTTCTCGTCCACCGGGAAGACGTGGCACGCGACGGCGTGCCGCTCGCTCCCGACCAGCAGCGGGCGCTCGCGCCGGCAGCGCTCCTCGGCGAACGGGCAGCGCGGGTGGAACGCGCAGCCCGGCGGCGGCGCGATCGGGCTCGGCACGTCGCCCTTCACCTCGGCGCGCACCGCGCGCCGCTCGGGATCGGGCTCCGGAACCGCGGCGAGCAACGCGCGCGTGTACGGATGGTGCGGCGCCGCGAGGATCCGCTCGGTCGCGCCGATCTCGACGATCCGCCCGAGGTACATCACGGCGATGCGATGGCTCAGGTGCGCGACCACGCGCAGGTCGTGCGCGACGAAGAAGTAGGCGAGCCCGTGCTTCGCCTGCAGATCCGCGAGCAGATTGATCACCTGCGCCTGCACCGAGACGTCGAGCGCCGACACCGGCTCGTCGCAGACGAGAAAGCGCGGCCCCACCGCGAGCGCGCGCGCGATGCCGATCCGCTGCCGCTGTCCGCCGCTGAACTCGTGCGGGTAGCGCTCGGCGTGCTCGGGACGTAGCCCGACCTCGCCGAGCAGACGCTCGACCATCTCGCGCTTCGCGCGCCCGCGCGCGAGCCCGTGGATCTCGATGCCCTCGGCGATGATCGCGCCGACCTTCATGCGCGGGTCGAGCGAGCCGTACGGATCCTGGAAGACGATCTGCATCTCGCGGCGCAGGCGGCGGAGCTCGCGCGCGGAAAGCCCGGCGAGCGAGCGGCCGTCGAAGATCACCTCGCCCGACGTCGGCTCGATGAGCCGCAGGAGCAGGCGACCGAGGGTCGACTTGCCGCAGCCCGACTCGCCGACGACGCCGAGGGTCTCGCCCGGGTAGACCTCGAGGCTCACGTCCTCGACCGCGCGCACGACGTCCTTGCCGGCGCGGAAGAAGCTGCCGCCGACGCGGAAGTGCTTGACGAGGTTGCGCGCCTCGACGAGCGGCCGACGCGCGCTCGTGGTCTCGCTCACGCCGGCGCCTCCGCGGTGGGCTCCAGGGTCGGATGAAAGCACGCGACGCTGCGCCCCGGCGCGATCGTCTCGAGCCTTGGATCTTCCGCCGCGCAGCGCGCGCTCGCGCGCGGGCAGCGATCGCGGAAGCGGCAGCCCGACGGCAGGTTCAGCAGCTCGGGAACGCGCCCGGGGATCGCCATCAAGCGCTCGGCGCGGTGCTCGAGGCGCGGCAGCGACGCGAGCAGCAGCCCGGTGTACGGATGCGCGGGCGCCGCGAACAGCTCCCGCACAGGCGCGCGCTCGACGATCCGCCCGGCGTACATGATCGCCACCGCGTCGGCCTCGGCGGCGACCACGCCGAGGTCGTGCGTGATCAGCAGCAGGCTCATGCCGAGCCGCTCCTTCAAGCCGCGCAGCAGATCGAGAATCTGCGCCTGGATCGTGACGTCGAGCGCCGTCGTCGGCTCGTCGGCGATCAGGAGCGCCGGCTCGCACGCGATCGCCATCGCGATCATCACCCGCTGGCGCATGCCGCCCGAGAGCTGGTGCGGGTAGGAGCGCGCGCGCCGCTCGGCGTCCGGGATCTCGACCATCTGCATGAGCTCGACGGCGCGCCGCCAGGCGTCCTTGCGCGACATCCGCCGCTGCACCCGCAGCACCTCCGCCACCTGCGAGCCGACGGTGAACACCGGGTTCAGCGAGGTCATCGGCTCCTGGAAGATCATGCCGATGCGCCCGCCGCGGACCTCGCGCATCGCGCTCTCGTCGAGCGCGAGCAGATCGACGCCGTCGAAGCGGATGACGCCCGAGCGGATGCGCGCGTTCGCGTCGAGCAGGCGCATGATCGCGAGCGAGGTGACGCTCTTGCCGCTGCCGGACTCGCCGACCAGCCCGAGCGTCCGCCCGCGCTCGATCGACAGATCGACGCCGTCGACCGCGCGCACGGTGCCGCGCGGCGTAGCGAACTCGACGACGAGGTCGCGCACCTCGAGCAGCGGTCCCGTCGCTGCCGTGGCCGCCGCCGGCGCGCTCATGCGCCGCGCTCCGCGCGCGGGTCGAGCCAGTCGCGCAGCTGGTCGCCGAGGAAGTTGAACGCCATCGTGGTCACCGCGATGCAGACGCCGGGCGCGAGGATCCACGGGTACTTGTCGAGGTTCGCGAGGTTGTTCGCGTCCTTCAGCAGCGATCCCCAGCTCGTGCTCGGCTCCTGGATGCCGAGCCCGAGCAGCGACAGCGCGCTCTCGCCGAGGATGAAGCCCGGGATCGCGAGCGTCGCCGCGACGATGGTGTAGCCGAGCGTCGCCGGCACGACGTGACGCAGCATCGTGCGCACACGTCCGGCGCCGAGCGCGCGCGCCGCCTGCACGTACTCGAGCTCGCGGATCGAGGTCACCATGCCGCGGATGACGCGCGCGAAGCCCGCCCAGCGGATGAAGCTCATCAGCACGACGATCAGCAGGAAGGTCTGCGCGGACGAGAGCCCGGGTGGGATGACGGCGGCGAGCGCGAGCAGGAAGTAGAACGCCGGCAGCGACATCATCACCTCGCACAGCCGCATGAGCAGGTTGTCGACCTGTCCTCCGACGTAGCCCGCGACCACGCCGACGATGGTCCCGATGCCGAGGCTGATCAGCACGCCGATCACGCCGATCGAGAGGCTGATCCGCGAGCCCCACACGAGGCGCGAGAACAGATCGCGCCCGAGCGCGTCGCTGCCGAGCAGGAAGAGCGGCACGCGCGGATCCGCCGACTGGAAGAGGTGACCGCCGGTGAAGAAGCGCACCGGCACACGCACCGCGCGGTCGACCTCGTAGCGACGCCGGAGGCTGTCGACCATGCGCTGCGGGTGGAAGTACAGGACCCCCTCCGTGCCCCACTCCGACGGCGCGTAGAAATGGAGCCGCATCGGCGGCGCGTTCGGTGAGCGACGGTGCTGGCGTCCCGGCTCGTAGGGCGCGACCCACGGCGCGAGCGCCGCGGTCGCGTAGAGGAAGAGCAGGATCGCGCCGCTGAGGCCGATGCGCAGCCGCGAGCGCCGCGCGGGACGCGGCGTCGCGGCGAGCAGCTCGCCCTCGAGCCCGCCGCCGGGCTCGATCACCGCGGCCGGCTTGACGCGCGGCTCGCTCATCCCGCCGTCCTCGATCCGCTCAGGTCGATGCGCGGGTCGGACAGCGCGAGCGCGAGGTCGGCGAGCAGGTTGCCGATCAGCAGCAGCAGCGAGCCCATCAGCACGGATCCCATGACCAGGTAGAGGTCGAGCGCGAGCACGGCCTCGAGCATCAGCGAGCCGAGCCCCTGCAGGTTCATCACGGCCTCGACGAGCGCGGCGCCGCCGAGCAGCGTGCCGAGCTCGTAGCCCGCGAGCGTGATGAACGGGTTCATCGCGTTGCGCAGCACGTGCTTGAACAGCACCGTCCGCTCGGCGAGGCCCTTGGCGCGCGCGGTGCGCACGAAGTCGGCGCGCTGCAGGTCGAGGATCGCGCCGCGCATGAGCCGCATCAGGCTCGCCATGCCGCTGGTCGCGAGCACGATCGTCGGCAGGATGAGGTGGTGCAGCCGGTCGACGATCTTCCCCCAGGTGTCGAGGTGCTCGTAGTCGAAGGACACTGTGCCGCCGACCGGGAACCACCCCGTCAGCAGCGCGAGCCGCAGCAGTAGGAACGCAAGAAAGAAATTCGGCAGCGACATGCCGAGGAACGCGAGCAGCGACAGGAAGCGGTCGGAGAAGCGCCCGCGTCGCACCGCGACGATGACCCCGAGCGGGATCGCGACCACCCAGGTGACGATCAACGCCGACACCGACAGGATCAGCGTGTTGCCCACGCGCTCGCCGATCAGCGTCAGCACGCCCACGCGGTGCGCGACCGACAGACCGAAGTCGCCGTGCAGCACCTGCCAGAGCCAGGCGAGGTAGCGCTTCAGCAGCGGCTCGCCGTAGCCGAAGCTGCGCTTCATCTCCTCGATCGCCTCGGGCGAGATCGCGGGGTTGAGCGCCAGCGTCGAGAAGAAGTCGCCCGGCGCCAGGTCGACGATGAGGAACGAGAGGAACGTGATCCCGAGCAGCAGGGGCACCATCTGCACCAGCCTGCGCAGGAGGAAGAGCCCCATCGCGCTCTTCCCTAAGGCAGCGCGGCGACGCGCTCAAGGCGCGCTCGCCGCCCGAGCATCGTCTTGAGACGCCCAGGGCCGGACGCTACATCGTGCGGATGGCCAACCTGACCCTCGACGAATTCGAGCGTTGCCTGAACGTCCTCGCCGAGGGCGGCTCGCCCGAGCGCCTGCGCGACCGCCTCGCACGCTTGAACGCGTTCCACAGCCGACGCGGAATGAACTCCGTGCGCGCGATCGCCGAGCGGGTCTACATGCTGAGCTCGGGCCTGCGCCGCGACGTCCCCGCGAACCGCGCCTTCCAGGCGCTGTGGAACGAGTACGTCGGGACGAGGCTGACCCGGAAGGTTGGCGAGAAGCTCGACGAGCTCGCGGACAAGGTCAACGAGCACCTGCACGACGACGGCACGGTCAAGGAAGGCGAGGAGGAAGCGCTCGCCAAGGCCGTCGACGAGTACGAGGAGGTGCTCGCGCGCCGCGTCGGCGGTGAGGCGGCGCGGCTCGACACGCTGCAGAAGGCGGTGCCGGTGGTCGCGGCGATGCTGCGCGCCAAGCCGCTGCTCGACGTCCCGCTCGATCCGCCCGAGAGCGACGAGGACGACGAGCACGACCACGAGCACCATCACCACGAGCACGGCCACCACCACGATCACGATCACGACCACGAGCACGACGAGGAGGCCGCGCCGAGCGCTGCCAAAGAGGAGTAGCGCCGTGACGTGCGCCTCGCGGTACGTCCCGAAGGCCTCCTCCTCGAAGACCTCGACCTCTTCCTCGATCCCGCAGCTCCGGTCGCCTGTGCCGTCTTGTCGCACGGTCACGCCGACCACGCGCGAGCGCTCGCCGGTCGCATCCACGCGACGCCCGAGACCATCGCCATTGCGCGCGCTCGCCTCGGCGACACCGACTACGTCGCGCACGCCTACGGCGAGCCGTTCGAGATCCGCGGCCCGGGCGGCGTCCGCGCGCGCGTCACGTTCTTCCCGAGCGGGCACGTCCTCGGCTCGGCGCTGACGCTGATCGAAGCCGCCGGCCAGCGCCTGCTCTACACGGGCGACGTCAAGCTCCACCCGTCGCTGACCTGCCCGACCGCGGTCGTGCCGCCGTGCGACGTGCTGATCACGGAAGCGACCTTCGCTCTGCCGGTGTTCCGCTTTCCGCCGGTCGACGAGCTGCGCGCGCGGATCGTCGCCGAGGCGCGGCGCGCGCTCGACGACGGTGAGGTGCCGGTCTTCCTGGGCTACGCGCTCGGCAAGGGTCCGGAGGTCGCGAAGATCCTGCAGGAGGCGGGCATTCCGGTGTCGGCGCACGGCGCCGTGCACCGCATGATCGAGGTCTACCGCAGCTTCGGGATCGAGTATCCCGACGTCGTGCCGTACGAGCGCGGGCGTGTCGACGGGCGCGCGCTCGTCGTGCCGCCGTCGGCGCGCAACCATCCGATGCTCGCGCTCCTCAAGCGCAAGCGCGTCACCGCGGTGACCGGCTGGGCGTTGCTGGATGCGAGCTACGACCGCTTCGGCGCGGACGCGCTCGTCCCGCTGTCGGATCACGCCGATTGGGACGAGCTGCTGGCGCTCGGCGCCGCAACCGGCGCGCGCCGGGTGCTGACCACGCACGGCCACGCGGCGCCGTTTGCGCACGCGCTCGAGAAGCGCGGGCTCGAAGCGCGCGCGCTGCACCTGCTGCACGGAGACGAGGAGTAGGTGCGCGGCTTCGCGACCCTGTGCAGCGAGCTGCGCGCGACCCGCAAGACCTCGCGCAAGGTCGCGCTGGTCGCGGACTACCTGCAGCGGCTCGACGACGAGAGCCTGCAGGTCGCGGCGCGCTTCTTGACCGGCGGACCGTTCGCGGCGCGCGACCAGCGCACGCTCTCGGTCGGCTGGGCGACGCTGTTCCGCATCGCGGTCGAGATGTTCCCCGACCTCGATCCCGAGACGCTGCGCGAGTGCTTCCGCGCGGTCGGCGACATGGGCGAGACCTTCGGCCTGCTGCAGATGCGGCGCGGACGCGACCTGGCGCCGTCGGTCCTCGAGGTGGACCGCGTCCTCGAGCAGCTCGCCGCGACGCGCAAGCCCGACGAGAAGGCGCGCGTGCTCCGTGAGCTGCTGCCGCCGCTCGAGCCGCTCGTGCTCAAGGAGACCGTCAAGCTGCTCGTCGGCGGACAGCGCATCGGGCTCTCCGAGCTGCTGCTCGAGCAGGCGATCGCACGCGCGAGCGACGTCCCGCTCGACGAGGTCAAGCGCGCGAACCTGCTGTGCGGTGACGTCGGCGAGGTCGCGCTGCGCGCACGCCGCCGCGAGCTCGGAAGCGCGCACCTCGCGCTCTTCCACCCGCTCGGCTTCCAGCTCGCCGCGACCTACGAGGCGGGCGACGAGCTGCCGTGGGAGCGCGTGATCGTCGAGGAGAAGCTCGACGGCATCCGGGCGCAGGCGCACGTCGAGCCCGCGTCGGAGCGCGGCGCCGCACGCGTCGCGCTCTACTCGCGCAGCCTCGACGACATCACGCGCGCGTTCCCCGAGATCGTCGAGCGGCTCGCGCGGCTGCCGACGCCGCTGATCCTCGACGGCGAGATCCTCGCCTACGCGAACGGCCGCGCCCTGCCCTTCGGCCAGCTGCAGCGGCGTCTCGGACGCAAGGCGGTCGACGCCGCGCTCGCGGAGGAGGTGCCGCTCGTCTTCGTCCTCTACGACGTGCTCGCCGTCGACGGCACGCTGGTGATCGACCGGCCGCTCGCCGAGCGGCGTCGCCTGCTGGAACCTCTAGCGCTGCCGGAAGGCATCCTGCTCTCGCCCGCCCATCGCGCGAGCGACGCAGCGGCGCTCGAGAAGCTCTTCGACCTCGCGCTCGCGAACGGCAACGAAGGCCTGATGCTGAAGGACGAGAGCGCGCCGTACACGCCCGGCAAGCGCGGGCGCGCCTGGCTCAAGTACAAGAAGGCGCGTGCGACGCTCGACGTCGTGGTGACGGCGGTCGAGCCGGGCCACGGACGTCGCGCCGGGCTGCTCTCGGACCTCACCTTCGCGGTCCGCGGCCCGGACGGCACGCTGCTCAACGTCGGCAAGGCCTACTCGGGGCTCACCGACGAGGAGATCGCCGAGACCACGAAGCTCTTCCGCCGCTTGACCGAGCGCGTCTACGGCGGCCGCGTGCGCGCGGTGCGGCCCGAGGTGGTGATCGAGGTCGCGTTCGACGGCATCCAGCGCTCGGCGCGGCACAAGTCGGGCTTCGCGCTCCGCTTTCCGCGGATTTTGCGCTTGCGACCCGACAAGCCGGTCGCGGAGATCGACACGATCGAGCGCGTCGCGGAGCTCTACGAGCGTCTGCTGCGCGGCGAGACGACCGGCGCCGACTCCTCGCCCGGCTCCGACTCCTCGCCGCCCGCGTCCGACCCCGAGCCGGACGTCAGTTGACGCGCTTCGCGCGCCCCTTCCACTCCGCTTCGCGCAGCACGAACTTCTGGATCTTGCCGGTCGCGGTCTTCGGCAGATCGCCGAACACGACGGCCTTCGGGCACTTGAAGCCGGCGAGGTGCTGCCGGCAGTACGCGATCAGCTCCGCCTCGTCGAGCTTCGCGCCCGGCTTCAGCGTGACGAAGGCCTTCGGCACCTCGCCCCACTTGTCGTCCGGGACGCCGACCACCGCGACCTCCATGACCGCCGGGTGGCCGTAGATCGTCCGCTCGACCTCGACCGTCGAGATGTTCTCGCCGCCCGAGATGATGATGTCCTTCTTGCGGTCGCGGATCTCGATGTAGCCGTCGGGGTGCATCACCGCGGCGTCGCCCGAGTGGAACCAGCCGCCGCGGAACGCCTGCGCGGTCGCGTCGCGGTCCTCGAAGTAGCCGGCCATCACGTTGTTGCCCTGCATGATGACCTCGCCCTGCGTGACGCCGTCCGCAGGGACGTCGTCCATGTTCTCGTCGACCACGCGCATCTTGACGGCGGTGACGCTCGGGACGCCCTGGCGCGACTTGTACTGCGCGCGCTGTGCGGCGTCGGCGCCGTCCAACGCCGGCTGCCACTCGCAGATCGTGTGCGGGCCGTAGGTCTCCGTCAAACCATAAATGTGCGCGATCTCGGCGCCGATCGACTCGACCGTCGCGATCACCGCCGGCGCCGGCGGCGCACCGCCGGTCGCGATGGTGAGCTTCTTCTCGAGCTTCAGGCTCGCGAAGCCCGGATGGTTCGCGAGCATGATGAGCACGGTCGGCGCCGCGCACATGTTGGTGACGCCGTGACGCTGGATGAGCTCGAACACGCGCTCGGGGTCGACCTTGCGCAGCAGCACGTGCTGTCCGCCGACCGCCGCGACCGCCCACGGGAACGTCCAGCCGTTGCAGTGGAACAGCGGCAGCGTCCACAGGTAGACGCTGCGCGCGTCGAGCTTGAAGGTGATCACCTGCCCGAGCGCGTTCAGGTACGCGCCGCGGTGCGTGTAGACGACGCCCTTCGGACGTCCGGTCGTGCCGCTCGTGTAGTTGATCGCGAGCGGCATGCGCTCGTCGGGCACGTCGGTCGTGATCGGCTGCGGGCTTCCCTCGCGCAGGAACTCGGCGTAGCGCACGACACGCCGCCCCGAGCCGGACAGCGCCTCCAGCGACTTCGCCGGCACCTCGGGCGCCGCGCTCGGCTGGTCGATCACGACCGTGCGCAGCGCCGGCACCTCGTCGAGCACGTCCGCCACGTTCGGCGCGAGCTCCGCGTCGACGATCAGCAGCTTCGCGCCGCTGTGCTGCAGGATGTACTGGATCTCCGCGGGCGCGAGCCGGATGTTGATCGTCACCAGCACGGCGTGACGCAGCGGGACCGCGAAGTGCGCGGCGAGACACGCGAGCGTGTTCGGCGCCAGCACCGCGACGCGGTCGCCGCGCTCGATCCCCGCTGCCGCGAGCGCGCCCGCCGCGGCCGCGACGTGGTCCGCGAACTGCGACCACGTGAGCGAATGGTCGTCATCGACGACCGCGATCTTGTCGGGAAAGACCGCGCGACTCCGGAAGAGAAAGGAGAGCGGCGTCAGCGGCGCGAAGGAAACGGCGGCAAGCGCGGCGTCGTCCATGGGCTGCTCGTTCATCGCTCTCTCCATTCCCCTCGCCGCTGCTCGCGTCAACAGCCCGGCTATGGCGCACCCGGCGCGCGTGCTGGTAAGAGGGAAAGGAGCGATGGCCGGCCATCCGATCCGCTTCGGCGTCTGCCTGCCGCAGCACGGAAGCACCTGGGACGACGTCGTCGCGGTGGCGCAAGCCTGCGACCGGCTGGGCTACGACTCCGTCTGGGCCGTCGATCACTTCTTCGGCATCCCGGACGCGACGCAGCCGATCTTCGAGGGCTGGACCGAGCTCACCGCGCTCGCGCCGCTGACCGAGCGCGTGCGCCTCGGACACCTCGTGCTGTGCGTAAGCTACCGCCATCCCGCCGTGCTCGCGAAGATGGCGGCGACGCTCGATCACGTCTCGCGCGGCCGCTTCATCCTCGGCATGGGCGCGGGCTGGCACCAGCAGGAGTACCAGGCCTACGGGCTGTCGTTCCCGCCGATCGGCACGCGGCTCAAGGAGCTCGACGAGGCGCTCACCATCGTCCGCAAGATGTGGACCGACGAGCCGGCGACGTTCTTCGGCGAGCACTTCCACGTCGAGGACGCGCACTGCAAGCCGCGCCCGCTGCAGACGCCGCACCCGCCGATCCTCGTCGGCGGCACGGGCGAGCGCGTGCTGCTGCGCATCGTCGCCGAGCACGCGACGATCTGGAACAACCTCGGCTGGGCGCACCGCGACCTGCAGCACAAGGTCGAGGTGTTACGCTCTCACTGTGACGCCCTGAAGCGCGATCCCGCCGAGATCGAGATCTCGCAGCAGACGGTGGCGGCGATCGGCGAGACCGAGGACGAGGCGCGGCGCGCGACCGAAGCGGTGATGGCGGAGGTGCCGTTCCTCGCCGGCGGACGCGACCTCATCATCGCGGGGACGCCCGACGAGTGCGTCGAGCGCGTGAAGAAGACGATCGCGATGGGCGCCACGACGCTGCTGCTGAGCTTCGGGCGCAACCCGCGAATCGAAACGCTGGAGCTCTTTGCAGAACGGGTCGTCAGCGCGTTCCGCTGACGACCCGTTCCAGCGACTCGTTCGACTTCCGGACGGCTCGAAGATCAGGCCGTCATCGAGCGCAGGCGCGCGATGCGCTCCTCGAGCGGCGGGTGCGACGCGAACAGACGCGCGATGCCGGCCGGGTTCGAGATCTTGAGCATCGCCATCGAGTTCTGCGTGCGCGGATCCTGGATCTCGACCGTGCGCCGCAGGGCCTCGAGCGCGCTGATCATCCGCTCGCGACCCGCCAGGCGGGCGCCACCCGCGTCGGCGCGGAACTCGCGGTAGCGCGAGAACCAGGCGATCACCATCGAGCCGAGGATCATGAAGATGATCTCGAAGACGATCTGGACCAGGAAGTAGATCCCGTAGGACATGCCCTCGTTCTCGTCGCGGCCGCGCACCGCCTGGGCGGCGGCGAACGCGATGACGCGCGCGAGGAACATCACGAAGGCGTTCACGACGCCGGTGAGCAGCGTCATCGTCACCATGTCGCCGTTCGCGATGTGCGACACCTCGTGGCTCAGCACGCCCTCGACCTGGTTCGAGTCCATGCGCTCGAGGAGACCGGTCGAAACCGCGACGATCGAGTTGCGCTTGGTCGGCCCGGTCGCGAACGCGTTGACCTCCGGCGAGCGGTAGATGCCGACCTCGGGGGTCGGGATGCCGGCGGCCCGCGCCAGGTTCTCGACCATGTTCACCAGACGGCGCAGCGTCGGATCGTTGGTGTTCGGGTCGATGACCTGAACGCCCATCATCCACTTCGCCATCGTCTTCGACAGGGCGAGCGAGATGAGCGCACCGCCCATGCCCCAGACGAAGCAGAAGGCGAGCAACGCCCCGTAGTCGATCCCGTTCGCATCGAGGTACGGCCGGATCCCGAGGACGTTCAGGATGATCGAGATCGTCAGGACGACCAGGAAGTTGACCGCGAGGAACAGGAAGATTCGCTTGACCATTGTTCTCCTCGTTCGACGTGCCGCGTCAGCGCGACACGCCGGTAATGACGACCGGATCTGGCGCTTTCTTCAGAGCCGGGGCAATCGCCACCGAGGTGCTCGCCCCGCGACGCAGCGGCGAGCGCAACTATATCGCGTCCGCTGGGGGATGCACGCGCTCAGGCGGCACGCGCGACGCGCGGAGGCGATCAGTCGAGCAGGGTCAAAAAAAGATGCTGCGCGGGTCGCGCGACGGGCTCCTCGACCTGGTCGCGCCGCAGCCGACGTAGCCGCGCGACCTCGTCCTCGACCGCGGCGCGAAAGCCGCGGATCGCGCGCAGCAGCGCGACCTCGGCGCGCAGCCGCAGGAACGGCAGCAGCAGCCACGCCCCGCGGCGCAGGCGGTGCACCGCGTGGACGTCGACCCGCGTCGCCGGCCCCTCGGGCGCGAGCCGGATCTCGAGCTCGATCTCGCGCAGGAGCCGCCACGGCGCCGACAGCACGAGCCGCACGCGCGCCCCCGGCTCGAGCTCGAGAACGCGCCCCTCGATCGGCGCGCTGCCGGGAGAGTTGGCGCGACGCGTCGCGAAGCGACGCCCGCTGCCGGTCAGCCGATCGATCCCTTCGAGCCAGCCCGACACCGAGTCGCGGTCGACGAGCTGGTGCCACACCACATCCGCCGGGGCGCTCACCAAGCCGGCGGTACGCACGGAGAACTCGGCCACGGGCGGCGCGATTGCAAAACCCTCGCCGCCCGCGAGCGACGCAGAGGCTCGGCATCCGCTGCGTCGACGACGCCGGTGCTCCGTCGCGCGTGTCGTGGAACGAGCCCGTGGGCTCGTTCCACGACATCGACCGCGGACATCGCCGGCTGCTGTCGGCTCAGGCCGCGAGCGCGTGGCCGTGCGGCTCGAGCGCGATCGCCAGCACCTCCTCGACCGAGTTCACCGGGTGGAACCGCATCACGTCGCGCACCTCCCGCGGCACCTCCTCGAGGTCCGCCTCGTTGCGCGCCGGCAGGATGACGTCGGTGAGCCCCGCCGCGTGCGCCGCGAGCACCTTCTGCTTCACGCCGCCGATCGGCAGGACGCGCCCCTGCAGCGTCACCTCGCCGGTCATCCCGACCGTGTGCTTGACCGGACGCCCGGTGAGCAGCGAGACGACCGCCGTGACGATCGTCACGCCCGCGCTCGGGCCGTCCTTCGGTGTCGCACCGGCCGGCACGTGGATGTGGAACTCCTTCTTGTGGAAGGCCTGCCGGTCGATACCGAGCTCACCCGCGTGGCTGCGCACGTAGCTGAGCGCGATCTGCGCCGACTCCTTCATGACGTCGCCGAGCTGACCCGTGAGCACCAGGCCCTCGTTGCCCGGCATGGCCGCGGCCTCGACGAACAGGACGTCGCCGCCCGTGCCCGTCACCGCGAGACCCGTCGCCACGCCCGGAACGGCGGTACGGCTCGCCGACTCCTGGAAGAACTTCTGCCGGCCGAGCGCCTCGCGCACCGCGGCCTCGTCGATCACGATCGGCGGCGTCGCCTCGCCCGACGCGATGCGCGTCGCCGCCTTGCGCAGCAGCGTGCCGAGCTCGCGCTCGAGCTGACGCACACCGGCCTCGCGCGTGTACTCGTTCACGACCAGACGCAGCGTGTCGTCGTCGATCGAGACCTCTTCCGGCCGCAGACCGTTGCGCTCGATCTGCCGCGGCCACAGGTAGCCGCGCGCGATCGCAACCTTCTCGGCGACCGTGTAGCCGTCGAAGCGGATCACCTCCATGCGGTCGAGCAGCGGACCGGGGATGGTGTCCGCGACGTTGGCCGTCGCGATGAACAGCACGTGCGACAGGTCGAGCTCGACGTCGAGGTAGTGATCGCGGAACGCGTGGTTCTGCGCCGGGTCGAGCACCTCGAGCAGCGCCGCCGACGGATCACCGCGCCAATCCGCGCCGATCTTGTCGACCTCGTCGAGCATGATCACGGGGTTCATCGTCCCCGCGTCACGCAGCGCGCGCACGAGCCGGCCCGGCATCGCACCGATGTAGGTGCGCCGGTGGCCGCGGATCTCCGCCTCGTCGCGCACGCCGCCGAGCGACATGCGGACGAACTTGCGACCCGTCGCCCGCGCGATCGACTCGCCGATCGACGTCTTGCCGGTGCCCGGAGGGCCGATCAGCGTCAGGATGACGCCCGAGCGCTTGTCGTCGGGCACACCACGCTCCGCGCGGAGCTTGCGCACCGCGAGGTACTCGGTGATGCGCTTCTTGACGTCGTCGAGACCCGCGTGGTCCTCGTCGAGCACCTTGCGCGCGTAGACCGGATCGAGCCGCTCCTCGGAGCGCTTCGACCACGGCACCGCGACGAGCCAGTCGAGGTAGGTGCGGATCATCGAGCTCTCGGGGCTGGTCTCGCCCATGCGCTCGAGGCGACCGAGCTCGCGCAGGGCCTGCTCGCGCACGGCCTCCGGCATCCCGGCCTCGTCGATCTTCTTGCGGTACTCGTCGACCACCGAGCCGGTGTCCTCGCCGAGCTCCTTGCGGATCGCCTCCATCTGCTTGCGCAGCAGGTACTCGCGCTGCTGCTTCTGCGCGCCGGACTCGACGTCCTCGCGGATGCGCTTGCGCAGCTGCAGGTCGGCGAGACGCTCACGCTGCAGACGCAGGGCGAGCTCGAGCCGCTGGACGACGTCGAGCGTCTCGAGCAGCTCGACCTTCTGCGCGAAGGTCAGGTCGGGCGAGTAGCCCGAGGTGTCCGCGAGCGGACCGGGCTGCGTGATGGCGCGCAGGAACGCACGGATGCGGTCGTCCGCGCCGCGCAGGTCGAGGATCTCCTCGACGACGGCCCGGTACTCGCGCTCGAGCGCCTGGGTCTTCGCCGGCGGCGGAACCTCGTCCGGGTGCGGCGTCACCTCGACCTCGAGGTAGCCCTGGGCGGTCGTCGTGGCGCGCCCCGGGATGCCGCGGTGGAGACCCGACAGCACGACGGCGGTGCCGCCGCCCGGCAGGCGCAGCCGGTCGGCAATCTCCGCCACGGTGCCTACCTTGGCGTGCTGATTGTCGTGCTTCGGGACCAGGAGGACCCGAGTCGCGTCGCCGACGTCGATCGGCAGGGTCACCGTCATCCCTGGGAAGACGACGGTGTCCTCGAGGGCGATCAGGCGCATCTTTTCCATGCGTCCGAAGGTAAGGCCGCTTTGCGGGATGTCGAGGTTTCGGGCGCCGCGACGTCTCCCGCGGGGTCGCCCGGTCCCGCGGGAGCGCCCGGCGGCCGTGCGGGCTACGGGATGCCGAGCAGCTTGTGCGTCTGCAGGCTGAGCCGCCAGCGCGGGTGCCGTCGGCAGTACTCGAGCGCCCGCGCCGTGTTCTCGCGGACGTCGGGGCCGTCGAGGGGCTGCAGGTAGAAGACCTCGAAGTCGAGGTCGGCGACGCTCTCCGGCGTGACCTCGTGCGGGTAGACCAGCTTGAGCTCGCTGCCCCGCGTCACGACGAGCGTGGAGCCGGGCTTCGGGCTCACCGTGAGCCAGTCGATCCCGGGCGGCGGCTCGATCGTGCCGTTGGTCTCGACCGCGACCTCGAAGCCCGCCCGATGACACGCCGCGACGACGCTCTCGTCGAGCTGGAGGAGCGGCTCCCCACCCGTGAAGACCACGTACGGCCGCGCCGCGCGGCCGCCGCCGGCGTCGGCGTCGCCCGCGCCTTGGCGCCAGCACTCGGCGATCGCCGCCGCGAGCTCGTCCGCGGTCGCGAAGCGCCCGCCGCCGGGTCCGTCGATGCCCACGAAGTCGGTGTCGCAGAACCAGCATGCCGCCTCGGAGCGATCCGCCTCGCGCCCCGACCACAGGTTGCAGCCCGCGAAGCGACAGAAGACGGCCGCCCGGCCGGTGCGCGCTCCCTCGCCCTGGAGCGTGTAGTAAATCTCCTTCACCGCGTAGGCCACGTTCGCGTCCCGTCCGGCAGACGGAGGTTTAGATCGCGGTCGGCGGCGCTGCCACGCGCCCTTCGCTCGCGCCGCCGGACGCGAGCCACGCCGGGGCAAGAGCGTCAGTCGCGCCGCGCCTCGTGCTCGTGGACCTGCGCGTCGCGCCCGTGGAGCTGCGCCTCGCGCTCGTGGTTCGGCGCCTCGCGGTCGCGGTACAGCCCCGGCGGCACGCCCTTCCAGCGCTTGAACGCGTGCACGAAGCTCGACGCTTCCGCGTAGCCCAATCGCTCCGCGACCTCCTCGACCGTCATGCGGTGGGTCAGCATCTCCTCGGCGAGCGTCTCGCGGACCTCGTCGAGCAGACGGCGGAACGACGTCCCCTCCGCCGCGAGGCGTCGGCGCAGCGTCCGCGGCGCCATGCCGAGCTCCGCGGCGACGCCTTCCATGTCGTTGCCGCGCGAGGGCCGCAGCAGGTACTGGCGCACGCGCTCGGAGACGTGGCTGCGCGCGCGTCGCCGGGTCAGCAGCTCCTGGCACTGCTCCTCGCAGAAGCGCGCCGTGCGCTCGTTCGCCTGCGGGAGCGGCTGGTCGGCCCAGTTCGGGGCGATGGTGATCGAGTTCTCGGGCTCACCGAACGACACCGGCCCCGGGAAGAGCTCCGAAAAGCGCTCCGCGTAGCGCGGGCGCGGGAAGCGGAAGGTGACGCGCTGCAGCGGCACCGGACGCTGGAACAGGTCGCGCTGCACGGCGACCGAGGCAGCGGCGTCGCGCTCGAGCAGGAACTGCCGGCAATCCTCGGGGATGCTCGAGTCGTCGAGCACGACGCGCAGGTCGCGCGTCGACCTGTCGGTGCGGAAGCGGACGAAGGCGAAGGTCAGGTCGAGGTAGCGGATGCCGAACTCGCTGGCGCTGCGCAGCGTCCGGCTGCTGAGCAGCGCGTAGCCCCAGATGCCGTACGCGGTCAGCCGGTAGCGGCTGCCGGCCTCGAGCCCGATGCCGGGGACGTGGCCGAGGTGGCGCACCAGGTTGCGCACGACGGCCAGCTCCTGCGCCGGCTCGATCTCGGCGTCCGGGTCGTCGAGGCTGTCGACGCGGATCCCCGAGCCGCGCAGGCACGCGGCGGGAGACACCCCGTGCTCACCGGCGAGCCTGACGAGCAGCTGCACGCTGCCGATCCCGCGTCGCACCTCCCACGGTTGCATGTTTCGCTCCCTGTGGCCGAAAATATCAAAAAGGTGGCCGACGCCGCCATTCCGCCGCGCGCCGCACGCGCATAGGCTCGGGGCCTCGGGAGGGTGACGATGCTCGACACGAAGCGAACGCCGCGAATCGCGATCATCGGTTCAGGGTTTTCGGGCCTCTGCCTCGGGATCCAGCTCAAGCAGGCGGGGATCGACAGCTTCACGATCTACGAGAAGTCGAACCGCCTCGGCGGCACCTGGCGCGACAACACCTACCCGGGCGCCTGCTGCGACGTGCCCGCCTTCGCCTACTGCTTCTCGTTCGAGCAGAAGACCGACTGGTCGCGGAAGTGGGCGCCGCACGACGAGATCCTCGCCTACATGGAGCACTGCGCGACCAAGTACGACGTCAAGCGCCACATTCGCTTCGAGACCGAGATCGCGGACGCGAGCTTCGACGAGTCGCGCGGCGTGTGGAAGCTCCGCACCAAGTCCGGCGAGGCGATCGAGGCCGAGGTGCTGGTCAGCGGCGTCGGACAGCTCAACCGCCCGTACATCCCCGACATCCCCGGGCTCGACCGCTTCCGCGGCGAGAAGTTCCATTCGGCGCGCTGGAACCACGCCTACGACCTCACCGGCAAGCGCGTCGGCGTGATCGGCAACGCGGCGAGCGCGATCCAGTTCATCCCGCAGATCGCCCCCAAGGTCGAGCATCTGACGATCTTCCAGCGCAGCGCGAACTGGATGCTGCCGCGCGGCGACCGCCCGTACACCGAGCGCGAGAAGTGGATCTTCGAGAACGTGCCGTTCGCGGCGAAGCTCTACCGCTGGTGGATCTGGGCGCTGCTCGAGCTGCGCTTCCCGCTGTTCATCGGCAACACCTTCTTCGCCAACGCAACGCGCAAGGTCGCGCTCAAGAACATCGAGGACAACATCCGCGACCCCGAGCTGCGCAAGAAGCTCGTCCCCGACTACCCGATCGGCGGCAAGCGCATCCTGGTGTCGGACGACTACTACCCGACGCTCAACCGGCAGAACGTCGAGCTCGTCACCTCGGGCATCGATCACGTCGAGGAGGACGGCGTCGTCACCGTCGACGGCCGCAAGCACCCGCTCGACGTGCTGATCCTCGCGACCGGCTTCCTGTCGACCGACTTCCTCGCGCCGATGCAGATCGAGGGTCTGAAGGGTCGCTCGCTCGAGGCCGAGTGGAAGGACGGCGCCCGCGCCTACCGCGGCATCACGCACGCCGGCTTCCCGAACTTCTTCATGATGTACGGCCCGAACACGAACCTCGGGCACAACTCGATCATCTTCATGATCGAGTGCCAGACCAACTACATCGTGCAGGCGATCAAGCAGCTCATGGAGCGCGACCTCGCCTGGCTCGACCTCGATGAGCGCGCCATGGAGGAGTACAACCGCAACATCCAGGCGGAGCTCGAGCGCACGGTGTGGGCCGCAACGCCGCGGAGCTGGTACAAGACCGCGGCCGGCCGGATCACCAACAACTGGTCGGGCAGCACGATCCGCTACTGGTGGACGACGCGCCGCTTCGACGCCGAGAAGTACCACGCGAAGGCGCGCGCCGCGCTCGCCGCGCCGAGCCAGCCGAGCCAGTCGGAGCCGACGCGCCCCGCGGCGTCCGCGGCCGCCTGACGAGCGACGGTGCTCGTCGCGCCACGCGCCGAGCACCGTCACCTATCGATCGCGCCCGTCGCCCCGCCGAGGATCGCGCCGCCCGCTCGCGGCGGCGCGGTCCTCGCGCCACGTCGTCCCAAAGAGCCAGTCGCCGAGCGGCAGGACGAAGTTGAAGTTCCAGTGCTTCATCAGCGCCAGGTCGTGGTGGATGCGGTGGTGTCGGGTGACCGCGGCGATGGCGCGTCCAATGGGCGTCGGCCGCGTGGGGACGTGCGCGAGCGCGTGCACCACCTCGTAGAGCCCGTAGTAGACGATCACCGCGAGCACGAGGAGCCAGGCCACGCGCGGGCTTGCGAGCCACCACAGCAGCGCCGCGAAGGGCAGGATCGTCGCGACCAGCAGCGGCAGCGCCCAGGGCGGGAAGAGCACCCAGCGCAGGTCGTCGAGGCGGTCGATCCACATCCGCTCGGCGGTGAAGAAGACGTGATGCTCGTGCACGTGGCGGTGGTAGACGGCGCGCGGGAAGCTCTTGCGGTGCAGCGACCAGCGGTGCGCCGCGTACTCGGCGAGCACGATCCAGAGCAGGATCAGCGCGAGCGCGACGAGGTCGGAGCCGCGCAGCGGGCCGAGCGCCGCGAGCGCGACCGCGATGCCGCCGGCGGCGAAGGCAGCGATGAGCGCGACGTGCGCCGCCCAGTGGTACCGGGCCTGCGTCGTGGCACGCAGCCGCGCCCGCGCGGCCTCGGTCGGGTCGCGCTTGGCGGCGGCTACGCCGTCGATGGCCGAGGCCGCACGCGAGGTCGTGCGCTGGATCGCCATGCCCGACCGATGAGCACTCCTGGCCGGAGCGCGCAAGCAGCGCGCACGGCATCCGCCTGACGCCGGGTCAAGCTCGCCGCCCCGAACGCCGATGACCCAGCACCGGACGCGATGCGTGCGTCCGCCTGAGGAGGTGCGGCGTGTCGCGTTCGATGGCGTTCTCGATGGTGCTCGCGTCACTGCTCGCCGCGGCGTGCAGCGACGGCGGCAACGACGCGCAGCCGCGCCCGGGCGAGGTGGCGTTCTCGCCGTCGGTCGTGCGGCTCGACAACCCGCGCACGAAGGGCACGACCTCGTCGCCGCAGGCCTTCAGCATCGACGTCGTCGCGTACGACGCGGCCGGAGGCGTGATCGAGCCCAGCGCGGACAATCCTTTGCTTGTCGAGGTGCACGGCGCACCGCCGGGCGCGATCACGCCGCAGTCGGTCGCCCTGACCTCGGGGTCCACCGTGCAGTTCGCGTACGACGGCAGCTACTTCCCGAACCCGATCACGCTGACCGCCTCGATCGACCACGCGACGACGAGCTCCACCGCGCGCGTCGCGCAGGCCACGAGCGCCGCCAAGTCGCTCGGGCGCTCGCAGATCCTCCATGCGAACCCGATCGACTGCACGTACGGAACGACGAGCTACACGCTGCCGCTCCTCTGCAGGAACGGCGGTTCGTCCGCCGACTGCGTCGACGAGACCATGCAGGATGGCCTCGTCATCGAGGCCGCGGTCGGCACGGGCGTTCCGTTCAAGAGCTTCGTCATCGACACCGGCTCGCTCGGCGTGATGGTGCCCCTCTCGGACCTCGGCGAGGGCGCGATGGGGCCCGGGGCGCCGGGCGTCAAGTTCTACGACAGCAGCGGCCGCACTTACGCAGGCAACTACTACCTCGCTCCGGTGCAGTTTCGCCTCGCGGACGGCACGATCGTCAGCACGCCGGCGATCAAGGTGCTCGCGATCACCGACGCGTACTGCGCGAAGGGCTACCCGCAGTGCGAGGCCGACCCGCCGACGCCGACGCTGCGCTACCTGGGCGTCGGCTTCGACCGTGCCCCCACGGCGGAGGACGACGGCCTCGACCTGCCCGCGGACAATCCCTTCCTGCAAGTCGCGGCCGGCGACCCGCCGAGCGACGTGAGCCCGGGCTACGTGCTGACCACGACCTCGGTCACCGTCGGCATCACGTCGACCGCGGGCTTCGACACCGTGGCTCTGTCACCGAGCACCACGATCGCCGGCGACTGGGACTCGGCGCCTGGCTGCTTCGCCTTTCCGAATCTCGCGCAGCCGAACCAGTTCTGCGGCCACCTGCTGCTCGACGTCGGCATCCGCGACATGTTCCTCGCGCTCGAGAAGTCGCAGCGCCCCGCCGCCGCGGTCGACCATGCGACCAGCCTGCCGACCGTCCCGAACGGGACGCACATGCAGATCGTCGCCGGCTCGCCGGACGCGCCCGCGGCGTCCTACGAGTACGTGCTGTCCCCACAGCCGAGCGGCCCCGCGCCCACGGTGGCGACGTGGATCGAGTCGTCGAACACGTTCGTCAACACCGGACGCCGTCCGCTGCTCGCGTTCGACTACCTGTACGACGCGCGCTGCGGGAACGTCGGCTTCAGGGCGAAGACGAGCTGACGCGGCACGGGCGACGCGGCGCGAACTCGTCGCCCGGCAGCCAGCACGGCGGCGACGGATCGTTCGCGACGAGCAGACCCGCGACGAACGCGAGGCGCACGTCCTCGATCATGCCGGAGAGGTCCCACGCCGGATCGTAGTCGTCGCTCGGCTGGTGGTAGTGGTCCTGCTCCCACGCCTCGTACTGCACGCGTCCCCATCCCGGCGGCCGGTCGACGAAGTCGATCCCCGGCCGCAAGAACAGCGCGGGCACGCCGGCGCGCGCGAAGCTGAACTGGTCCGAGCGGTAGAAGAGACCGCGGTCGGGGAACGGGTCGCCGCCGATCGTGCGCCCCTGGCATGCGGCCGCGCGGGCGACCGCCTGATCGAGCGTCGACTTGCCGAGGCCGATCACGCCCACGTCGCGCGTGCGCCCGAATGGATTGCCGCCGTCGATGTTGAAGCTCGCGACCACGCGTTCGAGCGGCACCGGCGGATCGGCGACGAAGGCTTCGGCGCCGAGCAAGCCCTGCTCCTCCGCGCCGGTCGCGACGAACAGCACCGAGCGCCGCGGCGGCTCGGGTAGCGCGGCGAACGCGCGCGCGATCGCGAGCAGCTGCGCGGCGCCGGCCGCGTTGTCGAGCGCGCCGTTGTGGATCTGCTCGCGGCCGTCGGCGTCGCGCGTCGTGCCGAGGTGATCGTGGTGCGCCGTGTAGACGACGTACTCGTCGCGCAGCGCCGGATCGCTGCCGCGCAGCACGCCGACGACGTTCGCGGTCTCGTAGCGCCGCACCTCGCTCGACAGCGCGAGCGACGTCGTCACGCCGAGCGGCACCGGCGCGAAGTCGCGCGAGCGCGCCGCGCGGACGAGCTCGTCGAGATCACGTCCGCCGAGCGCGACCACGCGCCGCGCCGCGTCCTCCTGCAGCCACGCCTCGACTGCGAGCCCGCGCCCTTCGGCCGCGCTCGCGAGACGCGAGCTCTCGCCGCGCCACGACGCCTGCACCGTCTGCCACGGGTAGCCCGCGGACTGCGTCGTGTGGAGGATGATCGCGCCGGCCGCGCCCTGGCGCGCGGCGCTCTCGTACTTGTACGTCCAGCGGCCGTAGTAGAGCCGCCGCTCGCCGGCGAAGAGCTCCGGATCCCAGTCGGGATCGTCGTTCAAGATCAGCAGGACCTTGCCGCGCAGATCGGCGCCCTTGAAGTCGTCCCAGCCGTACTCCGGCGCCTCGATGCCGTAGCCGACGAAGACCAGCTCGGCGTCGTCGAGCGACACGCGCTCGCGCGCCGCACCGCTCACGACGACGTAGTCGGACTCGCCGTCGAGCACGACGCGTCGTCCGCCGGCGCGGAACGTCCAGCTCTTCGGCGCGCGCGTCGTGACGCCGAGCAGCTCGACCGGCTGCTCGTAGCCGCCGTCCGGCAGCGCGGGTGCGACGCCGAGGAGCTGCAGAGTGGTCGAGATGTAGAGTCGAGCGAGCACGTCGCCGCGCGTGCCCGGTCCGCGACCTTCGAGCGCGTCGTCGGCGAGAAAGCGGATCGGCGCGCGCAGCACGCCGTCCGTGACCGCCTGCTCGGCGCGCGCGACGGCCTCGCCGCCGCAGTCCTGAGAAACCGCCGCGCGGCTCCTCGCGAGCGGCGCGCACCCCGCCAGCGCGGCGGCGACGAGGCACGCGCCCAAACCCGCGACGAGCCGCGCCGCGCGCACGGAGCTACGCAAAGAGGTCGAGCGTGTAGTCGTTGAGGTCGACCGCGACGCTCTTGGTGCGCGTCAAGTACTGGACCATCGCAGTGCCGTTCTCGCGCCCGTAGCCCGACATCTTGTAGCCGCCGAACGGGCAGCTCGTCTCGATGCGGTGGTAGGTGTTGATCCACACCGAGCCCGCCTTGAGACGCCGCGCGAGCTTGTGCGCGCGCTTGATGTCGTTGGTCTGGATGCCGGCGGCGAGGCCGTAGACGATGTCGTTCGCCTTGCGCAGCACGTCCTCCTCGCTCGAGAACTTGAGCACGCAGGCGACCGGGCCGAAGATCTCCTCCTGCGCGATGCGCATCTTGTTGTCGACGTCGACGAACACCGTCGGCTCGAAGTAGTAGCCGCGCGCGAGCGCGGGATCGGACGGCTTCTTGCCGCCGCAGAGCAGCTTCGCGCCCTCGCTCTTGCCGATCTCGACGTAGCGCGAGACGCGCTCGAACTGCTCCTTCGACACCAGCGGTCCGAGCTGCGTCGCCGGATCGAACGGATCGCCGATGCGGATCTTCTTCGCGCGCTCGACGAGCTTCTCGACGAACGGGTCGTAGATCTTCTCGTGCACGAAGATGCGCGAGCCCGACGTACAGACCTGACCGCAGTTCGTGTAGATGCCGAAGATCGCGTTCGCGACCGCGCGGTCGATGTCGACGTCGTCGAAGATGATGTGCGGCGACTTGCCGCCGAGCTCGAGCGTCACGAGCTTGAGATTGACGATGGCGTTGCGCGCGACCTCCTGACCGGTCGTGGTCTCGCCGGTGAACGCGATCTTGTCGACGTCCGGATGGGCCGCGAGCGCGGCGCCGGCGGTGGGGCCGAAGCCGGGCACGACGTTGAAGAGGCCGTCGGGCGCGCCGGCGTCGACGAAGCAGCGCGCGAGCTCGAGCGCCGACATCGGCGTCAGCTCCGCGGGCTTCAGCACCACCGTGTTGCCGCAGGCGATCGCGGGCGCGGTCTTCCACGCCGCCATGATCAGCGGGCCGTTCCACGGCGTGATGCCGCCCACCACGCCGAGCGGCTCGCGCAGCACGTAGTTCAGCGACTCGCCGGGCATCATCGACGGGACGACCTCGCCCTGGATCTTGGTCGCCATCCCCGCCCAGTACTCGAACACCTCGACGGCCTGCATCGCGGTGCCCATGGTCCAGAGCGTCGGACCGCCCATGTCGAGCGTCTCGAGCTGGGCGATCTCCGTGAGACGCTCCTGCAGGCGCGCCGCGACGCGCAGCAAGAGCTTGCCGCGCTCGGCGACCGGCATCTGCGACCAGACGTTTTCGTAGCAGGCGCGCGCCGCGACGACGGCGCGGTCGATGTCGGCCGCGTCGCCCTCGGCGACCTCGCACACCACCTCGCCGTTCGCGGGGTTGGTCGAGGTGAAGGTCCGTCCCGAGGCGGCGGGAACGAACTTGCCGTCGATGAACAGGTCGTACCGGCGGACGTCGGACCCGTCCGAGGCTGCGAGCTGCGTCGTCATGGCGTGCTCCTCCGTCTGCGGCTGCGGCGCGAGCGCCGGACGATCGTCCGGAAATGTAGCGCCCGCTATCCGCGCCCACGGCTAGCAGGATCGCATGCGCGCTCCAAGCGGGTCGCGCGGGCTTGTCCGTCGCGAGACCGTTCCGCTAGCTCTGCTGCGTGACCGCGTCGCCCGCCACGCAGCGCCTCGCCTCGATCGACATGGTGAAGGGCCTGGCGATCATCGGCGTGACCTTCATCCACTCGACGGTCCTCGGCCAGGACTCGCTGTGGATGACGCTGCTCGTCGTGCACTCGGTGCCGGTGTTTCTCGTGCTCTTCGGGATGAACTCCGAGTCGTGGTTCCGGCGCCACACGGGTGAGCGGCGCACCCTCGAGTGGTGGGAGCGCGGCGTCAAGCGCATCCTCATTCCGGCCTGGGCGACGCTCGCGGTGTGGTGGGTGATGGTGCTGGTCCTGAAGCCGGCGATCGTGCGCGTCACGCCGAGCCTGCCGCTCTACCACCTGATCGGCTACATGAAGCAAGTCGGGATGGGCTGGTTCGTGACCGTCGTCCTGCAGCTCGTCCTGCTCTTCCCGCTCTTCCACTGGCTCGCACGCCGGGCGGGGATCGCGGTCGTGCTCGCGCTCGGGCTCGCGGCGACGCTGGTGACGCTCTTCTACGTGCAGACGATCCGCGGCTCGCTCGGGCTGAGCGGCTGGATGGTGCTGTCGCCGCGCTTCTTCGCGCACGTCGCGTTCGGCATGCTGCTCGCGCCCTACGCCGGACGCCTCGGTCGGCGCGCGGTGATCGCCGCGCTCGTCGCCTACGTCGTCCTCGCGCTCGTGCAGGAGAAGGTGCTGCTCGCGGCGTGGTGGCGGTTCGCGAACCGCCTGCTCGAGCTGCCGCTCACCGTCCTGCTGCTCGCGGCGATGGCGCGCCTCGCGTCCGTCGACGTGCTGCGCACGAGCCTCTCGTGGCTCGGCCAGCACTCGTTCGGGCTCTACCTGGGCCAGCTCCTGACCCACAACGGCTTCCTATTCGCGTTCGGCGGCGAGTGCACGATCTTCGGCTGCCAGGGCGGCGTCTTCGAGCGCTTCGACCTGTGGGTCTACACGGGGATCCTCGCCGCGGGATCGCTCTTCTTCCTCGCCCTCGGCCACGCGGCGCTGCGGCTCGCGGAGTCGCTGCGCACCAACGGCGTGCCGCTGCCCGACCTGTCGACCTGAGACGCCAGTCCTGATACGCGCGCGGCAGGGCGTCCGGCGTCGGGAGAAGGACATGGAAGCGAGCGAGCGCATCTTTTCCTGCGACGACCACATCGACCTGTGGGCGCTGCCGCCGGACCTCTGGCAGGCGCGCATGCCGGAGAAGCTCAGACCCCTCGCGCCGCGGGTCGTCGAGCGCAGCAAGCACAAGCTCTGGGTCGCGGGCGACAAGGTGCTCGGCCCGAGCGGCCTCACGATCGCGCAGTACAGCGCGATCGCGCGCGCCGGCATCGAGGACGACGGCCTGCGCGCGAGCACGCCCGAGCTGCGGCTCCAGGACATGGACCTCGACGGCATCTGGTCGTCGGTCATCTACGGACCGTCGCTGCTCGGTCTGCAGATCGACGACCTCGAGCTCAAGGCGGAGTGCCTGCGCGCGTACAACGACTGGGCGGCCGAGTTCAACGCGGTCGCTCCGCAGCGCCTGTGCGTGCTGCCGGTGCTGCCGGCGCACGATCCCGCGGCCGCGGTCGCGGAGCTCGAGCGCGTCGCGAAGCTCGGCCACCGCGGCGCGATCCTCTACTGCTTCGAGACGCGCGTCACCGACCCGGCGTGGGAGCGGCTCTGGCAAGCGGCCGCGAGCCTCGAGCTGCCGATCAGCTTCCACATCGGCGGCGGCGGCTCGCTGATCGAGCTCGACGCGCAGAGCTGGAAGCTCGCCGCGTGGTCGGCGGTGACGCCGATGCAGATGGACGAGCCGCTTGCGGCGATGGTCTTCTCGGGCGCGCTCGAGCGCAATCCGAAGATGAAGCTCGTCCTCGCCGAGGCGGGCATCGGCTGGATCCCGTACCTCGTCGAGCGCATGGACGCGGTCGCCGACAAGCACCTGCACGCGGCGAAGGACTACCGCATCAAGCAAAAACCCAGCGAGATCTTCCGCCAGCAGGTGCTGGTGACCTTCGAGGAGGAGCCGCTCGGACCGCAGCTCCTGCCGCTGATCGGCGCCGACAACGTCATGTGGGCGTCGGACTACCCGCACCCCGACAGCCCGTTCCCGCACTCACGCAAAGCGATCGACGAAGCGTTCGCAGGGCTCGACCCGGCGCTGCGCCGCAAAGCGACGGCCGAGAACTGCGCGCGCCTCTACCACCTCGTCTGAGAGAGAGCACCGGTGGATTTCAAAGACCTGCTGTACGAGAAGGACGGCCACGTCCTGACCCTGACCCTCAACCGCCCCGAGCGCATGAACGCGCTCAACCACAACCTGCTCAAGGTCGAGCTGCCCGAGGCGATCCGACGCGCGCGCGAGGATACCGACGTGCGCGTGGTGATCATCACCGGCGCCGGCGAGAAGGCCTTCTGCTCGGGCGCGGATCTCAAGGACGCCGCGGAGACCGGCTCGATCGGCGGCACCTCGGGTCCCTCGCAGGGACCGTACTACCGCGGCACGCCGACCGACTTCCTGCACGTCGGCTTCGACAAGCCGGTGATCGTCGCGGTGAACGGCATGTGCCTCGGCGCCGGTCTGCACTTCGTCGCCGACGGCGACCTGATCCTCGCCGCCGACCACGCGACCTTCTTCGACACCCACGTGCGCGTCGGACAAGTGTTCGCGCTCGAGGCGATCGGGCTCCTGCGCCGCATGCCGTTCGGCGAGGTGATGCGCATGATGCTGCTCTCGGGCACCGAGCGTCTGAGCGCCGCCGACGCACACCGGCTCGGGCTGGTCAGCGAGGTGGTGCCGCGCACCGAGCTGCTCGCGCGCGCGAAGGCGCACGCGGCGACGATCGCGGAGTTCTCGCCGGCGACGATCGCCGCGAGCAAGCGCGCGATGTGGCAGGCGCTCGAGCACGGCCTCACCGACGCGCTCGAGCGCGGCTGGCGCGAGATCTACCAGCACTGGTCGCACCCCGACTACCTCGAGGGTCCGCGCGCGTTCGCCGAGAAGCGCAAGCCGAACTGGACGGTGCGCTGAGCCGCGCGTCGGGCGGACGTCGGCGGTCGCTCGTCGTCAGACGAGCGTCGCCGGCAGCCGCGCCTCGGTGCGGCCGCGGAGTGCCGACAGATCGACCGTGGCGAGCAGCTCGCGCGGCGTCACGGCGCGGACGTCGTCCGACACCAGTCCCAGCGTGCGCGCGAGGAACGCGACCAGCTCGCGCGGGTCGCGGCCGGCCTCGCGGTGCTCGCGCAGCGGCACGCCGCGCGCGCGCTTCGCGAGCCGCGCGCCGGACGCGTCGACGACGAGCGGCGCGTGCGCGAAGCCCGGCGGCTCGCCGCCGAGCAAGCGCGCGAGCAGTGCTTGACGCGGCGCCGACGACAGCAGATCGGCCCCGCGCACGACCTCCGTGATGCCCATCGCGAGATCGTCGACCACGACCGCGAGCTGGTACGCGTACACGCCGTCGCCGCGCTTCAGGACGAAATCCCCGACCGCGGCCGCGACGTCCTGCACGACCTCGCCCTGAAAGCGGTCGTGCAGCGCGACGACCTCGCCCTCCGGCACGCGCAGACGCACCGCAGGCGGACGCTTCCACGCCCGCTCGCGCAGGCCGTGCGCGCGACAGAGCCCGGGGTAGCGCGGTCCCTCCTCGCCCGCGTGCGGCGCGCTCGCGATGCGCGCCACCTCGGCGCGCGAGCAGTCGCACAGATAGACGAGGTCGCGACGCGCGAGGTCCGCGAGCGCCGCCTCGTAGCGCTCGTGGCGCTGCGACTGCACGTACGGACCGTACGGCCCGCCGACGTCCGGACCCTCGTCCCAGTCGAGGCCGAGCCAGCGCAGGTCGTCGAGCTGACGCTCCGCCATGCCGGGGACGACGCGCGGACGGTCGATGTCCTCGACGCGCAGCACGAACGTGCCGCCGGCCGCGCGCGCCGCGAGCCAGGCGACGAGCGCGCTCGCCGCCGAGCCCAGGTGCAGCTCACCTGTTGGTGAAGGTGCAAAGCGGCCGCGATAGGTCGTCGGTCTCGGATCGCCGGTCATCGCAGCAGCACGCCTCGTGATGACGGGCGCCTTGACCGCCGGCGGCCCGCCGTGGTGTCGTGGCGCCCTTCCGCGTCCGCGCCATGCGCGAACGCGGCACGAAGATAGAGGTTACGCTCCGAATGTCGACCACCGCGATCCGCCTCCTGCTGTGGCTCGCGTTGCTGGTTGCGCTGCCCGTCCCGTACTGGGTGTTCGAGCCTGGCCGCGCGTCGACGCTGTGGCTCGCGGAGCTGACGGCCTACGTGCTCGCGATGCTGCTCGCCGAGGGCGGCATGGTGACGCGTCTGGTCGCGACGCTGTTCGTGGTGCAGGTGCTCGCCTTCACCGGGATCACGTACGTCGTCGCGCGCTACGCGAGCGCGGCGCTCGCGCGCGTCGCCTCGGCCTCGGGTCGCACCGCGGTGGCGCTCGCCGCCGTCGCGCTCGTGCTCGGCACCGCGCTCCTTCCGATCTACCGCTCGCCGCTCGTCGCGGGCGGCGAGCCCGTCAACCTGGTTGGGCTCTTCCAGTAGCGTGTCGATCCCTCGCCTTCTTCGTCGCCCGGCGCGACGCTCCGCCTTCGTCGTCGCGCTCGTGCCGCTGCTCGCGTCCTTCGCGTTCGCCACGGCGCAGGACGCGAGCCCGACGCCGGAACTCACGCCTGCTGCGACGTCACGACCGGACGCGAGCGCGACGCCGCAGCCCACCGCCACCGCGACGCCGACGCCGGCTTTCACCCGCACCGAGCAGCGCGCGCCGTGCGACCACTACGACCCGCTGCGCCGTCCGTTCTTCGGCGACCTGCACGTGCACACCGCCTTCTCGCTCGACGCGAGCACGCAGGGCATCCGCAACCGCCCGCGCGACGCCTACCGGCTCGCGCGCGGCGAGGAGATCGATCTTTCGCCCTACGACGCGCGAGGACGTCCGCTGCGCAAGATCCGCCTCGCGCGCCCGCTCGACTTCGCGGCGGTCACCGACCACGCCGAGTTCTTCGGCGAGCTCAACATCTGCGAGACGCCGGGGCTGCCCGGCCACGACGGCCCGACGTGCATGATCTACCGCCGCTGGCCGCGCCTCGCCTACTTCCTGATCAACGGACGCGCGGCGGGCGGCGGCAGCAACGTCGAGCGCTTTCGCTTCTGCGGCGAGCAAGCACAAGATTGTCTCGCGGCCGCGCGCACGCCGTGGAAGGAGATCCAGGAAGCCGCCGAGGGCGCGTACGACCGCACCAGCGCCTGCCGCTTCACGACCTTCATCGGCTACGAGTGGACCGCCGCGCCGGACAGCAACAACCTGCACCGCAACGTGCTGTTCCGGAACCACAACGTTCCGAAGCTGCCGATCAGCTACCTCGACGAGCCGACCGTCACCGGTCTCTGGCGACGCCTCGAGGAGGAGTGCGCGCGCGGCGTCGAGGGCTGCGAGGCGGTCGTCATCCCGCACAACTCGAACCTGAGCGGCGGGCTCATGTTCCAGACCGTGCAGGAGGACGGCTCGCCGATCGACGCCGAGTACGCCGCGGCGCGCGCCGCCGCGGAGCCGCTCGCCGAGATCATGCAACACAAGGGCGACTCGGAGTGCGCCGTCGCCGGCGCGACACGCGACGAGCTGTGCGGCTTCGAGAAGCTCCCGTACGACAACTTCGGCGGCAAGTACTCGCGCTTTCTCCGTCGCGCGCCCGAGCCGGGGAACTACCTGCGCCACGCGCTCGGCCAGGGGCTGCTCTTCGAGGAGAAGATCGGCACGAACCCGTTCAAGCTCGGCTTCGTCGCGAGCACCGACACCCACCTCGGCGCGCCGGGCGCGGTCGACGAGCAAGGCTACCCCGGGCACGGCGGCGCCGGCACGCCGGCGAAGGACGAGGTGCCGCCTGGGCTCGTCGACGACATCGAGTTCAACCCCGGCGGCCTCGCCGTGCTGTGGGCCGAGGAGAACTCGCGCGACGCGCTGTTCGCGGCGATGCGCCGCCGCGAAGCGTACGGCACGAGCGGCACGCGCTTGACGGTACGCTTCTTCGGCGGCTTCGAGCTGCCGGAGACGCTGTGCGCACGCCCCGACTTCGTCGAGCGCGGCTACGCGGACGGCGTGCCGATGGGCGGCGACCTCCCCCAGCCGCCACGCAGCGGTGTTGCGCCACGCTTCGCGGTGCGCGCGCTGCGCGACCCCGGCACCGAGCGACGCCCGGGCACGCCGCTGCAGCGGATCCAGATCGTCAAGGGCTGGATCGAGGGCGACCAGGTGCGCGAGCGCGTGTACGACGTCGCCGGCGGCCCCAACGACGCGAGCGTCGACCTCGCCACGTGCACCCCGAAGGGCGACGGTGCCGACGAGCTCTGCGCCGTGTGGACCGATCCCGAGTTCGACCCCGCGCAGCGCGCTTTCTGGTACGCGCGCGTGCTCGAGAATCCGACTTGCCGCTGGAGCACCTACGCGTGCAACGCTGCCGGCGTGCGCTGCGACGACGAGAAGACGATCCGCGAGGGCTTCGAGGGCTGCTGCGACGAGCGCTACCCGAAGACCATCCAGGAGCGCGCGTGGACGTCGCCGATCTGGTACGCGCCGCGGCCGCACGGGACGCCGGGCGGGGGCTCCGGGAGCTGAGGAGCGCGCCGTGCGCTCGCCGCTCGTCCGCCTGCTGGTCCTGGGCACGCTGCTGCTCGCGGCCGAGCGCGTGCTCGCGCTGCACGGCTCGGGCGCAGCGCCGAGCCGTCCCACGGTGCGCGTCCCGGCGTCGCAGGTCGACGCCGCCGTGCGCGCCTTCGTCGCCGCGACCGGGCGCGCTCCCGACGAGCGCGAGCGCGCGGCGCTGATCGCCGCCGCGGTCGACGAGGAGATCCTCTACCGCGAGGCGCTCGCGCGCGGCCTCGCGGAGCACGATCCCGTCGTGCAGCAGCGGCTGGTGAGCAACATGGCGTTCGTCGACGCGGAGGGCGAGGTCGCTGCGGACACGGCAAGGCGGCACCGCGACGCGCTCGCGCTCGGCATGGCGACGAGCGACGTCGTCGTGCGCCGCCGCTTGATCGACCGGATGCGCGCGCTGCTCGAAGAGCCGGCGTTCGCGGACGCGCCGACCGACGACGAGCTCGCGGCGACACTCGCCGCCGAGCCCGAGCGCTTCCTGCGCCCCGAGCGGGTACGCATCAGCCAGGTGATGGTGCGCCGCGACGCACGCGACCCGTCCGACCTCGCACGGGACGCGGCTCACGCGCAGCAACGCGCCGACCGCGACGTTCACGGCGCGCCCGACGCGCGTGCCGTCGCGCAGCGGCTCCTCGCCGCGGGCCTGCCCGATCCGAGCCGCGAGCCCGACGCGCTGGCGCGGGTCGGCGACGCTTCACCGCTGCCGGCGCACCTGCCGCTGCAGGGCGAGCACGACCTCGCGCGCCTGTTCGGCGCGTCGTTCGCGCGCGACGTGCTCGCGCTGCCGGTCGGACGCTGGAGCGGCCCGATCTCCTCGCCCTACGGCGAGCACCTCGTCTGGGTGCACGAGCGCGCGCCCACCGAGCCGCTGCCGCTCGACGCCGTCCGCGGCGAGCTCACCGAGCTCGTGCGCAGCCGCCGTGCGCAGGCCGCGCTCGAGCGTGCGCTCGCCGAGCTGCGCGCGCGCTGGGACGTCGTGGTCGAGGGCGCGGACACGGAGCGCGCAGGATGAGGCGCGCATCCCTCGCCTCCCGCGCGCGCGTCACGCTCGCGGCGTTGGCCACGCTCGTCGCGCTGCTGGCCACCGCCGCGACGCTGCTTGCACGCGAGGCAGCAGCGCACCCGCTCGCGCCGTCGCTGCTCGGGCTGCGCGAGACCCAGGCGGGCACGTTCGCCGTGCGCTGGAAGACCTCGGCGCTGCGCCCGACCGGCACGCGCATCGAGCCGCATCTTCCCGCGTGGTGCGCGCGCACCGGCGACGAGCGCGCGCACGACGGCCCGACCTGGCGCGAGCGTCGCTTCACGATCGACTGCGGCGCGCGCGGGCTCGTCGGCGGCGAGGTCTCGGTGAGCGATCTCGCAGAGAGCGGGACGGTCGCGGTGCTGCGCATCGAGCTCGCCGACGGACGCGTGGTGCGCGCGCTGCTCGACGGCGCGCGGCCCGCGCTCGTCGTCCCCGAGCGCGAGAGCCGGCTCGCGATCGCGCGCGGCTACCTCGTGCTCGGCGTCGAGCACCTGCTCACCGGGCTCGACCACCTGCTGTTCGTCCTCTGCCTCTGCCTGCTCGTGCGCGGGCGCACGCTGCTGTGGACGATCACCGCGTTCACCGTCGGGCACAGCGTCACGCTGACGCTCGCGACGCTCGGCTTCGTGCGCTTCCCGCAGGCGGTTGCGGAAGCGGCGATCGCGCTCAGCATCGTGCTGCTCGCCGCGGAGATCCTGCGCGACGACGCGGCCGCGCGCGAAGCAACGTCTTCCGCAAGGACTTCGTGGATCCGGCGTCGGCCGTGGAGCGTGGCGTTCGCCTTCGGCCTGCTGCACGGGCTCGGCTTCGCGGGCGCGCTGAGCGAGACCGGCCTGCCCGACGCCGACGTGCCGCTCGCGCTGCTCTCGTTCAACCTCGGCATCGAGCTCGGCCAGCTCGCCTTCGTCGCGGCGCTGCTCGTCGTCGCCGCGACGCTGCGTCCGTGGCTCGTGCGCCTGCCGTCGACGGCGCTGCGCATCCCCGCCTACGCGGTCGGCACGCTCGGCGCCTACTGGCTCGTCGCGCGTTCGGAGACGCTGCTCGGGATGGTGCTGCGCATCTGAAGGAGCCCGCACGTAGGCCGTCGCGCGCCGCGGGTCGATCGCGTATGCTCGTCCCTTTCCCACGCGACGAAGGATCACGCCCATGCTGCAACGCCCCGAGACCCTGTTCGCCGTCGCCGCCGTGCGCGAAGCCTGCGAGCTCGCTCGCGCCGTGCAGCGCGACCTCGTCACGCCGGCGCTGACCAAGAGCGACCGCTCGCCGGTCACGGTCGCGGACTTCGCCGCGCAGGCGATCGTCGCGCAGCGCCTCGAGCGCGAGCGTCCGGACGACGTCCTGGTCGGCGAGGAGGAGGCGAGCGACCTGCGCGCGCCGGAGCAGCGTGCGACGCTCGAGCAGGTGACGCGCTTCGTCGCATCCCGGGTGGCGGGCGCGAGCAGCGACGACGTCTGTCGCTGGATCGACCGCGGGCGCGCCGAGCCGGGGCAGCGCTTCTGGACGCTCGACCCGGTCGACGGCACCAAGGGCTTCCTGCGCGGCGAGCAGTACGCGATCGCGCTCGCGCTGATCGAGGACGGGCGCGTAACCGTCGGCGTGCTCGGCTGTCCGAACCTCGCCGAGGACGGCCGCAGCGACATCGGCGGCATCGGCGCGCTGTTCGCGGCCGAGCGCGGCAGCGGCGCATTCGCGACGCCGCTCGGCCGCGAGAGCTGGCGTCGTCTGAAGGTCTCGGACCGCAGCGACCCGAAGAGCGCGCGCCTTCTGCGCTCGGTCGAGTCCGGCCACACCAACGTCGACGAGATGGCGGAGCTCGTCGGCGCGCTCGGCGCGACCGCCGAGCCGGTGCTGATGGACAGCCAGGCGAAGTACGCGGTGCTCGCCGCCGGCGCGGGCGAGCTGCTGTTCCGCCTGCTGTCGCCGACCAAGCGCGACTACCGCGAGCGGATCTGGGACCAGGCCGCGGGCTCGATCGTCGTCGAGGAGGCGGGTGGCCGCGTCACCGACCTCGACGGCAAGCCGCTCGACTTCACGCGCGGCCGGACGCTCGCCGCGAACCGCGGCATCGTCGCGTCGAACGGCCTGCTGCACGACGCGGCGCTCGCGGCGCTGCGCCGCATCGGTGCTTGACGCGCGCGACCGTGCCAGCGCCGCGCGCGCCTCGCGTCGCGCGCGCTAGCTGAACAGCAAGCTCGACAGCTCGCGCTGGTAGCGGTCGATCAGCGGGTCCTCGCGGCCGCGCAGCGCGAAGATGTCGAGCATCGCCTTGCGCGCCGCGCCGTCGGCGAAGTTGCGATCGCGGCGCACCGCCTCGAGCAGGGTCGCGAGCGCCTCCTCGTAGCGTCCGCTCGCGGCGAGCAGACGGCCGAGGTCGATGCGCGCCTGCAGGTCCGACGGGTCGGCCTCGATGCGCGCGCGCAGGCTCGCCTCGTCGCCCGAGACGCCAGCCGTCATGCGCAGCTCGGCGCGCACCGCCTCGATCTGCTGCGCGCCCGGTCCGGCCGCGGTCGACGCGTCGAGCACCGCGAGCGCGTCGTCGTTGCGTCCGAGCTTCGCGAGCAGGCGCGCGAGCTGGATCGCCGCGGGCGCGTTGTCGGGGTAGCGCTGCAGGATCTCGCGGTAGAGCTTCTCCGCGTCGAGGACGTCGCCGCGCGCCGCGAGCTCCGCGGCCTCGGCGACGAGGGCCCTGGTCTCGTCCGGCAGCAGGCGCTCGAGAAACTGCCGGACGACGCTCTCGGGCTGCGCGCCGACGAACTCGCTCACCACCTCGCCGTCCTTGAACGCGATGACGAGTGGGATGCTCTGCACGCCGAGCGCGCGCGCCACGAGCGGGTTCTCGTCGACGTTCAGCTTCGCGAGAACGAACCTGCCGCCGTACTCGGCGGCGAGACGCTCGAGCAGCGGACCGAGCGTCCGGCACGGACCGCACCACGGCGCCCACAGGTCGAGGACGACCGGCACGGTCCGCGACCTCTCGAGGACCTCGCGCTGGAAGTCGCGGTCGGTGACGTCTCTGACGAAGGTGCCCTGCTGCTCCATGCTCATGCTCTTCTCCTAGACTGGCAGCGAACGTGGTGCGAGGGCAGCGCGCTCGACGGCGCAACCGACGAAGGGCTCACCGGGCGCGACGCGCGACGGCGAGACGCCGCGGCGCTCACCGCGCGCGCAGCTCGAAGCCGTGCTGCTCGAGGCGCCCCGCCTCCTCGCGCAGATCGGCCTGCGTGAGCGGATGCTGACGCAGCCAGCCGGCAGGGAACGCGACCTCGAGCCGGTCGCCGCGCGCACGCAGCCGCAGCCGCGGCGGAGCAGCCGGGCTGCGGCTGCGGTTCAGCAGCACCGCGAGACGCAGCAGGATGCAGAGCCGCTCCGCGACCCGTCGGCGTCCGGGAGGAAGCGCCCGGAGCGCGTCGGCGGGGAACTTGCGCCGCTGCCCGAGCAGCAGCGTCGCGAGCATGCGCTGCTCCTCGACCGAGAAGCCCGGCATGTCGCCGTGCGTGACGAGGTAGGCGCTGTGCTTGTGGTAGCCGGTGAAGGCGAGCGACAGCCCGATCTCGTGCAGGCGCGCGGCCCACGAAAGTAGCTGCTGTGCGGACTCGTCACCGAGCCGCCAGTCGTCCGCGACCTGCTGCAGGCACGCGAGCGCCGTACGCTCGACGCGCGCCGCCTGCTCGCGGTCGACCTGGTAGCGCTCGCTCCAGCGTCGGATCGACTGGTCGCGGACGTCCTCGTGGCGGATGCGGCCGAGCAGGTCGTAGAGCAGGCCCTCGCGCAGCGCGCCGCTCGCGGGCTTCATGACGTCGATGCGCAGGCCGTCGAACAGCGCCTGCAGGATCGCGACGCCGCCCGGCAGTACCGGAGCGCGGTCGGGATCGAGCCCGCGCAGCGCGAGCCGCTTCACGTCGCCCGCGGCGAGCAGCGCCTTGATGAGCTTGCGCAGCCCCTTGGCGGTGATGCCCTCGCGCGACCAGCCGTTCTCGCGCAGCAGCGTCGCGACCTGCAGCACCGTGCCCGACGAGCCCCAGCACTCGTCCCAGCCGAGCGTGCGGAAGCGACGCTCGATCGTCTGCAGCTCGAGGCGGGCGGCGATCGTCGCGCGCGCGAAGTCGCTGGCGCGGATGCGGCCGCCGGGGAAGTGCTGCCGCGAATGGCTGACGCAGCCCATGTAGAGGCTGTTGGCCTCGATCGGCTCGAGATACTCGCCGACGATGCACTCCGTGCTGCCGCCGCCGACGTCGATCACGAGGCGTCGTCCGGCGACGCTCGGCAGGCCGTGCGCGACGCCGGAGTAGATGAGACGCGCCTCCTCGGCGCCGGTGATGACGTCGATCGGATGGCCGAGCGCGCGCGCCGCCTGCGCGACGAAGCTCCGCGCATTGCGTGCTTGACGGAAGGTGTTGGTGCCGACCGCGCGCACGCGCTCGGGCGGCAGGCCGCGCACCCGCTGCCCGAAGCGACGCAGGCACTGGAGGGCGCGCTTCTTCGCCGCGGCATCGAGCTCGCGCTTCGCGTTCAGGCCCGCCGCGAGGCGCACGCCCTCGCGGATGCGGTCGATGACGTGGATCTGCCCCTCGACGACGCGCGCGACCACCATGTGGAAGCTGTTCGAGCCGAGGTCGACGCCGGCGACCTCGCCGCTCGGCGCCGTCGCCGCGGTGGTCGCGCTGCGCGCTCCGCGCTGCTCGTCCGCTCGCCGCATCTCGTCCTCGAAGGTCCGCGAAGGTTCGCGACCTTCGCGGGCCCGCGTCGCGGCGTCAAGCCGGTGGCGCTTCTGGAGCACGCCCGGGGATCTGCGGTAGACGTCGCCGGCCATGCTGCTCGACTTCCTCTATGCGCTCAGCGCGCCGGTCGCAGCGCTGCTCATCGTCGCCGGCATGGTCGCGCTCAGCGTCGGCGGTCTGCTGCTCGCGCACCGACTGGTGCCGCACGCGCTGCGCCGCTCGCACAACGACGTCGCCGGGGTGCTGATCTCGCTGGTCGGCGTGGTGTACGCGGTGCTGCTCGCGTTCATCGCGGTCGCGGTGTGGCAGGAGTACAACGACGCCGACGCGATCGTGCACCGCGAGGCGAGCTTCGCCGGCGACATCCACCAGGACGCGGTCGACATGCGCGGCCCCGCCGCCGACGAGCTGCGCCGCCTCGTGCAGCGCTACCTCGAGATCGTGATCCACGACGAGTGGCCGGCGATGCGCGAGGGCCGCACCGCCAACCACGCGCAGTCGACGCTCGACAGCATGCAGTCGACGCTGCTCGGCTACGACTTCCGCGGCCCGCTGTTCAGCGACGTGCTGTCGCGCGTCAACGCGCTCGCCGACGCGCGGCGCGACCGGCTGATCAACGCGAACTCCGGGCTGCAGCCGGTCGCGTGGTTCGTGCTGCTCGCGGGCGCCGCGCTGACGATCCTCTTCTGCTACCTGTTCGGCGTCCCCGATCTGCGCCTGCACGCGGTGATGACCGCGCTGGTCGCGGCGTCGATCGCGCTCGTGATCTTCCTGATCGTGGCGTTCGATTATCCGTTCCGCGGCGACGCCGGACTCGAGCCGACGGCGTTCAAGGCGGTGCTCGACCACGTCCGCAAGCAGGAGGCGAAGCTCGCGACCGAGCCGCTGCCGCAGCCGACGCCGGACCCGGAGCTCGAGCCCGCGCCGTGACGCGCGCGCGCTCGTCGCGGTTGCAAGCGGAAAGCGGCCCGCGGTAGTCGCTTCGCGATGGCGCTCTACCTGCACGAGACCTCGACCATCGAGGGCGGCGGCAAGGAGGGATACCTCGAGGCGCTGCGCACGGGCTGGGTGCCCTACGCCGAGGAGAGCCGCGGCATGCGCCTCGTCTGGGCGGGCAGCACGATCGGCAGCACCGCGAGCTGGCCGGAGACGATGGCGCTCTGGGAGCTGCGCGACTGGGACCACTTCGCGGCGGTGTGCGACCGCATGTACACCGAGCACACGGACGACGCGCGGCTCGCGGAGTGGTGGCGCGGCTCGTTCCGCTTCCGCAGACGCGCGACGAGCCGGGTGCTGATCGGCGCCGCGTACTCGCCGACCCTCGACGAGCTGCGCGCGCGCGGCGTCTCGGGCACGACGTTCGCCTTCACGCGCTTCTCGGTCGTGCCGGGCAAGGTCGACGATCTCCTCGCCGCGCTCGAGCGCCGCGTGCCGCTCGACGCGGAGCTCGGACGCCGGCTCGTCGGCGCGTACGAGGTCGCGTTCACCAACGACGCCGCGTACGCGATCTGGGCGTTCCCCGGTCTCGTCGAGGCGGGCGCGTATCAGGAAGCGGTCGCGCGCGACGAGCGCATGCGCGACTGGCAGCGCTCGGTCGAGCCGCTGCTCGCGCGCGGCACCACCGAGGTCTGGGGCTTCGCGACCCCGTGGTGTCCGCTGTGGCCCGCGGGCTACCGCACCGAAGCGCGGATCTGGTAGCGCGACCGTGGCGATCTACCTGCACGAGCTGGTGAACGTCGTCCCCGGGCGCGCCGAGGATTACCTCGACAGCATGGCCGAGCACCACGGCTCGCAGCGCATGGCGCGTGGCGAGCCGACCGACTCGATGCTCGGCCTGTGGACGGTGCTCGAGGCGACCGGCACGTGGCCGCTCGCGGTCAACCTCTGGCAGAACGTGAGCTGGCAGCGTCAAGCACAGATGCTGCAGAGCCAGTTCGAGCCGCGCGCGCAGAATCCCGAGCTCAAGAAGTGGTGGCTGAAGAACCTCGACCTGCGCACCGGCGGCTTCGACCGCATCGTCGACTCGACGCCCTACTCGCTCGACGTCGCCGGACACCGCGCGAAGGGCACGACGGGCAAGCTCTTCCTGCACCAGATCGTGCGCGTCGCGCCGGGACGCGTCGGCGAGTACCTCGACGCCTTCGGCGACGAGGGCGTCCCGGCTGCGGAAGGCGCGGGCGCGCAGCTCGTCGGCGCCTACCGCGTCTGCACGTACGACCACGAGGCGATCGTCCTCCTCGCGTTCCGCGAGCCGGAAGACTTCGCCCGCTACCAGCGCGCGTGGCACGCGGCGGCGCCGGGCGGCGCGCTGCGGCGCTGGCGCGCGCGCGAGGACGCGTGGGTGCGCGGCAAGGAGACCCTGGTGCTGAAGGCGCGCTGGTTCCTGCGCAGCCCGTGGCACCCGTGACGGGGCGCGCCCGTCGTTTTTCTCGCTCGCGGGCACGCGGTCGAGCGCACGCGCCCCAGCGGATCGCCGTCAGCGGATGTAGCCCAGCGCCCGCAGCCGCTCCTCCTGGCTCGACGGCACCTCCAGGGACTTCGCGTAGCGCGGCCCCTCTGCCCACAGCGACGCCCACGACGCGAGCTCGCCCTCGAGATCCTCGGCAAGCTTGTGCTTGTCGTCTTGCCGTAGCAGGTTGACGCGCTCGCCCGGATCGGTGGCGAGATCGTACGCCTCGGGGTGCGGCGGACCGGGCGACTGCACGATGAGCTTGCCGTCGAGGCGGCGCACCGCGCGCCGCGTGAACTTGCCCATCTTCGTCGTGCCGAAGGCGAGCAGCGAGGGCGGCTCGTCGCCGTCGGGAGCGAGCGCGGACGCGAAGCTGGTCGCGCCGTGCGGCGTTCCGGCGGGCGTGCCGAAGTCCGCCGGCGCTTCGACGCCCGCGAGCTCGAGGATCGTCGGCGCGACGTCCATCAGGCGCACCTGCTCTTCGATCACGCGCCCGGGCTCGACACGCCGCGGGTAGCGGATCACGAGCGGCACGAGCATGGTCTCGTCGTAGAGCACCTCGCCGTGGCCCTTGCGGCCGTGCTCGAAGAACTCCTCGCCGTGGTCGGCGGTGACGACGACGATCGTGTCGTCGAGCACGCCGAGGCGGCGCAGCAGATCCACGATGCGGCCGAGGTGCTCGTCGGTGTAGCGGATCTCGCCGTCGTAGAGCGCGACGATGTGCTCGAGGTCGCGCCGGTCCATGTCCGGACGCACGCGCGTGTTGAGCAGGAAGTCGACGCCGCTGATCGTGCCCGTGTAGTCCGGGTCGAACATCGTGTCGTAGGGCGGCGGCGGGTCGTAGTCGTAGTGCGGGTCCCAGAGGTGGAGGAAGACGAAGAACGGCTTCCGACGCCCGTCGCGATCCCAGCCCTCGAGATACTCCGTCACCAGACGCGTCGATTCCGGCGAGGTCGCGCCGCGCAGCGGCTCGAAGAGCCCGTCCTTGACGATCGACTCGTCGTAGACGTCGAAGCCCTGATCGAAGCCGTACATCGCGCGGACGTACGGTCCGGCCACGAAGCCGGCGGTCGCGTAGCCCGCGTCGCGCAGCACCTCGGCGAGCGTGATCGCGGACGGGTCGAGCTGGCGGTCGTTGCGCGAGACGCCGTGCTGCTCGGGTGGCATCGCGGTGAGCAGCGTCATGTGCGACGGCAGCGTCCAGGTCGTCGGCGTGACCGCCCAGCGGAACAGCGCGCCTTCCTTCGCGAGCGCGTCGATCGTCGGGCTGGTCTCGCGCGGGTAGCCGTAGGCGTGCAGGTGGTCGGCGCGCAGCGAGTCGATCGAGACCAGCAGCACGTTCGGCGGCGGTCCGTCGGGCTCGCGCGGCGACCAGGCGCGCCAGGCGAGCACCGCGGCCGCGACGCAGCCGAGCAGGAGGACGAGCGCCCGGAGCGACATCCGAACGACTCTAGCAACGCGACGAAGCGGAAGGCGAGCCGGATTCGGTCGCGCGCGCGAGCGCGCACCGCTTTCGACCGTCGCGATGCCTCTGCGCGGCCCGCGCCGACCGCGCAGGCGCCATGCCCACGCGCCGACGCTGCTTGAAGCGCTCGCGCCGCTCGGCTACGGCGAGCCGCGCAGCCGCGCCCTGCCGCGCGCGAAGCTGCCCACTTCGATGGCTGCCGGAACAAAGCTGCGGGCGGCCCGCGTCGCACTCGCTCTCGTCCCCTCGATCTTGCTCGCCTGCGAGCGCGCCGCGCCGCCGACGCCGCCGGCCACCGTCGACGTCGTCGCGCGACGGCTCACCGCGCGCGACTTCGGCCAGCCGTCCGCGGCGCACGCGGAGGTCGTGAAGCTCGGCGACGAGGCGCGGCCGGTCGTGCTCGGCCCGCGCTACGCGAGCGTCGCGTCGCTGTACGGCGTGCTGCTCGAGGGCGGTCGGCTCGAGCGGCCGCTCACGCTGCCGGACGCCGCGGCCGCCGCTCCCGACGACGCGTTCGCGCTCGAGGTGCAGGAGCTGCCGCTGCGCGACGAGGTGCCGCAGGAGATCTTCGCGGCGTTCGGCCGCGAGCCGTTCAAGAAGCGCCTCGCCGGCAGCTGGCGCCTGGTGCGCGACGAGGCCGCGGCCGCCACGGCGCGGCTCGAGTTCACGCCGCAGGAGACGAAGGACGTCCGCCTGAACGTCGACCTGCTGATGCTCGAGGCGCAGCCCGACGCGATCACGAGCGGCGCGTTCCAGGCGCCATCCGGCGCCACGCTCGAGCTCGGCTACGGCGTGGCGGAAGTCGGAACGCCCGGCGCCGCCACCGCGCCGCTGCGCTTCGTCGCGACGCTCCTCTGCGAGAACGCCGAGCCGAAGCCGCTGCTCGACGACACCGTCGCGCCCGACGCCGCCGGACGCTGGCGCGACGCCGCCTTCCCGCTCGCCACGCCGACGCCGTGCCGCCTCGAGCTACGGACGGAAGCGAGCGACGCGCGCGACGTCCGCCGCGCGGTCTGGGCGCAGCCGCGGATCACCGCAGCGCTCGCGCCGAAGGCGGCACGCGACGCCTACAACGTCGTCCTGATCTCGCTCGACACGCTGCGCGCCGACCGGCTCTCGGGACACGGCTACCCGCGCGAGACGACGCCGATCATCGACGCCGAGCTGATCGCGCGGGGCACGTCGTTCCGCAACGCGATGTCGACCTTCCCGCAGACCGACATCTCGCACCTGAGCCTGTTCACGAGCCTCTATCCCGACGCGCAGCCCGAGCGCGGGCGCTTGCCGGCGAGCTCGCCGCTGCCGCTCCTCACCGAGCGTCTCGCCGACGCGGGCTTCCTCACCGCCGCCTTCACCGAGGACGCGCTGGTCGCGGGCGCGTTCGGCTTCTGGTTCGGCTTCGACCTGTTCTTCGAGCGCACCTACAGCGAGCACGAGCGCGGCGCGCGGACCTTCGCCGACGGCGTCGCGTTCCTGCGCGACAACCGCGAGCAGCGCTTCTTCCTCTTCCTGCACACCTACAAGACGCACGTGCCGTACGTCGCGAGCGCGGCGTACGCGGAGCTGTTCACCGATCCCGCGGACTGGGAGAAGCTCGACGCGCGCGTGCCGGCGGCGCAGCGCGCGGCCGCCGACGCCTACGACCGCACGGTGCGCGAGGCGGACGATCTGGTCGGCACGCTGCTGCGCGAGCTCGACGCGCTCGGCCTCGCCGAGCGCACGATCGTCGTCCTGCTCTCCGACCACGGCGAGGCGTTCGGCGAGCACGGCGCCCTCGAGCACGGCTTCGCGGGACACCAGGAGCAGATGGCGATCCCGCTCGTCTTCCGCGGACCGGAGATCCCGCGCGGCGTCGAGGTCGAGGCGCCGGTGAGCCTGGTCGACGTCGCGCCGACGATCCTCGAGCTGGTCGGCGCCGAGCCGCTGCCCGACGCGCAGGGCCTGAGCCTCGCGCCGGCGTTCGCCGGCGGGAAGCTGCCCGGCGAGCGCCCGCTGTTCTTCTCCTGGCACACCGCGGGCGCCCGCGGCGTGCGCCACGGGCGCTGGAAGTTCCTCCACGCCGACCACGGCCACGAGCTGTTCGACCTCGAGGCCGACCCGCTCGAGACCAGGCCGCTGCTGCGGCGCGAGCCGGCGCGCAAGGAGGAGCTCGATCTGCTCGCCGCGCACGCCGCGGAGAGCGAGCAGCTGCGCGCCCGCCTCGCGGCGACCGCGGGCGACGAGCGTCGCCCGGCGATCTCGGACGAGGTCGAGCGCTCGCTGCGCGCGCTCGGCTACCTCGACTGAGCTCCGCGGCTCGCTCGCGTGGCGTCGATGCAGCCTGCGGGCGCCGCACGTGCGCAGCGCTCCGGCCTCTCGCTCTCGGCGCCGGTCCGGTTGCCCCGGACGGTGGGCGCTGCGTATTGTCTCCGCCCGTGAGCATGCGGGCGTCGTCGGACGAGGCGTCGTCGGGTCGGAAGCCGCGCGGCGGACGCGCGGCCGCGTCCGAGCCGGGCGAGCGCCGCTTCACGTCCGGGCGCCCCCCGCTTTGGTGCGGCGAGCTCGGCGCACGCCGGAAGCCGACGCCGCGGTGAAGACCTCCTGGCCCCGCCCATCCTGCTCGCGCACGTGCCGGTGAACTCCCCCAAGACGCGCGCCGTCAAGACGGCCGTCAAGCTGCTCGCCGTCCTCGCGCTGAGCGTCGTCGCGGCCGAGGTCGCGGTGCGCGTCTGGTTCGCGACCGAGATCGGACCGAGCCTGCTGTTCTACGGCACCCGCTGGCACCGCAACTGGGTCGAGACGCCGCCCGAGCCCACGCCCTCGGGCGACCCACTCGCGCGCTCCGTGCAGCGCCACGCCAACGTGGTCGGCGACGACCGCCCCTACACCAAGGGCGTGACCGGCTACAGCAAGTACTTCCCGCACGAGCGCAAGTGGACGCAGCGTCCGGACGGCACCGGCGCCGTGCCGGTGCGCATCAACAACCACGGCTTTCGCGGCGAGGACTTCACGATCGAGAAGCCGCCCGGGACGATTCGTATCTTGACGCTCGGCGCGTCCTCGACCTTCGGCTACCACAACCGCGACGACGAGACGTACCCGTACTACCTCGAGCAGGACCTGCAGGCAGCCGTCGGCGACGCGGCGACGATCGAGGTGATCAACTTCGCGATCCCGCACGCGACCACCGACAACGTGCTCGCGATGTTCCGCGCCGAGGGGCTGCAGCTCGATCCCGACGTCGTCACCTTCTACGAGGGCGCGAACGACGCGGCGACCATCGAGCCGCGCGAGGGCCACGTCGCGGACCGCTGGCGCGAGGCGCTCGTCCACGAGTCGCTGCTGGTCGCGTTCCTCGACCGCCTGTTCCCGGCCACCGACGCGACCGACGCGCGCTGGTGGTGGAGCGACGAGCAAGCCGAGCGACGCAGCCGCGCGTTCGTCGCGAACCTCGAGCGGCTGCGCGCGCTGTGCCGCGAGCACGGCATCGACCTCGTGGTCGCGACCCAGCAGTTCCGCTCGACGCTGATCCCACTCGAGGAGCTGCGCGGCGTGACCTACCAGCAGGAGCTCGAGGTCGTGCGCGACAAGCTGCGCCGCGGCGAGATCGGGCCGGACGCGCTGCCGGTGACCGAGAAGACGTTCGAGCTGCGCACCCAGGCGGTCGACGACACCGGCATGCGGATGATCGCGACGCTGCACCCGCCGCGCGCGATGCTCGTGCACGCGCGCCTGATGGACGCGATGCGCGCGTGGGCGCGCGCGAGCGACGTCCCGCTGGTCGACGTCATCGTCGAGCTCGACGGGCGGCGCGACCTGCTGATCAACTGGGTCCACCTGCGGCCCGAGGCGAACCGGATCGTCGCCGCGGCGCTGGCGCGCACCATCCGTCCGCTGATCGACGAGCGTCTGCGTCCGACGGCGCACCGCTCGGCCACCACGGAAGCCGGCCGTGCAGGGTGAGCGCTGCCCGATCTGCGCGGCGGCGCTCGCGCCGTGGGAGAGCCATGCGCCCGACGCGGTCACCGGCGAGACCTTCGCGATCCTGCGCTGCACGGGCTGCGGGCTCGGTGTGACGCGTCCGGTGCCCGCCGACCTCGGCCGGTACTACGGGCCGATGTACTACGGACGCCGCCACGGCGTGACCGCGCGCTACCGCTGCTGGCGACGCTTCCGCCTGCTGTCGCGGCACACGCCACGCCCCGGACGCCTGCTCGACGTCGGCTGCGGCGAGGGCGACTTCATGGCGTTCGCCGCAGAGCGCGGCTGGCAGGCGGCGGGCACCGAGGTGCGCGACGACGTGCCCGACGCCGAGGCGCACGGGCTCGCCGTGCGGCGCTCGATCGCGGAAGCGCGCGAGCTCGGTCCGTTCGACGCGATCACCTCGTGGCACAGCTTCGAGCACTTCGTCGATCCGGTCGCGGAGTTCGACCGCCTGATCGCCGCGCTCGCCGACGGCGGCACGCTCGCGATCATCACGCCGGACTTCGGCGGGCTGCAGGCGAAGGTCTTCGGGCGCGCGTGGTTTCACCTCGACGTGCCGCGCCACCTCTTCCACTTCACGCGGCGCGCGCTCGTGCACCTCTTCGAGAGCCGCGGGCTCGTCGTCGAGCGCATCGACAGCCACGAGATCGAGTACGACCTCTTCGGCTGGCTGCAGAGCCTGCTCAACGTCCTGCTGCCGACGCAGAACCAGTTCTTCTCCTGGCTCACCGGCAAGCCGCACCGGGCGCCGTCGTGGGAGATCGCGCTCGCCGTGCTGCTGGCGGTGCTGTTCACGCCGCTTGCGCTGGTCGCGACCGCGGTCGCGATCGCGACGCGGCGTGGGGCGACGGTGAACGTCGTCGCGCGCAAGCCGCGCACGTCGACGCCGACCTCGGCGGAGCGAGACGTGCGCACGTCGGCGACCGACGCGGAGGGACGATGAGCAGCGGGCGACGTCGCGTCGGGCTCGTGCTCGTCGGTCTCGCGATCGCCGTCCTCGCGATCGCGGCGCGCTACTGGCGTCTGCGCTGGGGGCTCACGCTCGGCATGGCGTTCACCGACGAGCTGCAGATGTGGCCGTCGTACCTGAACGCGTTCGTGCCGCTGCGTCCGGAGTCGTTCCTGCGCGCCGACCAGCCGGGCGCGATGATCTACCCGGCGTTCTACGGCTTCCTCTCCGGCCTCGCGGTCGCGGTCGCGCACGGGCTCGGCTTGATGGCGGCGCCGCAGGCGGACGTGTTCTCGGCGCTCTACATGGCGCGCCTCGTCGCGGCGACCGCGTCGACGCTGAACGTGCTCGCGGTCTTCGTGCTCGGCTGGCGCGCGTTCTCGCCGCAGGTCGGACTCCTCGCCGCGGCGTTCATGGCGGTCGTGCCGATGGAGGCGATGCAGACGCACTACGCGTCGCCGGATCCGCTGCTCGAGCTGTGCGTCACGCTCGCGCTGATCGCGGTGTGCGAGCTCGCGCGCGCGCAGGGTCGCGTCCGGATCGCGCTCGCGCTCGCCGCAGGCGCGGCATCCGGGCTCGCGTTCTCCGCCAAGTACACGGGTCTCGTCGTGCTCGGCTCGTGCTTCTGGGCGCTGCTCGAGATCGCCTGGCGCGAGCGCTCGGTGAGGCCGCTGCTCGCGACGGTGCCCGCGGCGCTCGGCGGCTTCGTCGTCGCGGTCGCGATCGCCTGCCCGCCGTGCGTCCTGCAGACCGACCTGATGCTGCGCGCGATGGCGTTCCTGCGCGGCACGAGCCGGCCGGAGCACCTCTTCTTCTGGAACGTCCACCTGCTGCCGAGCCTCGGCTGGTGGGGACGGCCGTACGTCTACCAGCTCGTCGCCGGGTTCACGTTCAGCCTCGGCTGGCCGCTCTACCTCGCGACGCTCGGCGGGCTCGCGTACGCGCTGCGCCGCTGGACGGTGGTCGATCGCATCCTGCTCGTCACCGCCGCCGCGTACTTCTTCTCGATCGGCACGTCGTTCGTGCTCGAGGCGTGGCGCTACTACCTGCCGCTGTTCCCGATCTTCACCGTGCTCGCCGCGCGCGCGCTCACCGCGCTGCCGTGGCGGGTGCCGCGCGTCGCGCTCGCGGTCCTGATCGTCGCGTACTCGACGGCGCTGACCTTCTCGCAGGTGTCGCGCTTCTCGTACGACCAGCAGCACGCGGTCGCGCGCTGGATCCGCAGCGAGCTCGGGCGCGATCCGAGCAAGCCCGTACGCGTCGGCTTCCCGAAGGGCATGTACCCGTACTTCAACCTCCGCCAGCCGCTGATCTGGGCCGGATTGCAGCCGTGGCCGATGGAGCCCGAGGAGTGGTTCGACGAGCGCCTCGACGCGTTCGTCATGCCCGAGTGGCTCGCGATCCGCATCCGTCGCGACGCCGACAAGCCCGACGCGATGCGCGCGCTCGACGAGCTCGAGTCGGGGCGCGGCGGCTGGGTCCCGGCGGCGAGCTGGCGCTCGGGCTACCTGCAGGACGGCTTCTACACCGCGCTCGATCCGCTGTTCGCGGCCGACCTCACGCAGGGCGAGATCGGCTTCACCGTGTACGTGCCTCGGCGGTGAGCGGCTCGGCGCCGCGCGCGTCGTCGGCGGCGCTGCGCGCGGCCTCCGCGGCGCGCCGCGCCTCGTCCGCCGCAATGTCGGTCTTCTTGAAGACTTGACGCACGACGCAGCCGCGGTGCAGCAGCGCGGCGATCGGCTGGTAAAGCAAAAACAGCGGCAGCAGCAGCACGAACAGCGGCACGCTCACCGCCGCGCACACGCGCTCGAACGCGCCGGAGCTGCGCCCGCACAGCCAGCGGTAGAGCGCGTCGCGCTGGAACGGCATCAGCGCGTTCACGATCGACTGCGCGAAGACGAAGAACGAGTACTCGAGCGAGAAGTGCTGCTCGTCGATCAGCCGGTAGTTCTCGAGGCCGAGCCGGTCGGCGAGCACGGTGGGATTGACCTGCAGGCGGTGGAACGGCGGGTCGTAGCCGAACCAGCGCCAGCCGAGCAGCGCCTTCAGCAGCGAGCGTCCGTTCGGGTACTCGAGGACGAGGTAGCCGCCGGGCTTCACCAGGCGGTCGAGCTTCTCGAGCGTGCGGCTGAGATCCGCCGTGTGCTCGACGACGTGGAAGAGCGACACGACGCCGTACGACCGATCCTCCGGCAGGCTCGAGGCCTCCGCGACCACGACCTCGATGCCCGCCGCGCGCGCGACGTTCGCGTCCTGCTCGCTCGCCGAGCTGCCGCGCACGCTCCAGCCGAGCCCGGCGAGCGCCGCCGCGAGCTCCGCGCCGCCCGCGCCGACGTCGAGCAGGCTGCGCTCGGGCACGTCGAGCTTCGCGATGCGCCGCGCGCGACGCTCGCGCACGCGCGCGAGGATCCCGCGCAGCGTCGGACCGAGGCGCTTCTGCTCGCTGCGCGGAACGTAGGTCGCGATCTCCGGCAGGATCTTCTCCGAGCCGCAGTACGCGCACTTCTGCAGCGAGTAGTGGTCGAAGAAGCGGTGGAACGAGTAGCGCCCGTGCCGGCAGACCTCGCAGAGCGCCTCGTCGCTGCGCTTCTGCGCGAGGATGAAGAGCTCGAAGCCCCAGAACAGCGACTCGAAGTAGAGGTCGAGCCCGCGCACGACGTTCCACGGCACGAGGTTGGTCACGAGCTGCACCGGCAGCTCGGCCGTCGGGTTCCACGGCTTGTGGCGCGGCGAGCGGAACGAGCGCTCGAGGTCGGTCGCGCCGGCCTCGTGCTCGGGCTTGAGGCCGAACGCGCCGCCGCCGAAGCGGCGCATCGTCAAGTATGCGCGGCGGATCAGCCACATCGTCGGGAACGTCGGGTCGAGCACGCGGATCACGTTCCAGCCGTTCTGCTCGAGCAGCGTGATCGCGCCGCGCCGGCTGAGCCGGCGCAGGTGGCCGTAGAAGTCGTCGTCCGCGCCCCACTCGTGCGCGTTGTAGGGCACCGTCATCGCGAGCCAGCCGCCGTCGCGGACCTTGCTGCGCAGCTCGCGCAGCGTCGCGGCGGCGTCCGGGACGTGCTCGACGACGTCGAACAGGATGCCGAGGTCGACCTCGTCGTCGACGTCGGCGAGGCTCCGCGTGCCGACCAGCACGCCGCCGCCGACCGCGTGCGTGCCGAGCTCCGCGTCCTCGAGCGCCGGATCGTACGCCCAGCCCGAGGTGAGGCCGCAGTCGGTCAGCAGGAAGCGCGCGACGTCGCCCGGCCCCGAGCCGTAGTCGAGGAAGCGGCCGCCGATGCCGAACAGCTCGAGGTTCGCCCGCAGCACGTACAGCAGGCGGTCGCGCATGGGAGCGAAGTTCGCCATGGGGACGCTCCGTGCGTGCTGCTCGAATCAATTCGCGCCGGCCGCTGCAAGCCGGCGGCCGATCTCGTCCGCGGCGATGCGATGGCCGAGCTCGTTGAAGTGTCCGTCCATGACGTGGAACGTCGGCGCGCCCGCCGCGCGCAGCGCTCGCGTCAGGTCGACGAAGGCGATGCCCTTTTCCCGCAACGCACGCACGAAGCGCTGACGGACGGCCGCCGAGCGCCGCATCTCCGGTGAGGGCCGCATCGCGAGACGCGCGAGGAAGCGGTCATGGTCGCGTCGCTGCACCTCGCGCACGTCGGGCACGACGACGACGAGGAGCTCGATCCCGCGCCGAGCGAGCAGCTCCTGCGCCTGTACCATCTGATCGACGACCTGGCGGACGAGCTGCGCAATCGCCGACTTCGACTTGCCGCCGCGCGCGGCTCCCGACTTCGCCGCGAGCTTCTGCACGACCGCGGAGAGGAGGAACGACGGGTTCAGCCGCCCGGCGTAGAAGTCGGCGACCAGCTCGGGATCCATCTGCGCGACGGCGCGCTCGAGCTCCGCCTCGCCGATGCCGCTCCGCTTCGCGAGCTCGACGAAGAACTCGCGGCTCAGCGGGTGGCCGTGCCCGATCTCCCACGGCGAGCTGCGCGTCGGTCGCCGGTGCAGCAGCGTCTCGCCCGAGACGAGCTGCCTGAGCAACGCCCGCACGTACTCGAGCTGCACGACGCTGCGCCACGAGCCGCGCGCCGCGAGCGAATCGGGCGGGAGCGTCTCGACGACCTTCGCGTCGCGCGCGGGCGACGTCCCGCCGGCGCCGAAGTCGTTACCGACGTAGATCGTGATCACGACGACGTCCGGGCGCAGCGCGACGCCGAACTCGTAGAGGTTGCGTAGGTAGGACGCGGGGCCGGTCGCCATCTGTCCGGCGGCGATCACCGTGACCGGTGTTTCGCGATCGCGCGCGAGGTCGCGCTCGAGCAGGTCGGCGAAGCGATCGTCCTGCTCGACGCCGACCCCTTCCGCGAAGCTGTCGCCGAGGACCAGCACGCGCAGCTCGCCGGGCTCCTTCGTCTCGGGAAACTCCTCGTCCCGGAAGCCCGAGCTGTTGTAGCGCAGGCGCACGTCGTACTCGGCCTGCGCGAGGCGCAGCTCGGACTCCGCGACGCCGAGCCCGAGCGGTTGGCGCGAGGTGACCTGCCACGGCACGACGAAGAACACGCGCAGCGCGAGCTCGACGAGGTAGAGCGAGATCAGGAGCGAGACGCCGAGCGCCGCGAGCTTCGCGGCGCGCGAGGCGCCCCGTCGCGCCGACGGCCGTCGCGCGGTCGAGGCGTTCATCACGAGGTCACGAGCTCGCGCAGCGGCGCGCACGCCGCGCGCTCGTGCGCGCAGCGGACGAGCTGCGGCTCGAGGTCCGCGTCCGGCGGATCCTCGACCTCGAACAGCAGATCGTCACCGTAGCGTCCGAGGAGCCGGAGCCCGTGCGGCGCGCGCCACGCCGCCTGCTGCGCGGGCGGCAGCTCCGCGAGGTGGACGACGACGTAGCGCAGACCGGTCATCCGCCCGAGGAGACGCAGCGCCTCGGGGTCGGGCAGCCGGCGCGCGACGTCGACGATGAGCTGCTGGCTCGGCGGGATGTAGCCGCTGCTGCCCTCGAGGAGCGGCATCCAGTGCTTGGTGCTCTGCACCATGTAGTAGCTCGCGCGCAGCCCATCGAGGCGCGAGAGCGGCAGCTCGAGGAGCGGTCCGCGCGGCAGGCGCGCGAGCTCGGCGTAGACCGGCGGCGCGTTCGGACCCGCGAGCAGCTTCCGCGTGGAGAATCGCTCGACGACGCCGTAGCCGTAGTCGAGCACGATCGCCGCGGCGACGGCGGCGGTCGCGAGCGCCACCCCGACCGGTCGCACGCCGCGGCGCGCGAGCGCGCGCAGCGCACGGTCGGCGCCGAGCCCGACCAGCACCGCGAAGCCGAGCATCATCATGAGCGCGAAGCGGCTCGGCACCCGCATCGAGTCGAAGCCCGGCACGACCTTCATCGCGAGGAGATACGGCAGCGGCACGCGGCCGAAGCTCATCGGCATGTACGGTCCGAGCGCCATCACCCACGACACCAGCGCGATCAGCAGCGCCGCGACGCGCAGCCGCCGCCGCGGCGCGCTCTCGCCGGACGCGGGCAGCGCGCCGATCACCGCGAGCGCGAGCGCGAAGACGCCGAGGTAGGCGAAGCCGCCGCGCGTCGGCACCGGTCCGACGCCCGCGTGCACGAGGTAGGGCGAGACGAGGTAGCTCCGCCACGGCAGGTTCGACATCGGCACCAGCGCGTCGACGAGCGGGCCGTACGACAGGATCGCGCCGCCCGAGCGCACGCGCAGGTACGGCAGGCTGACGAGCCCGAACACGACCGCGACCGCCCCTGCGGCGATGCCCACCCTCGTCACGCCGCGCCACGGCAGGCGGGCGCGCGTCGTCCACACGATCGCGACGCCGTAGGCGAGGAGCGCGAACACCGCCTGGTAGGCGACGTAGTACGACGACAGCATCTGCAGCAGCAGGAAGACGGCGAACGCCGCCGCGTCGCGCGCGCGTCCGGAGAACAGCCCGCGGTCGAGGAACAGCAGCGCGAGCGGGAAGTACTGCCCGGCGAGAAGGTAGGTGTGGTAGAGCGAGTCGATCCGCGCCGGCGCGAACGCGTACACGAGACCGGCGAGGAACGCGGCGCCGCGCGCCGCGCCGAGCGCGCGCACGAGCGCGTAGAGCGCCGCGCCCGAGAGCGCGAAGCTCGCGAGCAGATCCGCCTGGTACGCGAGCACCGCGTTGTCGGTGAGCGCCTGCAGCGGTCCGGTGATGGGCAGCTTGCCGAGCGCGTGCTCGGAGAACGCGAGCGCGTCGCGCGCCGGGTGAAAGGCGTTGGCGTCGAACCACGACGTCGGGTCGGTGATGAGCGCGTGCCAGTTCCAGGCGTACACCCAGACGAAGAGGTGGATGTCGCGCAGCATGGCGCGCGTGAGCGGCTCCTGGTCGATTCCCTGCAGCCAGCCGCTGTGCCAGGGACGCACCGGATCGAGCACGCTGCCGCCGAGGTCCGCGAACAGCGGGTAGGTCAGCACGACGGCGAGGACGGCGTAGGCCGCGACCACGACCACGCCCTCGAGCAGGCGTCCGCGCCACGACGTCGGATGGGGCGACGCCTCTGCTGCCGCGTGCGCCACGCGGCGACCGTGCGGCGCGGCCGCGCTCACGTGCTCCGACGAGCGTCGCGGCTCGATGACGGAACCTCGCTCACGCGCGCGCCGCGAAGCGCAGCACGCCGGCGCGCCGCGCGAGCACGAACAGCGCGTTCACCGGCAGCAGGAGCAGCATCAGCGGCGAGATGTAGGGCGCGCGTCCGTTCGGCACCTTCGGGTTGTTCGCGAGGTCGGGCGCGTTGCGCTGCAGCCAGTTCTGGATCGACAGCGCGAGCAGCGTCGGGTTGAGCTCGTGGCGGATCTTGACGTCGCTGAAGCCCGCGTCGCGCAGCGTCCGCGTGAGCGTGCGCTCGTCGAACTGGAAGGTGTGGCGCGGCACGTGGTTGCCGCCCCAGAAGCGGCCGAACAGACGCCGGTCGAGCGAGCCGAAGTTCGGCAGCTCGCCGATCAGGTGGCCGCCGGGCTTGAGCAGACGCCGCGCCTTCGCCGCCTCCTCGTCCGGGCGCAGCGTGTGCTCGAGGTAGTTGTACATCACGATGACGTCGTAGCTCGCGGGCGGCGCCTCGAAGTCGCCGAACACGCCGAGGAACGCGTTCACGCCGCGCGACGACGCGAGCTCGACGGCGCGCGGGCTGAAGTCGATGCCGTCGAGCTCGCCCGCGCCGAGCCGGCGCAGGCGCAGCAGGAACTCGCCGTTGCCGCAGCCGATGTCGAGCGCGCGTCCGCCCGGCGTGATCAGCGGCTTCAGCTGTCGGCCGTGAAAATATTCCTTGACCTCGTAGAGCAGCTTGTAGAGCAAGCCGCGCGAGCCCGCGGACTCGACGTGGCCGATGTAGGTGCTGGGGTACGCCTCGCGGAGCTGGTCGAGCGTCGGGAACGGGTCGAGCTGCACCTGCCCGCAGCGCACGCAGCGCAGGTAGGAATATTCGCCCGGGGCGCCGTACTCCCAGTCGCGGATGCCCCTGGTCTCGACGGACGGCTCGGCGCCGCCGCACAGCCGACAGCGGTATTCGGTGGTCGTGGTCACGAGGAAGCGCGGGTCGCGGAAGCGGCGAGCGAGAACGTCGGCAGCTCGCGGAACCAGTCGCGCAAGAGGCCGAGGTGCCCGCCGTGGTAGACCTCGAGGAAGCCGTCGTCGGGCGGCGCACCGGGCGCGCCCTGCCGGTCGATGCGGAGCGCGAAGGCCTCCGCGAGGTTCTCGTACGGGATGGTCGGGTAGAGGTGGTGCTCGGCGTGGTAGTTGAGGCCGAAGGCGCCGAGCAGGTTGCGCTGCACGAACGTGCCGCTGAACGAGCGCCAGACGTACGGCTTGTCGGGTGAGCCGTGCTCGCACAGCAGACGGATCGCCGTGCACAGCTTCACCACCGTGAGCAGCGGCAGCGCCCACAGGAAGACGTAGTGCCAGGGCCCGAGCGTGAGCGTGAAGAGCGCGAACATCAGCGCCTGCGCGACGACGAGCTTCGCGAGCTCGGCGAGCGCGCTCGTCCCTTCCGCGCGCAGCGCCGACTCGTCGCTAGACTTGCGGAGAAAGCTCACGATCGCCGGGATCCCGCTCGCGTTGCGCACGAGGTGGCCGAGCAGCGCCAGCTTCGAGTCCGGGAAGTAGCCGTAGCCATAGAAGTCGGGATCCTTCTCCGGGTCGCCGAAGTGGCGGTGGTGCTCGAGGTGCTGACCGCGGAACTGGATGGTGAGCGCGAGCGGATAGGTCATCAGCCACGCGGTGAGGGTGCTCGCCCAGGTGCGGCGTCCGAGCACCTGGTGCGACGCCTCGTGCAGCGCCTGGACGATCGCGAACTGGCACCAGCCGACGACCAGGAAGGCGACGGCGTACGCGATCCAGCGCAGCCACGCGGCGTCGCTCCTCTCGAGCGCGTACAGCCCGGCGAACACCACGACGATCGCCAGGTAGATCGGCGCCACGTGGAGGAACAGCCGACGCGGCGCCTGCTGCAAGACCCGCAGCTCGTCGCCGGTCAGGAATCGGTGGATCGACCGACTCGTGTCGTTCCGGCGGCCCATGCGCTCCTCGAGAACCTCGAAATGGGAGGCATAGCGCGCGCGTCCAGCGGAAGTCCAGGTGGCATGTTCGCGTACGACACGGCTTGCGTCGCTTCGAACCGCTGCTCTACAACCACGCAATGGCTGCGCTTCCGATCCCCGCGGTGGAATCCGCTCCGGAGGACTCCTCCGAGCACGTCGTCTGCGCGGTCTGCGGGGCGGATCAGCCGGTCCGGCTGTTCGAGAAGCACGGCCTCACGATCGTCCGCTGCCGGCCCTGCGGCCTGGCCTACGTCGATCCGCGACCGTCGTGGAGCGAGGTCGCGCGCATCTACCGCGACGTCACCTACTACCGGAACGACAACGAGTGCGACTTCGGCTACGGCGACTACCTCGGCGAGCAGCGAGAGCTCTTGCTGCCGCTCTTCGAGCAGCGGGTCGCGGGCATCGAGCGGCTCCACCCGAAGCGCGGCCGCCTGCTCGACGTCGGCTGCGCGACCGGCGTGCTGCTCGACGTCGCGCGCGCGCGCGGCTGGCAGGTCGAGGGCGTCGACGTCTCGGAGTTCGCCGTCGCACACTGCCGCGAGCGCGGCCTGACCGTTCACCACGGTCTGCTCGAGAACGTCCGGCTTCCGGCCGAGCACTTCGACGTCGTGGTGATGGACGACACGATCGAGCACCTGCCCGACCCGCGGCGCACGCTGCTCGAGCTGCACCGCGTGATCGCGCCGGGCGGGCTCCTGACGATCAACACCTGCGACGAGGGCGGCCTGCTCCGCCGCGTGATGGGGCGGCACTGGTTCCACTACAAGCCGCTCGAGCACCTGTTCTACTTCGACCGCCGCAACCTCGCGCGTCTGCTCGAGGACACCGGCTTCACCGTTCTCTCGACGGAGCTGTCGGGCAAGATCGTGACGCTGCGCTACCTCTGCCAGCGGCTGCGCACCTACAGCCCGCTCGGCGCGCGCGTCGCGCTCGCGACGCTCGGACGGCTCCCGGGTGCGAGGCGGCCGTTTTTCATGCCGATCGGCGAGTTCGCGATGTTCGCGCGACGGCGGTAGCGAAGAAGAGCTTTCTCTCGTCGCGTCCGTCGGCCGCATCGGTGCGGCTCGGACGCACCGCTTCCGCGGCGCATCGGTAACGCCGGTGGAGCGAAGAACGCGTGCACGGAGCACGCGGGTGCGACCGCGGGCTCGGCCCACGCCGCGAGCCCCCGGGCGCGGAGGGGTGCGTGAGGGAACGAACGGCATCCGTTCCGCCGACGAGCATCGGCGCAGCCAGAGCGGGAGGCCGCTGGCTTTCCCTCGTCGTGCGCGTCCTCCTTGCCGGCATTCTCGCGCTGGCCGCCGCAGAGGTCGCGGTCCGCGCCTACGGCGGCAAGCCCTGGAAGTACGTCGGGCTCGCAACCGGCATCCCGCCGACGCATGCGGCGGATCCCGTCCTCGGCTGGCATCCAAAGCCCGGACGCTACGAGATCCCGCCGTTCTCGCCGCGCGGCGCGCCGACCACGATCACGATCGGGCCCGAGCGCACGCGCTCCGTAGGCCGAGCGCCGCGCGACGAGCTTCCCACCCTCGCGCTGTTCGGCGACTCGTTCACCTTCGGCTGGGCGGTTTCCGACGAGGAGACCTACGCCGCGCGGCTGCAAGAGCGCCTGCCGTCGTGGACGATCCAGAACTGGGGCGTCCAAGGGTACGGGACGTACCAATCCTTGCTCCGCATGAGGCGGTACCTCGCCTCGCATCCGCCGCCGGCGCGCATCCTCTATGGCTACTTTCCGTCGCACGAAATCCGGAACGTCGCGCACCCGGTGTTCACGTCGGCGCTCGAGCAGCACTCGCGGCACGGGCTCGTCGCGATGCCTTTCGCGACCGTCGACGAAGAGGGTCGCCTGATCGAGCATCCCCCCGAAGCCTGGCCGGACTGGCCGCTGAAGGAGCATCTCGCCATCGTCAGCTTGCTGCGCGAGTGGTGGATGTACTGGTCGCGCGGTGGACGGCTCGCGCAGGCGCGGGACGTCATGCACAGAATACTTCTCGAAATGATGAGCCTGGTGCAGCGTCACGGGAGCTCGTTCGGCGTCGTCCTGCTCAGCGGATCGCCGGAGCAGGTCGCGCACTACGAAAACTTTCTCGCGCAGCACGAGATCGAGACCATCGACTGTGCGCGTCGGCTGACGCCGGATCTTCAGGTTCCCGGCGACGGGCACGCCAATGCTCGACTCCACTCCATGTGGGCCGAGTGCATCGCGGCAGCCCTCACCGCGTCGTGAGCCGTCGCCTCGCAGGATCGAGCGAGCTGGCATCGTCCGTCCTGGTCGGCGCGAGCTACGTCGCCTTCCTCGCGCTCGTGCTCTGGGGCTTCTGGGGATCGGTCGCGCACGCGCTGCCGATCGGCGCGAACCGGGACGACGTGCAGCTCATCGTCTGGATCCTGAGCTGGGTCGAGCACGCCCTGACGACGGATCCCGCGAGCCTCTTCGAGGCCAACATCGGCCATCCCGCGCGGCAGCAGCTCGCGAGCACCGAGCATCTGCTCGCAGTGCAGCTCGCGTTCGCGCCCTTGCGCGCCGTCACCGAGAATCCCGTCGCGGCGACGAATCTCGCCGCATTCCTGACGTACGTGCTCGCCGCCCTGTGCACGGAGCGCCTCGTGCGCGCCCTGGGGGCGCATCCCGTCGCCGCCTGGCTCGCGGGATTGGCCGCGGCGCTCGGACCGCTCGCGGTCCCCTTCAACGTGCACGTCCTGCAGTTTTCCGTCTTCTGGATCCCGCTGGTCGCGCTCCTGCTCCGTCGCCTGCGTGACCAGCCGACCGTGGGCCGAGCGGCGTGGCTCTGCCTCGCGTTCGCCGGCGGCATCTTCACCTCGGCGTACATGGCGGCCATCCTCGGCGTGTTTGCGGCTCTGTGGGCGCTCTACGAGCTGCTTCGCCCCGCGCCACACCGGCTGCGGTACCTCGTGCTGGGCGCGGCTGCGGCCGGAATCGCCATCGCGGCGCTGCTCCTCGTGATGCAGCCCTACCTCGCGAGGGCGGCAAGCCAGTTCCACCTGCCGACCTATTCCCTGACGCGAGCGGAGGTGCGCGGACGCCTCACCATCGCCGCCATGATGGTGACGCAGACCTTCGGCGTGCTTCCGACCGTCACGATCGTGCTGGCCGCGCTCGTGGCGTGGTGGGCGGGAAGCCCGTTCGCCCGACGCATCGTCCCGATCGCGCTGCCGCTTGCCGGCCTTTCCGTGCTTCTCGCGATGGGACTTCCGCAGCCGATCGCGGAGCTGCTGGCCGGCACCCCGTTCGTCCTCTTTCGCAACCCGGTGCGCTTCACGATCGTCACCGGCTTCTGCGTCGCGCTCCTGCTCGCGGCCGCCCTCGACTGCGCGCTGCGACGGACGAGGCCGAGCCTCGGCGTTCTCGTCGCCGCGATCGCGGGATGCTTCGTCGTCGCCACGGCCGCAACGAGCCTACCGGCCGTCCGGCTCCATCCCGTCGCGGCGCTCGCGCGTCCGGATCGGCCGTACGACGAGCTCGCGGAGCTCGCGCGGCGCCATGGCCCAGGCCCCGTGCTCGAGCTGCCCCTGGAGGGCTTTCATCCCGAGCTCCAGAAGGGCATGCGGCTCGAGCCCGACGCCATGATCGGCAGCACGCGGCACTGGCTACCGCTGGTCACCGGCTACACCGGCTACCAGCCCGACCATCGGCACTTGCTCCTGAACCTGATCCACCAGCTTCCGGACGAAGCCGCGCTGCGGGACCTCATCGACCTGACCCACCTTCGCTGGATCGCCCTCCGACCGCGGAGCGAATGGATCAAGAAGGGGCGGTACGACCGGCTGGTGGAGGGCTTGCTCGGCTCGCCGTCCGTGGGCGCGGACTACGCCTTGAACGAGTGGCGCATCTTCCGCCTCGACGCCGCGCCGACGCATCCCGAGTGGCTGGAGCACGTCCAAAACGGCACGGCGCCGGACGAGACGCTGCTCGGCACGAAGCTCGCGCCGATCGCAGAGAACGCCGCCGTGGGGAGCGTCGTCGCGCAACCGCTCTCGGACGGCGCCGCTGCACGAAAGCACTTTCGCGTCCGGGTGACGGCATGGAACGATGGGAAAGCGGCGTGGCCGGCCGCGGTTCGGCCGGAGCACCCCGCGATCGGCCACGTGCCGCCCGGACCGTTGCCGGAGAAGTACCGCGTCCTGCTCGTCGCGACGTGGTCGAAGACCGACGGGAGCGCGGACGACGTCAAGCAAACGTCGGTCGCGCTGCGGCGCGACGTCCCGCCGGGCGACGCGATCGAGCAAACGCTCACCGTCCCGATACCGGAGACGCCCGGCGCGTACGAGCTCGAGATCGGCCTCGCGCAGGTCGACGGAGCGCGCTTCACGAGCCCCGCGAACCAGCCCGCGCGGCTCCTGGTCGAGGTCGCGCCTGCGCCGAGGTCATCTGCTGGTTGACGCGCTCCGCTTGCGAGGCGTCCCTCAGCTTTCGCGAGCGAGCCTGCTCCGCAGGATGTCCGCGAGGATCGCGCTCAGCCGCGCGCGTCCCGCGGCGCTGGTGTGCGTCGGGTCGACGAACTCCTCGGTCGGCAGCGCGGCCGGCAGCTCGATCGCCTGCTCCGGAGAAAGACGCAGCAGCTCGAGCACCTGGCGCAGCATGCGCACGCGGCTCTCCTCGGTCGCCGGTCCGACGGCCGCGGCGGGCGCCGGCATGAGACCGACCAGGATGCGGTCGCGGTCGAGCGCGTCGAGCTGAGCGGCGACCTGCTCGAGGTCGCGCACGCCGTGCTCGTGCATCTCGAAGCGGACGCCGGGCTGCGCTTGCGACGCCTTCTGCACGGGCTGTGCGTTCCGAGCCTGCTGCGGCGGCGCGGAGGTGGAGGCCGGAGCGTGCTCGCGCGACGCCGGGTTGACCAGCGACCCGTGCCCCGCACGCAGCGCGCGGCGCAGCTCGCGCGCATTGCCGTAAAAGCGTCCGTGCTCGCCCTCGAGCGGCTCGTCGAGCACGCCGCCCAACAGGTGGAAGTTGAGCGCCCGCACCGCGCCCTCGCGCAGCGACGGCTGCGGCCAGCGCTCGGCGAGCACGGCGTACATCTCGCGGCGCTCGTGCTCGTCGACCCTGTCGGCGAGCCCGAACGGGTTCAGCAGAAGGAGCACGAGACGCGGGGACGCGCCGCGCTCGACCGCGTTCGCGAGCAGCTTGACGTAGCCCGGCGGCCGCACCGGACCGATCGCGGCGAGGCTCTCGACCCGGACGCCGGGCAGCGCGTCCGCGATCGCGACCGGATCGACGCCGTAGAGGCTCGACGAGTCGCCGATCACCAGGACGTCGGCGTCGGGCAGCGCGCGACTGCGTCGCATCTGCTCGTCGATGATCGCGAGCCCGGAGCCGTGCTCGGGCAGCGGATGCGCGCGCTCGTACGCCGCGAACGCGGCGATCACGCCGCCGGCGAGCAGCAGCGCGAGCCAGGTGCGCGCGAGCGTCCAGCGCACCAGGTTCGCCAGCGCGACGGCTCCCGCAGCGAGGTCCACGCGCGCACTATGGCGTCCACGCCGTGGGCCGGCAACGCGCAGATGTCGGCGTGCGGCGACGTGCGCGAGAGCACGTGCGGCAGTCGTCGACGCGCCGGCCGTGCGCCGCGCGCACCGGCGGCCGGGCTCCTCAGCGCACTCCCCCGCACGGCGGCGCGAGCGCGCGTTTGTGCGCCCGCACCGCGTCCGGCACGATCCCGCGGGCCGATGACGTTCCAGCACCCGACGTTTCTCCTCTTCTTTCCGATCGCGCTCGTCGCCTACCACCTCGCGGCCGCGTCGTTCCGCGTGCAGAACGCGATCGTCGCGCTGAGCGGGCTCGTCTTCTACGGCTGGTTCTCGCCGGCGCTCTGCCTGCTGCTCGTCGCCTACGCCGTGGTCGCGTACGTCGGGGGACGCTGGGTCGGCGCGCTGCCCGAGGAGTCGCCCGCGCGCCGGCGCGCGCTCGCGCTCGTCGTCTCCGTGCTCGCGCTCGGGCTCGCGGTCTTCAAGTACTTCGACTTCTTCCAGAGCGCTGCGCGCGCGACGCTCTCCGCGCTCGGGCTCGCGCCGGGCTGGCCCGTCGTCGAGGTGCTGCTGCCGCTCGGGCTCTCGTTCTACTGCTTCCAGAGCATCGCCTACGTCGTCGACGTCCACCGGCGCGTGATCGAGCCCGAGCGCGATCCGGTGACCTTCGCGGCCTTCATGTTCTTCTTCCCGCAGCTCGTCGCGGGACCGATCGCGCGCGCGCCGCTCGTGCTGCGCCAGTTCCAGCGTCCGCGGACGCTGACGCGCGACAAGGTCGGCGAGGCGATCTGGCTCTTGCTCTTCGGCTACTTCTCGAAGGCCGTCGCCGCCGACACGCTCGCGGGCTACGTCGACATCGCCTTCCAGCCGTCGGCGCACACCACCGGCTGGGTCGTGCTGTTCGCGGCCGTCGGCTTCGTGCTGCAGGTCTACTTCGACTTCAACGGCTACAGCCTGATCGCCAAGGGTACCGCGCGTCTGTTCGGCGTCGAGCTCGCGTGGAACTTCGACCGCCCGTACTGGTCGACCTCGATCCAGGAGTTCTGGCGGCGCTGGCACATCACGCTCGGCAACTGGCTGCGCGACTACCTCTACCTGCCGCTCGGCGGCGGCAGCCACGGCGAGCTCCGTGCCGCGTTTTCCTTGATCTTGACGATGGCGATCGCCGGCGTGTGGCACGGCGTCGGCTGGACGTACCTCGTCTGGGGAGCCGCGCACGGCGTCGCGCTCGCCGTGCATCGGAGCTTCCACATCCACTTTCCGCGCGTGCGGATCTCGGCCGCGATGGGGTGGCTCTTGACGATGCTCTTCGTCGCGCCGACCTTCTTCGTCTTCCGCGCGCCGTCGCTCGAGGTCGCGGCCGAGCTGCTCGCGTCCTGCGACCGCTGGCACTGGCGGCCGTTCGACACCGCGGCCTGGCTCGCCGCGCTCGCGACCAGCATCCCGATCTTCGCGATCGAAGCCTGGCAGAGCCGGCGCCGCGACCTGCTCGCGCCGGCCCGCATCGGCTTCGTGCCGTTCTCGCTGCTCGCGGCGGCGCTGCTGGTCGCGGTCTTCGCCCGGTTCTGGGGAACCGAGCACCGCTTCATCTACGCTCAGTTCTGACCGACGCGGCGCAGGAAGCGCTCCGCCTCGTTCAGCACCGCCTTCGCGCTCGCCGGGACGTTGAGCGACTTCTGCACGAGGCAGCTCGCCATCAGCGTCTTGTCGGACGCGCGGTAGAGGTCGTGGCGGAAGACGAGCTTGAGCGGCGTGCGGTACGGCGTCGCGCCGCTGCGCGCCGGAAACGCGCTCGGCGGCACCAGCGACGCATGCAGGTGCACCTCGACCGCGTCCTTGCCCGATGCGTTGGCGAAGTAGTAGACGCGGCGCCGGTCGGTCGAGAGCGCCTCGACCAGCGCGTTCGACAGCGGCACCGGCAGCCGCTCCTCGGCGAAGACGCGCTCCGCGTAGTTCATCATCGCGACGTAGCGCGCGAAGTAGAGCAGCCCTGCACCGTTCAGATCGCTCTCCGGGACGATGCGGTACGTGATCGGCTCCTCGCTGCGCGGCGCGAGCGGAACCGCGTCGAGCTCGCGCGCGAAGCGCGGGATGTCGCCGGTCGCCTGCACGCGCGCGTGCTCGCGGATGCCGGCCGGCTCCTCGCGCAGGACGTCCTCGACGCCGTCGATGCCGCGCGGCTTGAACACCTTGAGGCCCGCGTTGCCGCCGCTGCGCACGATGAACGCGTTGGTGAAGTAGGCGTACGGCCGGTCGAGAGCGCGCAGATCCGCGAGCGTGTCGAGCGGTGCGAGCGACGCCTCGTCGACCTCGCGGTCGTCGAACACGAACAGCCCCTCGACGAAGCGGTGCGCGTAGGCGCGGATGCGGTTGCGCACGAACAGCGGCGCGCCCTCGCCGAAGCGCTCCTGGCTGTGCGCCTCGCCGAAGTCGAGGTCGATGTTGATCACCGAGGCGTAGAGGCGCTCGTTGTGCTCGCTGACGATGTTCTGCAGCGGCACGCCGAGCAGCCGCGAGATCGACTCCCACTGGCAGGCGCCGAGGAACTTGAGGAACTCGACCTCCGACAGCTTCTCGCCGGGAGCCATGAGCGGCATGGTCACCAGCGAGCGGTAGTCGTGCCAGGCGCTCATCGCGGCCCGGACGCAGCCGTCGCTGCGATGTGGCGCGCGAGCGCTTCGATCGTGCCGAGCCGCCCGACCAGGTCGACCTCCGCGACCTCGACGCCCCACGTCGCGCGGATCGTCTCGAGCAGACGCACCGAGCTCAGCGAGTCGACGTAGCCGAAGTCGAAGAGCGGCGCCTGCGGGTCGATCTCGTCCTCGCGCAGCTTGCCGTCCGAGATCTCGAGGATGCAGGCGCGCAGCTCGTCGCGGATCTTCGCCGCGTCGAGCGGTGCCGCGCCGTCAGCGCTCGGCCGTGCGACACGCGTCGTGGCCGCGCTCTCCGGCTCGGCCTTCGTCGATCTCCCGATCCACCGCATGCGTGAAGCTTCCGCAACGACATCGCACGGTGGCACGCCGCCCGCAACGGCGCATCCGCGACACCGCGCGCTCCGCGCTCACGGGCGAAAGACGATCGTCACCGCGTCCGGCGTGGCGACGGGCTCGCCCTTGCGCCGGTCGTGCACGACGACGCGGCGCTCCGGGAACGCGCACTCGGCCCACGACGAGAAGGCGTACTCGGCGAGCAGCAGCGGCCCGTCGAGCACCAGCTCGCCCTCCCGCGGCGGCAGCTTCTGCAGCGGCGGCGGCACGACGACGACGGCGCCGTCGGGTGCGGCGGCGACGCGCTGCGCGAGGTCGGCGACGTACTGCGCGGTGAGCGCGCTCGCCCGCTCGACCGCGGTGTAGCGGCTGACGAGCATCGAGTAGCGCCCTTGCCATAGCGTCCAGGCGCAGAGCGCGACCAGCGTCGCCGCGCCGGCCGTGCGCAGCGTCGGCGTCGCGCTCCGCATCGCCCGAACGAGCGCCGCCGCGACCGCGCCGACGAGCAGCGCGTACGCCATCGCGGGCACGAAGACGTACCAGCCCTGCAGCAGCCCGACCGCGCCGTAGAGCGACGCGAGCCCGAGCAGCCACACGGCCGCCATCGCGAGCGTCGGGAACGACGGCCCGGCGACGCGCGCGACCTCGTCGCGCCCGCGCCGCAAGATCAGCACGGCCGTCGCGACGACGCCGAGCGCGATCGCGAAGAGCAGCAGCCAGGTGATCGCCGAGGCGCGCAGCGCCGGCTGCGGCAGGATCAGGAAGTGCGCGAGCCGCTCGAGCGCCCACGGCAGGCGGTCGATCCCACCGCTCGCGCGCGACGTGATGTGCCCGCCGACCTCGCCGAGGATCGCGATCTGCACCGCGAACGCGACCGCCACGGCGACCACGTGCGGCACGGTCGCGACGATCGCGGCGCGCAGCCGCGCGAGCAGCGTCGCGCGCGACAGCGAGACCAGCGTCAGCACGAACACCGCCGGCAGCAACGCGATGCCGGTCGTCTTCGCGATGACGGCGAGCAGCGTCCACGCGCCGGCGAGCCACGACAGGCGCTTCCCGCGCACAATCCGCCGCGTCTCGACCCACAGCGCGAGCGCGCCGAAGATCGCGCACAGCGGCTCCGAGCGGCGCGCGACCACGGCGAGCGTCTCGACGTGGCTCGGCGCGAGCAGGAAGGTCGCGAGCGCGAGCAGCGGCGCGAAGGTCGCGGCACCGAGCAGGCGACGCGCGAGCTCGTAGAGCGCCAGCGCGGATGCGCCGAACAGCACCGCCTGGGTCGCGAAGTAGCCGCGCGGCTCGAGCCCGAAGAGCGCGTAGTCGATGCCGAGCGACAGCGTGACGAACGGCCGGTAGAAGCCGCGGAACGCGTACGGCACGCGCCCCGGCACGGCGGGCGAGGTGAAGATCGTGACCAGATCCTCCGGACCACGCAGCAGGCCCGACGCGATCACGGGATAGGTGTCCATGCCGAGCAGCGCGTAGCCGTCGGTCACGGCATAGAGCCGCAGCGACGCGAGCGCGATGATCGCGTACGCGAGCAGACGGCTGCGGGCGATGGACGCGAGCGCGGACGACATCGAGGCTCCGTCAAGCATCCTTCGCGCGCCGGCGCCCCGTCACGACCAGCGCCGCCATCGCGATCAGAGCGAGCGCGCTGATCGCCGCGCCGATGCGCAGCGACGCCGGCTCGTAGCGGAACACCACGCGGTGCGTGCCGGTCGGCAGCGCGACCGCGCGGAACGCGTAGTCCGCGCGCAGGATCGGACGCTCCTCGCCGTCGACCTCGGCGACCCAGCCGGGGTACCAGGTGTCGGTCAGCACGAGCAGGCCGGGCGCGGCGAGCGTCGCCTCGATCTCGACGCGCTCGGGCAGGTCGACGACGATGCGCGCCTCCTCGCGCGCCGTCTGCGGCGGCTCGGCGAGCGCGGGCAGCGGCTCGCCGCCCTCGATCACGGTCGTGGCCGCGACGTCGCGCGCCGGATCGACGGTCAGCGCGAAGCTCGACGTCTCGTCGGGCGCGGCGAGCGCGCGATGCACGATGCGCGCCCGCGGCACCGGCGCGCGGTAGACGAGCACGTCGTTCGGCGGCAGCTCGCGCACCGGCGCGAAGCCGTGCTGCGCCATCACCGGCGCCCAGCTCTTCGGCACCGAGACGATCCCGACGCCCATCAGCGCGGCGAGCTGCGGGTTCCGCTCGACGACCATCCCGCGCACGATCGAGTCGTTCACGCCGCTCACGTGGTTGATGAGCTTCGTGATCCGGCGCGGCGGCATCGACGGATCGTAGCCCGTCGCCGACGGCAGACGGTGGTGCACCGTCATGCCGCCGTCGGTCTCGCGCGCGGAGACGAAGCGCGGCTTCCCCGGCAGCGCGTCTTGCACCTCGGCGAGCACCGGCACGCGCTGCGCGAGCAGGTCGTACTCCGGCGACACCGGACGCAGCAGCGTCGGCGCGCGCAGGATGCTCCAGCACGCCGTCGCGACGACGACCGCGGCGAGCGCGAGCGCGACGACGCGCAGCCTCGCGTCCCACGTCGTCACCGCGTCCTGCACCGTCGACGCGATCAGGAAGCCGAGCAGCAGCGGCATGACGTGGCTCCAGCCGAGCGCGAGCCGCACGGTCGAGAACGGCGGGAAGGAATAGATGAGGTTGAGCGGCGGGTCGCCGGCGAAGGTCGCGACCAGCAGCGCCGCGAGCCAGGCGAGTCGGCTGCGACGCGGACGCCAGAGCGCCGCCGCCGCGAGCACGAGCGCCGGGATGCCGAAGCGGTCGATCACCAGCAGGCGGAAGAGCCCCGTGGAGACCAGCCCGAAGAGCTGGCGCACCTGGCCGTAATTCGCCATCGCCTCGGCGCGAAAGCTCTCGCGCACCGCCTCCGCGAGCGGCACGAGCTGCACCGCGACGAGCGCCGTCCCGAGCGCGAGCCCGGCGACCAGCACGCTCACCCGGCGCAGCGCGGTCGCGCCGCCGTCGACCAGCGCGACCGCGAGCAGCAGCACCGAGGTGTCCATCGGGAAGTCCGGGTAGCCGGCGAGCCACTGCGCGGCGTACGCGAGTCCGAGCACCGGCACCCAGATCCGCCAGTCGCGATCGACCGCGTTGCGCCAGCACAGCAGCAGCCACGGGATCCAGGCGACGCTGGCGAGGAAGTTCGGATGGTCGTAGCCGACCATCGCGTAGCTCATGAACACGCCGGCGACCGTCACCGGCACGGCGACCAGCGCGCACGGCGCCGCGATGCCGCAGCGCCGCAGGTACACGACGGTGCCCCACGCGAGGATCAGGACGTTGACGGCGTAGAGCGCCTGCAGCGCCCAGTACGACGGCAGCGCCGCGAACAGCACCGGCACCGGCAGGTACAGCACCATCGCCTGGATCCCGGCGAAGAGCGGCGCGCCGCACATCTCCCACGGGTTCCACAGCGGCAGCCGACCTTCACGGAGCAGCGCGCGCGCCGCCTCGTGGAACTTCGGCAGGAAGCCGCCGTGCAGGTCCTGGCCGCCGACCAGCCGCCAGACGCCGCCGTGCCAGAGCAGCAGCGCCATGACGACCGCCGTCGCGGCGAGCGCCCAGGCGAGCGCGCCGCGTTGCGGCACGCGGGCCTCGGCCTCCGACCGCGACGGCTGGACGGAGGTCGCGCTGCTGAGCTGGTGGTTCAAGGTGCCGTGTGCGTGCTTGCGGCGAATCGATCTGGCGAAGGCGGCGTCGCGATCGTAAGAGTGGCCCGCCCTGAAGCCGCGACGTCCAGACCAGGCCGGTCACCCGGTGCGCGCCCGCGTCCCCGGCGACTCTTCGCAAAGGTACGGGGGACGCGCACGAGCCGGCCGAGCATCGGTGGCCAGCTCTACCCGGCGTCCCCGTAGCGGACAAGTCGCGCGCTTCCTGACCGCGGCCGCGACGCTCGTCGCCTCGCTCGGCGCGCCCACGAGCGACGCGCGCGCGGCGGGCGACCTGCGCGCCCTCGACCGCAACGGCGACGGTCGCGTCGTGATCGCCTGCCTCGGCGACTCCAACACCGACTCGAACTGGCAGTACGTCCGCCCGCAAGGCTTCCCGCCGGGCGGCGGCTGGTGCGAGCAGCTCGGCAGCCTGCTCGACGGTCGCGCGACGATGGTCAACCTCGGCATGCCGGGGTCGACGGCGGCGTGGACGGAGCTCGCCCAGGCCGCGGAGAAGGGCTACTACTTCACCGGCGAGACGCAGCTCGAGCACGCGATCGCGACGCATTGCCCGGACGTCGTGCTGATGGCCTTCGGCACCAACGACGTCCTGCCGCGCTACGGCTACTCGCCCGAGCAGATCGTCGCCGCCCACCTCCACCTCGTGCGCCGCGCGCTGGAGGCGGGAATTCTGCCGTTCGTCGCGACCGCGCCGACGCCGCTGCCGGTGCCGAACCGCAACGTCTACAGCCGTCCGGTCGAGGTCGTCGCGGAGCTCAACCAGCGGCTGCGGCGCGCGCTGCCGCCCGAGATGATCCTCGACTTCGAGGCGCGGCTCACGCCCGAGGACTCGTTCGACGACCTGCACATGAACGTCGAGGGGCAGCGCAAGCGCGCGCTCGAGGCGAAGGAGAAGCTCGAGGCCGCCGTCGCCGCGCTGCCGGTGCCGCCGCCCGCGCCGCTCGGCGCCGCGTTCGACGAGGGGCGCTGCCGCGTGTGCCCGGCGGCGCCGCCGCCGTGGCGACCGCTGGGCGACGCGTCCCCGGGGGACGTCGCCCCATCCGCTCCGTCCGCGCCGGCCGAGCGCGAAGGCTAGCCGACCGGACGGGCCGCGCGTCGCGCGCGCCTTTTGCCTCGCGAGCGCACGCCTTCCTTTCCAAGGAGCGTCGTCGAAACCGAGCACGACGCCGCTCGACCACGCCGTCATCCGCCCTCCCCTCGCAACTCTTCCGAGGGTCGCTTCCAAAAGTGTGCGGCCCCGGTCTCGAGCGCGCGCCCCGCGGGCCGCCGTCAGCCGTTGTCAATTCGAGCGATTGCGGAAGATCCGCTCTTGACAGCGAGCGCGACAAGCGGGATTTCGCGTTCGCACCAGCAAAATTTGCCACCGGAGCTCGAGGCCCCCATGAACCGGTACATCGCGCTGCTGATCGCAGCGCAGCTTGCGGCCCTCTCCCCCGTCCACGCCGAGGCCCGGTGCTCGGCGCCCGCGGAGCTCGAGGAGTTCCGCCAGAGCGTCAAGCGCGAGCTCGCGTGCGCGTCCGCCGCGCTGCAGGGCACGACGGGGTGCGCCGCGTTGCCGGCGCCGGCCTGCGCCGGCGACGCGCCGAGCGAGCTCCTCGAGCTCACGCTCGACGGACCGCCGAGCCCGGTCGAGGACCGCGGCGCGCTCGCCGCGCAGATGCGCTGCCAGCAGACGATCCTGCGCTCGGCGGCCGCCTTCCTCGCGCCGCGGCCGGCCGAGATCGCGCGCGGGCTGCGGCGCAGCAAGTCGAGCCGGCTCGCGGCGCGCATCGACGCCGCCTGCCGCGGGGTGACGGTCGCGGCCGACGGCGCTTCCGCCTTGCCGCGGCTCGGCGGGCGGTGCGCGAGCGCGATCGGGCCGGTGGGGAGCACGGTCGACGGCGCGCGCGCCGGACGCTGCCTGGGCGCCTCGCTCGAGGCGATCGCGCAGAACGTCGCGCCGGCGCAGCAGCCGCCGAACGTCGTCCTCGTCCTCACCGACGACCAGAACGTCGCCTCGCTCGCGCACATGCCCGAGGTGCTCGAGCGCGTCGCCGCGCGCGGCGTGCGCTTCGTGAACGCGTTCGCGACCACGCCGGTGTGCTCGCCGAGCCGGGCGAGCCTGCTCACCGGCCGCTACCCGCACCATCACGGCATCACGCACAACTTCGATGCCGCGCGCGCGTTCGGCTCGACCGACCACGTCGGCCGGTGGTTCCGCGACGCCGGCTACCGCACGGCGCTGATCGGCAAGTACATGAACATGACCGGCGCCATGGGCGCGGCGGTGCCACCGCACTGGGACCACTGGGTGGCGCACATCGAGGAAGGAGAGACCGGCACCGGACGCGGCTACTTCGAGTACTCGCTCAACGAGAACGGACGCCGCATCCCGTTCGGATCGCGCCCGCAGGACTACTCGACCGACGTGCTCGCCGCGCGCGCCGTCCGCTTCGTCCGCAAGAGCGCGCGCCGGCCGTTCTTCCTGATCTTCTCGCCGTTCGCGCCGCACGAGCCGGCGACCCCGGCGCCGCGACACGAGTTCACCTTCCTGTTCATGGATCCCTGGCGTCCGCCGAACTTTCGCCCCAGCGACGTGTCGTCGAAGCCCGGCTGGGTCCGGTTCATGAAGGCGCACGCGGGTCCCGTCGCGGCGATCGACGCCCTGCGCGTCCATCAGCTGCGCACGCTGCTGGCGGTCGACGAAGCGGTCGCGAAGCTCGACGACACGCTCGAGCGCCTCGGCCTCGCCGACAACACCGTCCTGGTCTTCGCCTCGGACAACGGCTTCCACTGGGGCGAGCACTGGTGGTCGTCGAAGTTCAGCCCGTACGAGGAGTCGATTCGCGTGCCGCTGCTCGTCCGCTACCCGCTGCTGCGACCCGAGCCCGGCGAGGTCACCGAGCTCGCGCTCAACATCGACCTCGCGCCGACGGTCGCCGAGCTCGCGGGGGTCGCCGTCCCGGACGACGTCGACGGCCAGAGCCTCGTGCCGCTTCTCGCCGGCGGGTCGGGAGGACGCGCCGACTTCCTGATGCAATCGGGCGGCGCGTACATCGTCCCCGAATGGCTGGGCGTGCGCAGCGAGCGCTGGAAGTACGTCAAGCTCGCGGCGTCGGGCATCGACGAGGAGCTCTACGACCTCGAGCAGGATCCCCACGAGCTCGTGAACCTCGCGCTCGATCCCGCGTACGCGGACAAGCTCGTCGAGATGCGCCAGCGCCTCGCCGAGCTCGCCGCGGAGTGACGCTCAGCGCAGCTCGTAGATCTTGACGCTCGGACCCGGGCGCTCGACGACCTCGAAGCCCGCCATCGGGATGTAGTAGGCGTCCTGCACGTCGTAGCGCGCGGACTCGCGCGGGCCGCGGAAGGGCTCGAACTCGGCCCGCAGCGTCAAGTTGGGCGCGAGGCGCGCGATCACCTCGGGGTCGAGGTGCGAGGCGAACAGCACGTGGTCGTGCGTCACCAGCCAGCGCACGCCCGCTTCGCGCAGCGCCTCGAGCGTCGGCTCGGTGCGCACGAGCTTCAGCGACGCGGGCACCCACGGCTCGCCCCAGCTCCAGAACACGGTCCCCGCGATCGCCACCTTGTCGCCGCGCGGCGCGTTCGCACGCAGCCACTCGGAGGCCAGCACGCGCGTATCGGTCCGATCCGCGATGCGGTCGTGCTGCACCGACCGCCAGAGCGGCTCTGCGACGAGCAGCGCGGTCGCCGCCGCGACGACGAGCCCCGCGCGCCGCGGCGCGAAGCGCCGCGCGAACGCCGCCAGAGCGCCGCCGACCACGATCGCGAACGCCGGCAGCACGCCCGTCATGTAGCGCGACAGCAGCGCTGGCGAGCCGCCGAAGACGACGAACGCGATCGCGCCGAACACGGCCGCCGCGAGCGCGAGACCGTTGCGCGACAGCAGGCCCCATACGACCGCGAGCGGCAGCAGCGCGACGAACGCGAGCCCGACGCCGTAGCGCAGCGCGAAGGCGTAGTAGAACCACCAGCCGTTCCACGCGTCCTCGGGGTTCGTGGGCACGGCCGCCGCCGGCGCGACCTCCGGCGACTCGGCGACGAACCCCGGGAAGAGGTCGGGGAAGACCACGACGACGATCGACAGCACCTTGTTGCGCGTGTGCGGGTTGAGCAGCAGGTCGGGCGAGGTGACGACGAAGGTCAGCGCCGCGGCGACGACCCCCGCCACCGCGGTCCCCGGAACGAGGCGCCGCCAGCCGCGACGCTCGGAGGACATCACGCACAGCACGTAGAGCGGCACGAGCAGCAGGACGGCGGGGTACTTCATGCCCATGCTGAGCCCGATCAGCACGCCCGCCGCGGCCGCGCGCGCCGTGCTCGCCCGCTCCGCGAGCGACGCCATCGTCGCGAGCGACGCGACCACGCCGAGGCTCATCAGCACGTCGGGCTTCGCCGCGTGGCTGTCGCGCACGTGCAGCAGGCTCACGGCGACGATCGCGCCGGCGCACAGCGCCGCCGCGGCACCGATCTGGCGGCGCACGACCTCCATCAGCAGCGCGACGGTCGCGACGCCGGCGAGCGCCGACAGCGCCCTCAGCAAGAGCAGGATGCGCCACGGCGTCTGGTCGATCGCCTGCGCGTAGCCGATGTCCCGGTGCCAGCCGAGCGCCTTCATCAGGCCGTGCGTGAGCTCGCCCCAGCCCCAGGAGAGGAAGATGTACGCGCTCGGGTAGATGCCGTACTCGAGGTCGAACTTGCCGACCGCGGGCGAGCGGGTCTCGACCAGGATGACCTCCTCGTCCGGGCGGGTCATCAGGTGCGGCAGGCCGAAGTCGAGCGCCCAGAAGCGCAGCGCCGCCGCGACGACGAGGATGGCCGCGAAGGCGCAGAGGTAGCGCGGCGTGGCCGCTCGCAGCGAGCTCATGGGTCGCGCTGTTCTAGGAGTCACGCGCCGCGCGACGCAACCGAGACTCGTGGACGTTGCCGAACGTGGTCACTGCGAGGCGACCGGCGACGCCTGCTCGACCTCGATGCGCGGATCCTCGAAGCCCGCGATCTCGGGGCCGCCCGGACGCCAGCCGAGCGCCTCGGCCGACAGCTCGACCTCGACCCGACGGCCCGCCCAGCGCGAGAGGTCGAGATCGAGCGGCGTCCACAGCCGGCTGTCGACGTCGCGGTAGACGTCCTTCTCGACCGACAGCACCTCGTGACGCGCGCCGTCGGCGACGATCGCCACGCGCAGGCGCACCGGGAACGGCCCGAGGCTCTGCCACATGTCCGGATTGACGCCGGCGCGCAGCAGCAGCCGAGCGCCCGGCGGCACGTCGACCGGGATGCGCACGACGCTCTCGCCGCCGCTGCCCGGCGTCACGTGCAGGACGCGCGGCGTGAGCGGCCAGGTGGCCACGCCGGCGACGCGCTCGACCGGCACGTCCTCGCGCACGCCGTCGCGCGTGCGCACGGCGCGCGCCTGCTCGAGCCGCTCCGTCAATCGAATGATTTGCGCCGCGTTCGACGGCGGACGCCGCCCGGCGAGCGCGCACATCATCCGCTCCGGCGAGCGGCCGAACACCTCGACCATCTCGTAGCGGTCGGCGAGGTAGTCGTAGACGCCGGGAATCACCGCTTGCGGCCGCAGGTAGAACGGCGTGTGCATGAGGACGTAGAGCAGCGTCGTGTCGGGGTGCTCCTCGAACTTCGCGATGATCTGCTGGTCGCGGTCGGGGAACGCGTCGCGCGCCGCGATGAAGATGAAGCGCGACAGCGGCTCGCGATCGCCGAGGAAGGTCACGATCGGCAGGCACGGCACGATGAACACCCGCCGCTCGGGAGGCGTCTCCGAGACCACGCGGATCGCGTCGTTGAAGGCGCGCGCGTCCTCGGGACGCACCCACACGGTCCCGCGCACGCCGCTCACCGGCGCGGTGTAGGTCGCGACCGCGCCGCGCGCGAGGTGCAGCGAGGTCAGCGCGAACGCGAGCCCCGCGGCGGCGAGCGTCACGCGGTACGCGAGCCGCGGCCAGGCGGGGAGCACGGCGCCGAGCGCCGCGAGCAGGCGCGCGACCAGCGGCACGAAGGGCACGAGCAGGATCGAGAAGTGGATCCAGTCGCGCGGCTTCGAGAACGCGGCCCACAGTCCTGCCGTGAACAGGAGCTGCGCGGTGCGCGCCGCGAGCGCGCGCGCGGACTCCGGCGTGCGCGCGCGCCGTCGCCAGCTCCAGACGAGGGCCACCGCCTCCGCGGCGAGCGCGACGTACGGCAGGCGGTAGCCGAGCTTCAGCGCGAGGTCGATGAGGTTCGTCTCGCGGTAGACCCAGCTCCCGAGGATCTCGCGCCAGTGCAGGTCCCACGGCAGGCCGGGCATCCAGGAGAACAGGTCGGCGCGCAGCCGCTCGTCCTGTCCGGTCAGCGGCAGCAGCGGCGGCATGTCGATGTAGTCGCCCTGCTCGATCCCCGCGCCGGCGGTGTAGAGCGGCGTGAGGAAGACCGGATCCCAGATCGTCTGCAGGAGGAACAGACCGAGCGCGCCGTGCGCCGCGAAGTACGCGCACGCGAGCAGGAACGGCGTCGCCGCCGCGACGACGAAGGCGACCGCCGCGCGCACGATCGGCTCGCGCCCGCCGACGGTGCGGTGGCGGATCGCGGCACCCGCGAGCAACGCGACGAAGCACGCCGCCGTGCCGAGCGCGCCCGAGTCCTGCTTGGTGACGAACGCGAGACCGCCGAGCAGCCCCGCGAGCGCCGCGCGCGACACGCTCGCCGGACGCTCGGCGTGCAGCACCACGAACGCGAGCGTCACCACGACGAGCGCCGGCGTCGCGTAGTGGATCATGTGGAAGTGCGGCAGCGTCCACAGGCGAAAGCAGATCAGCCACAGCGCGGCGCAGGTGGCGGCGAGCGGGCCCGTCAGGCGCCGCGTCAAGCAATAGGTCGCGCCCACCAGGATCGCGAACAGCACCAGCATCGCGACCCGGCCGACCTCGAAGCGCTCGCCGAACAGCGCGAACAGCCCGGCGAGCCCGTAGAACGATCCCGGACCGGCGATGTGGTTGGTGTCGCGGTAGAGGAGCTGGCCGTCGTGCAGCAGCGCCGCGATCTGCAGGACGTGCCACTCGTCGCAGCCGCCGGCGGTGAGCGTGAGCGTCGGCAGGTGCGCCAGCGCGGCCGCGCACACGAGGACGGCGAGAAGCAGCAGCTCCCACGCGGCGAGCGCGCCGCGACGGTCCGTCATGCCGGCGCGCGGCCCCTGCCGGCCGCGAGGACGCGTGGGCCGGGCGCGAGCGTCACGCGGCCGCCTTGCGGCGCGCGCTGCGGAAAGGCGCACACGGAAGCGCAGCGATAGCACCGCGCCGCGGCGGCCGTCCACGGGGCGGCGCGCGCGGCGCGGTGCTCGCCGCGTCGCCCGCGCGTCGCGACGTCGCCGCGGCCCGCGCGTATCGCACCACCACGCGGCGCAGGCTTGCGCGGCGCAACCACGGATTCGAGAATCGCGCGATGCCCGAGGGCTCGTCGTTGGCCTCGGCCGGTGCCACGCCGGCCGACGAGCGCAGGAGCGAGCCGGCATCGGGCGGTGCCGCGCGCCCCGCCACCGGCGTCGACCTCTGGCTCGCGCTCGGCGTGTTCGTGGTCGCGGTGCTGTTCCAGCTCCCGATCCGCGAGCGCTACCTCGCGCTGCTCGACGAGGGCTACATCCTCTCGATCGCGGACGACGTGAACCGCGGGCGCATGCTCTACGGCGACGTCACGATCGACGCGCCCTTCCCGCTCGCGTTCCACCTGCTCGCGCTCTGGCAGCGTCTGACCGAGCCGTCGATCGCGGGCTCGCGCTGGCTCGCGACGCTGCTGTTCGCGGTCTACGCGGCGACGCTGTTCCGCGTGAGCCGCGAAGCGCTGCCGCGCGCCTGGGCGTTCGGCTTCGTCGTGCTGCTGCTCTGCTACCGCGTGTGGGCCTTCCCGCACTGGCAGATCTACAGCTACTCGATGGTCGCGGCGACGCTCGCGGTGATCGCCGCGGCGCTGGTGTGCGGCGCGGTGCGCGCGCGCTCGAACGCGCGGCTGCTGGTCGCGGGAATCGCCGCGGGCGCGGCGATCATGAGCAAGCAGGACTACGGCGGCGCGACGTCGCTGCTGCTCACGGTGGCGCTCGCCGTGCTGCCGTGGCTCGATCGCGAGCGTCCGACGACGGTCGCGTCCGCGCTCACGCCGCCGTTTCTCTTCATGCTCGGCGGCGCGCTCGTCGTGCTGCCCTACCTCGGCTGGTTCGCCGCGCACGGCGCGCTCGACGAGATGATCCAGCAGACGATCGTCTTCCCGTTCTCCGTGATGAGCTCGTTCGAGTACCCGCGCCTGCCCGACCCGTGGCCGCTCTTCGGGCGCGACCCCGAGCTGCGCGCCGGCATCGGCAACTACTTCCCGTCGATCCTCGCGACGCTGTGGTGGAACGACTGTCCCGGCTGCTGGATGGAGCGGCTCGGCGCCGGCGGCAGCCTGTACCAGCGCACCGCGTTCTGGGACGTCACGCTGAAGCTCGTGTTCTGGGCGCCGATCGCGTTCTGCGCGATCGCGGCCGTCGCCTGGCTCGGCCTGGCGGCGCACGAGCTGCGTCGCGACGGCGCGGTGTCCGCCGCGAGCCGCGGACGCATCCTGGTGCTCGCGCTGGCCGTCGGCTTCCTGCTCGCCTTCAACCCGCCGCGCGACTGGGTGCACCTGATGATGGTGTACCCGCCGGCGCTCCTCGTCGGCGTCGTGCTCGCCTACCAGCTCGCGTGCGCGCTGCCGCGCGTCGTCGCGGGCGCGCTGCGCGTCGTGCTGGTCGGCGCGACGGCGGCGCTGCTGCTCGTGACGCTCGCGCTGATGGACGATCTGCGCCGGCGCCTCGACCATTGGCTCGAGCACCCGCGCGCGCGCGTCTACGCCGACCGCCTGAACGGACCGCTGATCGAGGACGTGCTCGCGTGGATCGAGGCCAACGTTCCCGCGGGCGCGCGCCTGCCGGTCTACCCGATCCAGCCGGCGTTCAACTTCCTCTCGAATCGCGAGACGGTCGCCGGCTACTACGTCATCTGGCCGATGCAGGCGGGCCAGCGTGACCGGCGCATCCTCGAGGAGATCGAGCGCCACGGCGTGCAGCACGTGCTGTTCAGCGTCTCGCAGTGGGCCCACCTGCGCCCGTTCCAGGAGAACGCGCCCGAGCTGTTCGCGGCGCTGGTCGAGGGCTGGGAGATCGCCGAGGTGTTCTCGCGCGTGCCGAACGGGCCGATCATGGTCGCGCTGCGTCGGCGCACGCCCGAGCCCGACGTGACGCCGCTACGCGACGCGATGCAGGTCGCGGGCGGCGCCTGGACGCGCTGGCCGTTCGACGAGGTGCTGACCCAGCCGGTCGGCACGGCGCAGCATCCGTCGACGGCGCGCGTGACCGGCGTCGTGCCGACGGATCGCCCGGTGCTCGAGACCGCGGTCGGCGTCAATCCCGATCGCTGGCTCGGTGCGCCGAGCGGGCCGATCGTCTTCCGCGTCGCGCTGCTGCGTCCCGACGGGCGGGAAGACGTGCTCGCCGAGCGCACGCTCGACCCGCGCGCCGTGGTCGCCGACCGGCGCTGGGAGCCGGTGCGCGTCGACCTCGCGCCGTATCGCGGCCGCGAGGTGACGCTCGTGCTGTCGGTCGAGGGCGCGGGTGTGGCGGACGCGGAGCGCAGCGATTTCGCCGGCTGGCGCGCGCCGCGCTTCGTCGCCGCGCCACCGGAGCCCGCCGCGTCGTCGTAGGCGACGACGCGCTCGCGGCGGACGCGTCGCGCGGTGCGCGCGCGTCGCGCGGCGCTCGCCTTCGCGACCTTCCCGCGCGCGCGACCTCCCTCCTTGCCGGGCGAAAGCGCGCGGTGGTAGCCTCGCTCGTGGCAGGCGCGCATCGCTTCGCCTGTTCTCCCCGGGAATCGACCTCGATGGATGCCTCGAGCACGGCAGCCGTGGCCGGACCGGCAAGCACGCACGGACCGAGCTTGCCCGGCAGCCCGTCGCTGCGCGGTGTGCGCTCGTCCGACGGGATCGAGTGGCGCGACTTCCGCCGCACGCTGGCGCCGCGCTGGGCCGTCGTCTGGCTCGACATCACCGGCCGCTACCTGCTGCTCGCCCTCGGCTACGTCGTCGCGTGCGCGATCGCCGCGTCGTTCGGCAACGGCGTCGGGCTCGCGCTCGCGCCGCTCACCGGCGCCTGGATGGGCTTCTGGTTCGCGTCGCTCGTGCTGTTCATGCACGAGGCCGCGCACTTCAACCTGCACCCCGACAAGGCGACCAACGACCGGCTCGCGAACGCGCTCGTCTGCATCCTGATCGGCAACGACGTCAAGCACTACCGGGCGCACCACTGGGAGCACCACCTGCACCTCGGCGATCTGCAGGACACCGAGATCTCGTACCACTGGGCGCCGACGCCGCGGTACTTCCTCGAAACGCTGCTCGGCGTGCACGCCTGGCGCGTGTTCAAGGCGCACCGGCGCGCCCGCCCGAACGACGAGCGCGACGCCGCGAAGGGCCGCAAGCGCAACCTGATCGCGCTCGCGCGCGGTTTCGCGCTGCACGCGGTGATCGTCGGCGCGACGCTGCTCGCCGGCTGGTGGAGCGCCGCGGTTGCGTGGGTGCTCGCGGTCGCCGTGGTCTTCCCGTTCCTGTCGGCGCTGCGCCAGCAGCTCGAGCACCGCGCGCTCGATGCCTCGTCGAGCATCGACTACAGCGTCGTGCCGCACGGCCCGGTGAACCGCATGTTCGAGCGCACGCTGTTCGCGCGCGCCTTCGGCGCAGCCGGGTTCGTCTCGCACCTGCTGCACCACTGGGATCCGACGGTGTCGTACACGCGCTTCGCGGACTTCGAGCGCTTCCTGATGCGCACCGAGCTCGCGCCGCGCGTCGACGAGGCGCGCGCGAGCTACCTCGCGGTCTGGCGCCAGCTCGCCCGCGGCTGAAGCGCGTCCGCCGCGACGCCGCGGCGAGCGAGCGCTCTCGCCGTCAGCGCGCGCGGCGCGCGACGAGCTGCTGGTTCGACGTCCACCAAACCCGCTGGTGCAGGATCTCGAAGACCGTCACCGGCGCGAGCAGCAGCGGGTTGAAGGGGCTCAGCGCGCGCTCGGCGAAGCGCACGTGGCCGCGGTCCTTGAGCCAGTTCTGCACCGAGATGATCCAGAACTGCGGGCAGACGAGCGGCTGGTGCGCGACCCGCTCGAGCCCCGCGAGCTCGACCAGACGCACGAGCGCGCGCGTGTCGAACAGGTGGAAGTGGCGCGGCAGGTGGTAGCCGCCCCAGTAGCGGCGGCGGAACAGGCGCGCGTCGAGCGAGTCGATGTTCGGCGTCTCGATGAACAGATGGCCGCCCGGCTTGAGCGCGCGACCGATGCGCTCGAGCACGACGCGCGGCTCGCGCACGTGCTCGATGAGCTGGTTCATGATCACCAGATCGAACGCGTCCGCCGGCAGCTCGACGTCCTCGATCGACCCCTGGTAGACGCGGAAGCCGTCGCGGCGCGCGGCTTCGACTGCGCGCTCGGAGAACTCGACGCCCTCGAGCTCGAGCGGGATGCCGGCCGCGCCGCGGATCTGGCGCAGGACGTGACCGTCGCCGCAGCCGACGTCGAGCACGCGCGCGCCGGGCTTCAGGTACGGCGTGTACGCCTTCACCTTGGCGCGGTCGGCGAACGCCTTGAAGCGCAGCGTGATCGGCCCGAGCTTCCGCTCGAAGTCGTAGGCGTAGTAGTTCGACGGGTAGACGATCCCGAGCGACTCGGGTGCGGGCCGCGGATCGAGGAACACGCCGCCGCAGCCGCAGCGCCGGAACGTGAACTCGTCGCGCGTCGTCGCGTACTCGAAGTCCCAGCCGCGCGCGAGCGGCGTTCCGCTGGCTGCGCCACACAGCGCGCAAGCCCCGGGCTCGGTTCGGATCGGCTCGTCCATCGGGTCGGGCGTCGGCGCGCGCCTCGTGCACGCCGCGCGCCGAGCGTGCGACAATCAGTAGCAACGCGCCCCCGTGCGGTCGACCGTTGGAGCGCAGCGACCAAAATCGCTAGACGCGACGCAATGGAAGGCTCCGCCGCACCGCGATGCGCCGCGTAGACCGGACGCTTCTCCTCGCCTCCGCCGCGTACGCGGTCGCCGTCACGCTTCTCTCCTGGCCGCTCGTCACCACCGCGTCCACCTCGGTGGTCGACCCCGTGCGGCTCGGCCAGCGCGGCGCGCCGTGGGTGCGCGCCGACCTCGACCTGCTGATCTGGATCCTCGCCTGGACGTCGCACGCGATCGTCACGCGGCCGCTCTCGCTCTTTCAGGCGAACATCTTCTACCCCGCGCCCGACACGCTCGCGGCCTCGGAGCACCTGATCGGTCTCACGCCGATCGCGACGCCGCTCTTCCTGCTCACCGACAACGCGGTGCTGACCTACAACGTCACCCTGCTGGTCGTGATCTGGCTGGCGGCGACGTGCACCTTCGCGCTCGCGCGCGCCTGGAGCGGCAGCGCCGCGGCCGCGTTCGTCGCCGGCGCGGCGTTCGCGTTCGCGCCGCACGTGGTCGGCGCGTGGCTGCGGCTCCACGAGAGCGCCGTCGCGCTGTTTCCGCTCGTGATGCTGCTCGCGTGGCGCGCGGCGCGCGCGCCGCGCCGCGCGACGCTCGCGGCGCTCTTCGTCGTCACGCTGCTGCAGGTCCTCGCCGGGATGTACGTCGCGTACGAGCTTCTGGCGCTCGTCGCCGCGTTCGCTCCGGCGCTCGTCGTCGAAGCGCGCCGCTCGGGACGCAGCCCGCTTCCCGTCCTCGCGACGCTCGGCCTCGCGTTCCTGGCGATCGTGCCGGTCGGCATCCCGTACCTGCGCTTGCGCGCGGTCGGGACCTTGCCGCCGTTCGAGGAGGCGCTCGGGCTCGTGGCGCAGAACTCGATCGGGCTGCGCTACGCGCTGCAGTTCGTCGGCGAGGACCTGACCTGGCCGGTGGTCGCGCTCGCGCTCGTCGGGCTCGTGTGGCCGTCGCGGACGCAGCTCGTCGAGCGGCTCGGGCTGCTTCTCGTCGCGCTCGTCGGCGTCGTGCTGAGCGCCGGGCTCGCCGTCCCGCTCGTGCCCGGCACGTCGCTGCCGAGCCCGTACGAGATCCTGATGCGCGTCGTGCCGGGCTTCGCGAGCTTGCGGGCGCCGTCGCGCTTCCTCGTGCTGCCGTTGCTCGCGGTGTCGGTCCTCGCCGCGCTCGGCCTGGCGAGGATCGTCGCGCTCGCGGGCGCGCAGGTCTGGGGGCGTCGCGCGCTGCACGCGCTCTTCCTCGCGGGCGGCGTCGCGCTCGTCGCCGTCCGCATGCCGGAGGAGCCGCTGCCGTTCGCGCGCATCGAGCTCGAGGGCCCGCAGATGCGCGCGCACCGCTGGCTGCGCGACGAGGGCACGCCGGGCCCCGTCCTGCGGCTGCCGGTCTACAACGCGCTGCTCGACATCCGGGAGCTTCGCCGCACGGGCCTCGACATGATCGGCTCGACGCTGCACTGGTACCCGCTGCTCAACGGCTACTCGGGGTATCCGCCGCCCGGCGCGCGCCTGCTCATGACGCTCGCGCAGCGCCTCCCCGACCCGCGCGCGCTCGACGAGCTCTGCCGTCTGGTCGACGTGCGCTGGATCGTGCTGCACCTGCCCCAGCTTCCGGAGCAGGAAGAAGAAGTCTGGCAGGAGCGCGCGCCGGACCTCGGCCTGACGTTCGTCGCTCGCGTTGCGAACGACGCGATCTTCCGCGTCGACCGCGAGTGCGGCGTCGACCCGAGGCTCGCGCACCCGGCGCGCGGCGCACCGACCGAGACCTTCGGCGGCGTGCCGCTCGCGCCGCTCGATCCCCGCGACCGGCGCGGCACGCTCATCCTCGACGACGCGCCGGAAGAGCTCTTGGCGAACAGCCACCACTGGTTCTGGCTCGACGTGACCAACGAGGGCACCGCGACGTGGCCCGGGCTCTCCCCGGCGGAGAACGACACGGTCGCGTTGCAGGCGCGCTGGCGCGAAGCGTCGAGCGGACGGCTCTTGCGGGTCGAGGAGCCGGTGCCGCTCGCGCGCGACCTCTCACCCGGCGAGACGATGCGCGCGCAGGTCGACGCCCTCGCGCCGGTTCCGGGCGAGTACGTGCTCGAGCTCGGGCTCGTGCAGCGCGGGCGGGGCTGGTTCGCGGACGAGGGCGGCAGCGGGATCTTGCGCTTGCCGGTGCGCGTCCGGCCCGTGCCGCAGCCCGCGAAGGCGCGCCACGCCGACCACGACGGCGAGCGCGACGACGAAGACGACGCTTCCGCGCGTTGATCGCCCGAGACCCCTTGGCTAGCGTCGCCGCGTGAGCCGCTCCCGCCGCCTCGTGCGTGGCCTGGTCCGCGGCGCGCTCGTGGTCGCGGTGATCTGGATCACCGGTGAGGTGGTCGCGCGGTCGCTGAACCTGGTCGACCGCCTGAACGGCTTTCCGCGCAGGCTCTACGTCGCCACGGACGAGCCCGACCTCGGCTACGAGCTGCGCCCCGGCGTCGACACGATCGCGCGCGGCGTGCGCGTCACGGTCAACGAGCTCGGCATGCGCGGCCCGTCGGTGTCCGGCGAGCGCGCGCCCGGGACGCGGCGCGTGCTCGTCCTCGGCGACTCGGTGGCGTTCGGCTTCCGCCTCGAGTGGGACGACACCTTCGGCGCGCGCCTCGAGCACGAGCTCGAGGCGCGCTCCGGCGCGCCGTACGAGGTGCTGAACGGCGGCGTCGAGGGCTACAACACGCAGAACCAGCTCGCCTGGCTGCGCAAGCGCATCGACGCGCTGCGGCCCGACGTCGTCGTCCTGCTCTTCAACCTGAACGACTACGACTTCGGGCCGGTGATGGGGCCGCTCGGCATCCTGACCCTCGACCAGACGCAGCGCGTGCGGCGCTTCTCGCTGGCCAACGTCTCGGAGTTCTACCTGCTCGTGCGCTGGCTCGTCGCGACGCGCGGCAGCCTGTGGGTCGGCGACGCGGTCGGGCCGACGCCGCAGCCGGGGGCGACCGCCGAGCGCTTCGACCCGTTCGACCGCTACGTGTCGGCGCTGCGCAAGCAGTACTACCGCAAGCCGAACGACGGCCGCTGGCAGGTGATGCTCGACTCCCTGCGCGCGCTGCGCGATCTCGCCCGGGAGCGCGGCATCGATCTGGTGGTGGCGATCATCCCCGACGGCGACCAGGTCGGCGTCCCGAGCCCGGACCTCGGGCCGCAGCAGCGGCTGCGCGAGGTGTGCGCCGAGCTCGAGCTCGACTGCCTGGATCTGCGGCCGGCGTTCGAGGCGACGGGCGGCGAGCTCTTCATGGACATCATGCACCCGAACGCCGCGGGCCACCGGATCATGGCCCGCGAGGTGGCCGAGCACCTGCTGCGCAGGCCGTCCCGCGCGCCGGCGCAGCCGAAAACGCCGACGCTGGAGATCGGCGAGCCCCCGCGCTAGAACCCGCCCACCGCCGAGCGGCGCAGCGGTTTTCGATCGAGCGCGTGGCACAGGCCGTCGATTGCGGCCTTTCGCGCCAATAACGTGTTGACTCCGACACGCTTTTGAAAGCTAACTAGGCTCATCCCCATGCGCGTCCTCTTCTATTATCGGGGCATCGAGAACCTTGGCGTCGGCTACGTGATGTCGATGCTGAAGGCTCACGGGCATCAGGTGGACCTGATCTTCGACCCGGGGCTCGACGACAACCTGTTCGTCAAGTTCCCGCACCTGGCCTGGATGAATCGGCACGAGGAGCTCCTCGAGCGCGCCGTCGCCTTCAAGCCCGACCTGATCGCGATGGGGTGCCTGACGAACCTCTACCCCTTCGCCTCGAAGATGGCGGAGATGCTCAAGCGGAAGATGCCCGACGTGCCGATCGTCATGGGCGGACATCATCCGCAGGCGCTGCCCGACTGGATCCTCACCACCAACCCGAACATCGACATCGTCTGCATCGGCGAAGGCGAGCTCGCGATGCTCGAACTCGTCACGCGGATGGAGAAGGGCGAGGACTACACCACCGTCCCGACGATGTGGGTGAAGAAGGACGGGCACATCTTCCGCAACCCGATGGGGCCGCTCGAGAACGATCTCGACAAGTTCCCCTTCCCCGAGAAGCAGCTCTGGTACGAGTACGGCTGCTTCAAGGACAACCTCGAGATCTTCACGGGCCGCGGCTGCCCGTTCAAGTGCACGTTCTGCAACATCCACTACCAGCGCGAGATCTTCAAAGGCGCCGGGAACTTCCTCCGCAAGCGCTCGATCGCGAACGTGATGGAGGAGTTCAAGGAGAACCTCCGGAAGTACGACCCGAAGTACGTCTCGGTGCACGACGACAACTTCACGACCAACCCGAAGTGGGTCGAGGAGTTCTGCGAGGTGTACCGCAAGGAGGTCGGGCTGCCGTGGTACTGCTTCGGCTACCCGACGACGATCCGGCCGCAGCTCCTGCGCGCCATGAAGGCGGCGAACTGCCACACGATCTTCATGGGCGTCGACTCGGGTGACCCCGACATCCGTCGTCACCTGATGGAGCGCCCGATGACCGACGAGCTGATCAAGAAGTCGGCGGCGCTCATCAAGGAGCACGGCATCGGGCTGCAGGTGTCGTGCATCTACGGCGTGCCCGGCGAGACGCCGGAGCAGATGTTCAAGACGCTGCGGATGGTCGACGAGATCAAGCCGACGCAGTCCTCGGCGTACATCTTCTACCCGTTCCCGAAGACCAAGCTCTATCGCCACGCGGTCGAGATGGGCTACCTCGACGCCGAGGGCGAGGAGAAGGTGCGCCAGGGGATCTCGGGCTACCACCACGAGTCGATCCTCAAGCACCCGCACAAGGAGCTCGCCGAGACGCTCGCCAAGATCACGCCCGTCTACGCGCGCTCGCCCGATTTCCTGAAGCCGGCGATCCGCTGGATCATCGAGCGGCGGATGAAGCGCCTCGCGCTGCTGCTGTACGTGATCCTGATCCCGCTGACGTTCCCGTACCTCGGCGTCGAGGGGATCAAGGTCACGCTGCGCATGGCGTGGAAGGCGCTCACCGGACGGCGTCCGGCGATGCCATTGCCGCAGTCGGCCGAAGCTCCACCGGCGAAAGCCGCTTAGCGTCGCCTGGCGCGCGCGCTGTTCATCCCGCTGCGCGAGCGGATCTTCCGCCGCGCTCTGGAGGCGTCGCTCGACGGCTGCGCGAGCGTGCTCGACGTCGGCTGCGGGCGTGCGTCGCCGCTCGCGGCGATCGCGCACCGCGGGACGCGCATCGGGCTCGACATCTCGGCGCCCGATCTGGCGCTCGCGCGGCGCGCCGGCACGCATCAGCAGCTCGTACGCGCGGACCTCGCGCGCATCGGCGATCTGGTGCGTCCGAAGAGCGTCGACGCCGTGGTCGCGCTCGACGTGATCGAGCACCTCGAGCGCGAGACGGCGCTCGCTCTGCTCGCGACGCTCGAGCGCATCGCGCGCCGCCGCGTCGTCATCCTGACGCCGAACGGCTTCGTGCCGCAGCCCGCGACCGAGGACAACCCGTACCAGGAGCACCGCTCGGGCTTCACCGTCGACGACATGACGTCGCGCGGCTACCGCGTGCGCGGCGTCTACGGGCTGTGGTTCGTGCTCGGCGCGTTCGGCGAGACGCGATGGTCACCGGGCTTCCTCTGGCGGCGCGTCGCGGACCTGACGGCACCGCTCGTCTACCGGATGCCGAGGCTCGCGTTCGGGCTGCTGTGCGTGAAGGAGGTCGGTGACGCGGCGTCTGCGGCCGGCGTCCGAGCGGCGTCGGCGCGAGCGCGCGTCGGTTGACAGTCGAACCGCCCTCCGAGACCTTGGCCGGGGCATGCCGCACGGAAGTCCCAAGAGCGTCTCCGCGCCGAGCGACGCGCCCTTCCTGCGCACGCTCGGCGCGCACGTCGCCGAGCTCGACGAGCGCCACGCGCGCCTCGAGCTGCCCTACCGCGACGAGAACGCGAACCGGAACGGCTCGCTGCACGGCGGCGTCGTCGCGGCGCTGATCGACGTCGCGGCCGCGACCCTCGCGCTGCACGGCGTCGACCCGCGACGCCACGAGCGCGCGAGCAGCATCGACTTCACCGTGAGCTACCTCGCACCGGCGGTGCGCGAGGACGTGACCGCGGTCGCGACGCTTCTGCGCCGCGGGCGCGACATCACCTTCGTCGAGGTCGACGTCGCGACGGCGGCGGGCAAGCGGATCGCGCGCGGCCTGGTCGCGCACCGCGCGGGCCCCGTGCCGGGACGTCCGCCGGCGGGTCGCCCCGACGCTCCAGGCTCCGACGCCGCCGCGCGCACACGCGCGGTCGAGGATCTCGCGCCCGAGCAGCTGCGCGCCGCGCGGCCGAGCGGCTCGCCCTTCACCGCCCGGATCGGTGTGACGTCGGTGCGGCTCGGACGCGGTCGCGCGGTGTCGCTCCTGCCGCTGCAGGACGACGTCCTCGCCGACGACGGCACGGTGCACGAGGGAGCGCTCGCGGCGCTGGTCGACTGCGCGGGCGGCGCCGCCGCCTGGTCGATCGACGGCTTCAACCCGCACGGACGCGCCGCGACCGTCGGCATGCACCTCTGCTTCGACGTCAGCACGCGCGGCGAGGACGTGCTCGCGGAAGCGAAGACCTCGTGGGCGAGCGACGGAACCTACGTGAGCGCGGTCACGGTCGCGGGTCGCAGCTCGGGGCGAGCGATCGCGTCCGGCACCGTCACCTACCGCATCGCGATGCGGCCGAGGCGCGCATGAGCCGCATGACCGCCGAGGAGCTCGACGCGTTCCTGCACCGCGAGTTCCCGCAGGTCGACGAGCACCGCTTCCGGATCGAGGTGGTCGAGGAGAGCGGCGTGCGCGTGCGCATGCCGTTCCACGAGAAGCACCTGCGCCCGGGCGGCACGGTGTCCGGGCCGTCGCTGATGACGCTCGCCGACACCGCGATGTACGTCGCGGTGCTCGCCGAGATCGGTCCGGTGCCGCTCGCGGTGACGACCAGCTTGACGATCAACTTTCTGCGCCGCCCGCGCCCGGCGGACGTCATCGCCGAGGCGCGCTTGCTGAAGCTCGGCAAGCGTCTCGCGGTCGGCGAGGTGGAGATGTACTCCGACGGCGATCCCGACATGGTCGCGCACGCGACCATGACCTACTCGCTGCCCAACGAGCGCTGAGGAGACCGACCCATGGCACACGACCGCTGGACCGCCGACGACATGCCCGACCTGTCCGGCAAGGTCGCGATCGTGACCGGCGCCAACAGCGGCATCGGCCTCGAGGCGGCGCGCGCGCTGGCGCGCAAGCGCGCGCACGTCGTCCTCGCCTGCCGCGACCTCGTCAAGGCGCGCGACGCGGTCGCGCAGATCCGCGCCCTGCAGCCGTCGGCGTCGCTCGAGCCGATGCAGCTCGACCTCTCGAGCCTCGACTGCGTGCACCGCTTCGCGGAGGAGTTCGCGAAGAAGGACGGGCCGCTCGATCTCCTGATCAACAACGCCGGCGTGATGGCGATCCCGTACCGCAAGACGGCGGACGGCTTCGAGATGCAGTTCGGCACGAACCACCTCGGCCACTTCGCGCTCACCGGTCTGCTGCTCGAGAAGGTGCTCGCGGCGCCGGCGGGACGCGTCGTCACGGTGTCGAGCACGGCGCACAAGATCGGTCGCATGAACTTCGACGACCTGCAGGGTGAGCGAAGCTACTCGAAGTGGCCGGCGTACGCGCAGTCGAAGCTCGCCAACCTGCTCTTCGCCTACGAGCTGCAGCGGCGTCTCGAGCGCAGCGGCGCGCGCGCGATCAGCGTCGCCTGCCATCCCGGCTACTCCGCGACCAACCTGCAGGCGGTCGGTCCGCGCCTCGAGGGCTCGCGCTTCTGGCAGCGCATCATGGACATCGGCAACCGCTGGTTCGCGCAGAGCGCCGCGATGGGCGCGCTGCCGACGCTGTACGCGGCGACCCATCCCGACGTCCGCGGCGGCGACTACATCGGTCCCGACGGCTTCATGGAGAACACGGGCTACCCGAAGAGGACGACGTCGAACGCGCGCTCGCACAACCTCGAGGACGCGCGGCGGCTGTGGGAGGTGTCGGAGACCCTGACCCACGTCCGCTACACGGCGCTCTCTTCTACTTGACGATGCCGGAGCGCACGGACGACGCCCGCCCCTGGTGGCAGGAGGGCGTGATCTACCAGATCTACCCGCGCAGCTTCGCCGACTCGAACGGCGACGGCGTTGGCGACCTCCGCGGCATCGTCTCGCGCCTCGACTACCTGAAGGAGCTCGGCGTCGACGGCATCTGGCTGTCGCCGATCCATCCGTCGCCGATGTTCGACTTCGGCTACGACGTCAGCGACTACCGCGGCATCGCGCCGGAGTTCGGCACCCTCGACGACTTTCGCCTGCTGCTGCGCGAGGCGCACGCGCGCGGCATCCGCATCCTGCTCGATCTCGTCCTGAACCACAGCTCGCACCTGCACCCGTGGTTCGTCGAGTCGCGCTCGTCGCGCACCAGCGACAAGCGCGACTGGTACATCTGGGCCGACGGCAAGAACGGCGGTCCGCCGAACAACTGGCTCGCCGCCTTCGGCGGCTCCGCCTGGGAGTGGGACGAGGCGACGCAGCAGTACTACCTGCACTCGTTCCTGCCGCAGCAGCCCGACCTCAACTGGCGCAACCCGCGCGTCAAGCAAGCGGCCGAGGACATCATCGCCTACTGGCTCGACATGGGCGTCGACGGCTTCCGGCTCGACGTCGTCAACTGGTTCCTGAAGGACGACCAGCTGCGCGACAACCCCGTCAAGCTGCTCGGCCGTCGTCCGTACGACCGCCAGAAGCACATCTACGATCGCAACCGTCCGGAGACGATCGATCTGATGCGCTGGCTGCGCGCCGTGGTCGACCGCTGGCCCGAGCGCATGACGGTCGGCGAGGTCTACAACGAGCCGCCGGGCAACCCCGAGCTGTCGGCGTCGTACTACGCGGGCGGCGAGGGTCTGCACCTCGCGTTCGACTTCTCGCTGCTGTTCTGCAGCTGGAGCGCTGCCGAGATGGGGCGCGCGATCGACACCTGGGAGAGCGCCCTACCCCCGCCCTGCTGGCCGACGTGGACGCTCGGCAACCACGACCAGCGTCGCGTGCTCTCCCGCTACGCGAGCGCGTCGAATCGGGCGGCGCGCGGCCGCGTCGCGGCGACGCTCGTGCTCACGCTGCGCGGCACGCCGTTTCTCTACTACGGCGAGGAGATCGGCATGCTCGACGTCAAGATCCCGCGCTCGCGCCTGCAGGATCCGCTCGGCAAGGCGTACTGGCCGCTGCCCGTCGGCCGCGACCCGGCGCGCACGCCGATGCAGTGGTCGGGGGAGCCGCACGCCGGCTTCTCGACCGTCGAGCCCTGGCTGCCGGTGCACCCCGAGTTCGCCGAGATCAACGTCGCGCGCGCCGAGTCCGATCCGGGCTCGCTGCTGCACTGGTACCGCAACCTGATCCGGCTGCGGCGCGAGGAGCCGGTGCTGCGTCGCGGGACGCTGCGCCGCCTCGCGCAGGGCTCGAGCGTGCTCGGCTACGTGCGCGAGCACGAGGGCGAGCGCGTCGCCGTGCTGCTCAACTTCGAGAGCAAGCCGCGGCAGGCGGCGCTGCCGACGGGCGCCACCTGGCGCGTGCTGATGGCGAGCGCGCGGCGTCCGGGCGACCGCATCGTCGGCGGTCCGCTCGAGCTCGACGCCGACGGCGTGCTGATCGCGAAGGCGGGTCCGCCGCAGGCGCGCACGCTCGGCAGCGAGCGCGGGGCGCGGAGCGCCGCTGCGCGCTGACACGCGCTGCTCCGCACGTCGGGAGGTCGCGAGCGTCGGCGTGCTACGACGGCGCTCGCGGACGGCGCCGCGCGCGGAGGCGCGCTCGTGCACCTCAGGCGCGCGCGCGCTTCAGCCCGCGGCCTGCACGCGCAGGTGCTCTTCCGCCACCACGACCTCGAGGCACGACGCCTCGCCCGGCACGCCGATGCGCAGCGGGAAGCCGTAGAAGCCGGTCCCGCGGTGGACGTAGAGCCGGTTCGGTCCGTGGCCGAAGAGCCCGTGGTCGGGAAACGGCGTGCGTCGCAGCACCGTCCAGTCGAGCCCGAAGCTCACCAGTCCGAGCTGTCCGCCGTGCGTGTGCCCCGACAGCGTCAGATCGACGTCGCCCTTCGGCACGTGCTTGAAGGCGCTCGGGTCGTGCAGCAGCAGGAGCCGCAGGTGTCCGTTGCGCCGCGGGTGGCGCGCGAGGACGTCCTGCAGGTGCTGGCGTCGACCCTTGCCGCGGTAGTCGGCGCCGATGATCTGCACCGGACCGACCGGCGTCTCGACCACCGCCTCCGCGTCAAGCAACAAGCGGACGCCGTTCGCGGCGAGCGCGCGCGCCACCTCCTCGGGCGACTCGTGGTCGTGGTTGCCGAACACCGCGAAGCAGCGTCCGGGCGCGCGCTGCAGCGGCTCGAGCGCTTCCGCGAGCGCGCCCGGCGTGCCGACGCCCTCCATGGTCAGGAAGTCGCCGGTGAGCAGCACCAGGTCGGGGTCGCGGTCGATCAGCGCGTCGATCTGGCGACGCAGCTTCTTGACGGGCTGCCACGGGCCGAGGTGCGGATCCGCGATCTGCACGATGCGCAGCGGACGCCGCTCGAGCGGTCGCGGCGGGCGGCCACGGTAGCGCTGCACCGGCAGCCTCGTCACCTCGTCGGGGCCTTCGTCGGCGATCGTGACGCGCACCACCTCGTCGACGAGGCGGGTCGAGGTGAAGACCGACGCCGCCGCGACCACGATCGGCCAGAGGTCGAACCAGGCGAGGACGTGGAGCACGCTCTCGAGCCCGAGCAGCCACAGCACCACGCGCACCGGCAGCAGCACGAGCAGCCAGAGCCCGGACAGCGCGCCCGCCGCGATGAAGGTCATGCCGGGGATGCTGACCCCGTAGCGAAACGGCGCCGTGCGCAGGCGCGGCCGCACGAGCGCGACCAGGTGCACCGCCGCCGCGGCCATGCAGTACGCGAACGCGAGGTCGAGCCACGGCGCGAGCTGCGCGCCGAGCAGCACGCGCAGACGCGCGTGCACGACGAGCGCGCCGGGTAGCGCGATCGCGAGAAGGATGAACCCGAACGTCGCGTACGCGCGACCGCGCACGCGCCACGCGTAGAGCGGGACGCCGAGCAGGGTCGCGAACGCGAGGATCGGGAAGAGCAGCTCGAGGCCGGACATCGAAGGCCGTTCCATGAAGCCGCGCCGCCGGAAGCGCTGCAAGCCCCGGTCGCCGCGGCCAGCGACGCCGCCTCGTCACACCTCGAGCTGCGGACGCTTCGGATCGGGCCAGTCGACGTGGAACGCCTTGCCGCGCGAGGCGTCGACGCGCTCGTAGGTGTGGGCGCCGAAGTAGTCGCGCTGCGCCTGGATCAGGTTCGCCGGCAGCACCGCGGAGCGGTAGCCGTCGTAGTACGCGAGCGCCGACATGAAGCCCGGCGCCGGGATGCCGGCCTGCGCGGCGAGCGCCACGACCTTGCGCCAGCTCTCCTGTCCGGCCTGCACCTTGCGCTTGAAGAACGGGTCGAGCAGCAGATTGACCAGCCCCTCGTCGCGCGCGTACGCCTCGGTGATCTTCTGCAGGAAGCGCGCGCGGATGATGCAGCCGCCGCGCCAGATCGAAGCGATGCGGCCGAGGTCGAGCTTCCAGCCGTACTCCTGCTCGCCCGCGCGCATCAGCGCGAAGCCCTGCGCGTAGCTGCAGATCTTCGAGCAGTAGAGCGCGTCGCGCACGGCGTCGATCAGCGCCTTCTTGCCGCCGCGGTACGCGAACTTCGGACCGCGCAGCGTCTTGCTGGCCGCGACCCGCTCGTCCTTGAGCGAGCTCATGACGCGCGCGAACACCGCCTCGGTGATCGTCGTCGCCGGCACGCCGGCCTCGAGCGCGTGCGTCGCGGTCCAGCGGCCGGTGCCCTTCTGTCCCGCGCTGTCGAGGATCGCGTCGATCAGGAAGCGCCTGGGCTTCATCGGGTCGCGCTGACGGAGCACCTCGGCGGTGATCTCGATCAGGAACGAGTCGAGGTCGCCCTCGTTCCACTCGGCGAACACGTCGGCGAGCTCCTCGGGGTCGAGGCCGAGCAGCCCGCGCAGCAGCGCGTACGCTTCGGCGATGAGCTGCATGTCGCCGTACTCGATGCCGTTGTGCACCATCTTGACGTAGTGCCCGGCGCCGTCGGGGCCGATGTATGCGGTGCACGGCACGCCGCCCGTGACCGGCTTGCCCGGCGCCGCGCCGGTGAGCGGCTTGCCGGTCTTCTCGTCGACCTTGGCGGCGATCGCGGTCCAGATCGGCTCGATCTCCTGCCACGCCTCGAAGGCGCCGCCCGGCATCAGCGACGGTCCGAAGCGCGCGCCCTCCTCGCCACCCGACACGCCGGAGCCGACGAAGCGGATCCCCTTCGCGGCGAGCTCGCGCTCGCGGCGGATGGTGTCGGTCCACAGCGAGTTGCCGCCGTCGATCAGGATGTCGCCCTTCTCGAGCAGCGGCACGAGCTGCTCGGCGATCGCGTCGACCGCGGGTCCCGCCTTGACCAGCAGCACGATCTTGCGCGGCCGCTCGAGCGCCGCGACCAGCTCCTCGAGCGTCGTGCAGCCGACGATCCCGCCCGGGGTGTCGGGATGCTCGGCGACGAAGCGCTGCATGGTCTCGACGGTGCGGTTGTACACTGCGACCCGGAAGCCGTGGTCGGCCATGTTCAAGACAAGATTCTGACCCATCACGGCGAGGCCGATGAGACCGACGTTCGCGGGTGCGGCGTTCGACATGAAGATGGGAATGCTGGATTTCGGGTGCCGCGGCAAATCGCTCTTTCCCGTCCGCTTCCGGTGCGCGATTTGCCTCGGCTCGGCGGACGACGTAGCGACCGATCCCGCATGACGCAGCCGCGCGATCTGTTCCTCGAGGCGAACCGCCTGCGCCTGCACCTGCTCGAGTGGGACGGTGGAGGCCGCGGGCGTCCGGTCCTGCTGCTGCACGGGTTCCAGGAGCACGCGCACGCCTGGGACCGAACGGCGCCGCTGCTCGCCGCGACGGGTCTGCGCGTGCTCGCGCTCGACATGCGCGGCCACGGCGACTCCGAGTGGATCGGCCGCGGCGGCTACTACCACTTCGCCGACTACGTCGCGGACCTGGCCGCGATCGTGCGCCAGCTCGGCGGACGGGTCACGCTCGTCGGCCACTCGATGGGTGGCAACGCGGCGATCCTCTACGCCGGCACCGAGCCCGAGCGCGTCGGCGGGCTCGTGGTGATCGAGGGCACCGGTCCGCCGGGCGCGACCTTCGACGTCGCCCCCGAGCGCTTCGCGGGCTGGATCGAGGACCTCGAGCGGACCGCGGCGTCCGAGCGCCGTCCGCTGCCGCTCGAGGAAGCCGCGTCACGCCTGCAGCGCTTCTTCCCGCTGCCCGACGACGTCGCGCGCCACATGGCGCTGCACGGCACGCGGCCTGCGGAGAACGGGCTCCGCATCTGGAAGTTCGACCCGCTGCACAAGACGCGCTCGCCACAGCCGTTCTACGAGGAGCAGGCGCGCGCCTTCTGGCGCCGCATCGCGTGCCCGGTGCTCTACGTCGAGGGCGAGCGCGGCATGCTCAGCGCGTCCGAGTCGGAGATCGCGGAGCGCCTGCGCGTGCTGCGCGCCGCGCGCGTGACGATCCCGGACGCCGCGCACCACCCGCACCTCGAGCAGCCCGAGGCGACGGCGCGGGTGCTGCTCGACTTCTTCGCGCGGCTGCCGGGCTGAGCGCGCCGGCGCGCCGTGCTCCGGTCACGGGCGCTCCGCGTCAGCGCGGCCTGCAGGAGCGCTCGACCGGCGGCGTGTTGCCGCAGGCGATCGAGTCGCGCACGCCGCCGGAGATCGTGCCGCAGGCGGTGGTGCGCGCGCTCTGCACCGCCTCCTCCTCGGTCGGCGCCGCGGCCGTCGCGCAGTTGCGCCGTCCGCCGAACTCGATGCACACGTGGCACTCGACCGCGCCGACCTGCGTGCTGAGCCACACCACGAGCGCGACGATGCCGACCAGGAAGACGGCGGTCAGGAGACGGGTGCTCGTCATCGGCGCGGGGTTTTACCATCCCGGGCGGCCCGTGCAGCGCGAGCCCGCGACAGCCGGGGCGCGGGCGTCAATCCAGCGCGATGCGCGTGCGCACCAGCACGACGCTGTACGGATGCCACGTCGAGTAGTTCCAGAAGACGTCGGCGGCGCGCTCGTCGCCCGGCGCCGCGCGCGTCAGCGGATCGATGACGTTCGCGCCGTACAGGCTGCCGCCCGACCGCGGATCGACCGCCTCGATGCATTGCGGACGGATCGGCGGCTCCGGCTGCGGCAGGCAGCCGACCGGCGCCTGGTGGCCGCAGACCAGGTCCTGCGCTGCGTCCTCGTTGGTGAAGATCGGCTCGGGCTCGCTCCACGGACCCCACGGACGCGGCGCGTGGCGCGCGTAGATCGCCCCCGGCACGCTCTGCCCGCGTCCCGAGCGTCGCTCGGGGTCGGCGTAGTCGGTCGTGCTGCCGCCGTAGATCATGAGCCACCGCGAGAGCGGCCCGACCCAGCTCACCGCGACGTGATTGACGGGCTCGAATTCGCCGCCGTAGAGCGGCACGGCGGCGCGCTGGTCCTGCGCGTAGGTCGGGACGTCGCCGTCGAACCCCGCGAGGTAGCGCGGCGCCCACACGATGCGCTCGCCGTCGCGCTCGAAGGGCAGCGGGTGCCAGGCGAAGTACGGCGCGAGCTCGCCGTCGCCCGCGAGGTCGTCGAAGCCCGGACGTCCCCAGATCAGCAGCGCCGCGGTGCCGACCGCATAGTCGTCGCGCCGCGGATCGTCCGGATGGAACGCGCGCACGGTACGCGCGGTGAGGTTCAGGTACTTGTTCGTCAAGAACACCGCGCGCGACACGTATTGCGCGGGACCGACGCGCTCGGCGACGTGCAGGTAGAGCGCCTCGCCGCCGTTGCCGCGACGCGTGCTCGTCGGATCGACGCAGCGCGGCTGGCCCATCACCGTGCCGCAGCTCAGGTCGGCCGCCTGCGGCGACAGCTCGGCCGGACACGGCGCTTCGCTCGCGGACTCCGCCGCCGCGCATGCTTGACCGCCGCCGACGATGAAGATCGCCCACTCGCGCTCGCCGTCCCAGAAGCCGACCACCGGCGTGTTGAGCGGCCCGAGCGGCACCGGCACGCCGTCCCAGCGGTGCAGCACGATGGGCGCGAACGACGTGCCGGCGTCGTCGACGACCCAGGTGATGTCGAGACACTGCTCGTCGGAGATCGACTGCGTCGCGGTGAAGCCGGGCCAGTCGCTCGCGGGCAGGTGCAGCTCGCCGAGCGAGTCGTCGTTGAGCTGGATCGGGCAGACGTCGATCCGCTGCCAGCTGTCGCCGAACAGGATGGGGACGCGTCCGCCCGCGATCTCGTAGGTCCAGCCGAGGTCGGTGCCGAAGACCTCGACCGGCGGCGTCGGTGGGAAGACGGCGTCGGCGAGGTGCCGCGCCGGGACCAGCGCGCACAGCCGCGTCGACTGGTAGCGGGCGACGGCGGCGCCGCCCGTGCCCGGCGCGTCGCTGCAGGCCGCGGCGAGCAGCGCGAGCGCGCCGCTCGCGATCCCGCTGCGCCACCGCCGAGCGCCGGTCATGGCCGTTTCTAGGCCGGACGCACGAGCTCGTTCGAGCCCCTTCGAGCGCGAGCGGGCGGATTTTCTGCTCGAACGGCTCGGGCGCGCCGCAGGCTCCGGCCGAGCTCGGGCTGGCGCACGGACAGGCGCTCGGACGCCGCCCGTCAGGACGGCGCGCGCTCGACGATCAGCGTCAAGCGCTCCGCGCCGCGCACCACGACCTCGGCGCCGGCCGGGATCGGCTTTCCGCTGCCGTCCGCCGCGCGCGCCCGCCAGAGCTCGCCGTTGACCTGCACCTGCCCGTACGGACGCAGCTCCTCGCGCGCGACGCCGCGCCGCCCGACCAGGCGCTCGCCGCCGCTCGGCGACGGCGGCTCGTAGGCGCGGCGCAGAAACGGGTAGAGCACCGCGTCCTTCGCGACCCAGAGCACGAAGACCACGACGCCGATCCAGCCCGGCAGCCCGGTCTCGTCCCAGAACAGCAGCAGCACGACCGCTGCGAGGAGCGCGCCGGGGAGCTGGAGCAGCACGTAGCGCAGCCAGGTCGGCATGGCGCGACTGCGTGTCAGCTTCGCGTGGCGCGCTCGCGCAGCTCGGCGCGCAGCACGAATTTCTTGATCTTGCCCGACGGCGTGCGCGGGAAGTCGTCGAACGCCAGGATCTCCTCGGGCCACTTCTGCTTCGCGATGCCGGCGGCGGCGAGGTGGCGCTGCACCGCGGCGAGGTCGGGGGCCGGCTGCCCGGGCTGCATGCGCAGGCAGGCGCAGGCGTGCTCGCCGAGGCGCGCGTCGGGGGCCGCGACCACCGCGACCTCCGCGACCCCCGGCATGCGCATCAGCAGCTCCTCGACCTCGGCCGCGCTGATGTTCTCACCACCGCGGATGATGATGTCCTTCTTCCGGTCGGTGATCGTCAAGTATCCGTCGGCATCGAGGATGCCGACGTCGCCGGTCGCGTACCAGCCCTCCTCGTCGAGCACGCCCGCGGTCAGCGACGGATCGGTGTAGCCGACGAAGCGGTCGGGACCGCGGCTCTGGATCTCGCCGGGCTGCCCGCGCGGCACCTCGCGTCCCTCCTCGTCGACCAGGCGCAGCTCGACGCCCGGCAGCGCGCGGCCGTCCGTGTACTTGCGCTTGACGGCGGGCTCCTCGTGCTTCGCGCCGGTGGTCGACGGGTGCTCGGTCGAGCCGTAGGAGCGCACGATCGAGATCCCGAGCGCGTCCGCGCGGTCGGCGACCGCCGCCGGCACCGGCGCGCCGCCGAGACCGATCATGGACATGCGCCGCAGGTGCTCGGGTCCGAAGCCCGGCGCGTCGAGCAGGCTCGTCAGGAAGTAGGTCGCGCCGCTGCCGCAGCTCACGTCGGCCTCGACCATCGCGTCGAGGATCGTCGGCACGTCCCACACGTCGATCAGGTGGATCGGCTTGTTCTGGCAGAGCGGCACGAGCAGCCCGGACAGCATGCCGATCGCGTGGCCGACCGGCGCGCCGACGAGCTGCGGCAGCGCGCGCTCGGACTGCATGTCGGCGAGCTGGCGCGTCTCGGCGACGATCGTGTGGTGCGTGTGGATGACGCCCTTCGGGTCGGACGTCGTGCCCGAGGTGAAGCCGACCACGGCCGGCGTCCGCGGCGGGACGCGCGTCGGCGCGGCGAGCGGCTCCGCGTCAAGCAAGTGCGCGAACGACGTCGTGCCGGGTGGTGCTTCGCCGCCGACCACGACCACGGTCTCGAGGTCCGGTAGCTCCTCGCGGAAGCTGCGCAGCGCCGCGAGGTAGTCGCTCTGCCGGAAGCGCGCCGCGGTCACCAGCACCTTGGCGCGCGTGTGGCGCAGGATGTAGCGCACCTCCTTCGGGCCGTAGAAGTGCACGATCGGCACCAGCACCGCGCCGAGCATGCTCGTGCCCCAGAACACCGCGGCCGCTTCCACCCAGTTCGGGAGCTGGAAGGCGACCACGTCGTCGGGCTCGACGCCGCAGGCGCGGAGCCCGCCCGCGACGCGACGCGCGAGCTCGCGCACCTCGCCGATCGTGCCGCGGTACGGATGGGTCTTCGACCAGATCCGCAACTCGAGCGCCGCGTTCGCGCGCAGGCGCTCGTCGACGAAGGCGCCGAGCGTCGTGTCGAGCCAGAGCCCGGAGCCGAGCCAGCGTCGCTCGAGCGCGGCCGGCGGATGGTGCAGCAGCCAGCCCTGCTCCGATCGCGTGACCGTGCTCATCGCGGCACCCTTCCTGCATCGCCGCGGCCCGATCAAGCACCGGCGCCGCACCGACGCAGCCGGCGCGATCGACGAGCGTCGCCGCGCGGGAGTTGTCTCAGCTGCGCGGCGCGTCACAGTGGCCGCGAAAGGAGGTGCGTCGTGGACAGCACCGTCACCGAGATCGCGCGCGGCGTGTACCGCATCTCGGCCTTCCACCGCGGCTTCGGCATCCAGTTCAACCAGTTCCTGGTCGCCGGCGACGAGCCGTTCCTGATGCACACCGGCATGCGCCGCATGTTCGACGTCACGCGGAGCGCGGTGGCGCGCGTCCTCGATCCGGCGTCGCTGCGCTGGATCGGCTTCAGCCACTTCGAGCCCGACGAGTGCGGCGCGCTGAACGAGTGGCTCGCGCTCGCGCCGCGCGCCGAGCCGGTCGCGGGCTTCGTCGGCGCGACCGTCATGCTGAGCGACTTCGCCGACCGTCCGGCGCGCGTGCTCGCCGACGGCGAGGTGCTCAGCACCGGCTCGCACCGGCTGCGCTACCTCGCCACGCCGCACCTGCCGCACGGCTGGGATGCGGGGCTCTACTTCGAGGAGACCGAGGGCGTGCTCTTGTGCTCGGACCTCTTCTTTCATCCCGGCGACCCCGAGCCGCTGACCCGCGGCGACGTCGTGTCGCGGGCGCGGGACTCGATCCGCGAGGGCGCGCAGGGTCCGCTCGCGCACGACATGCCGTACACCGCGTCGACCGACGCGACGCTGCGCCAGCTCGCCGACTTGTCGCCGCGATCGCTCGGGGTGATGCACGGCTCGTCGTTCGAGGGCGACGGCCGCCAGGCGCTCCTCGACCTCGCCGACGTCATCCGCGTGGAGCTCGGCCCCGGACCCGCATGATCTTGACGCGAGCCCCTTCGTTCCAGCGCCCGCGCTCCGCTATTCTCGCGGCATGAGCCAGCATCACGTCGTCCTCATTCCCGGCGACGGCATCGGCCCCGAGGTCTCGGCCGCCGTCCAGGACATCCTCGCCGCTGCGCGCGCGCCGGTCGCGTGGGTCGAGCGCAAGGCGGGTCTCGCCGCGCTCGAGGACGGCGACGACGTGCTCCCGGCGAGCACGCTCGAGGCGATCCGCCAGCACGGCGTCGCGCTCAAGGGTCCGTGCACGACGCCGGTCGGCGGCGGCTTCACCTCGGTCAACGTCAAGCTACGAAAGACGCTCGACCTCTACGCCGCGGTCCGGCCGGTGCGCACGCTCGCAGGCGTCGCGAGCCGCTACGACCACGTCGACATGGTGGTGATCCGCGAGAACACCGAAGGGCTCTACAGCGGCGTCGAGAACGAGGTCACGCCGGGCGTCGTGACGAGCCTCAAGGTCGCGACCGAGGCCGCGTGCCGGCGGATCGCCCGCTACGCCTTCGAGTACGCGCGTCGGCGCGAGCGCAAGAAGGTCACGGTGTTCCACAAGGCGAACATCATGAAGCTCACCGACGGTCTGTTCCTGCGCTGCGCGCGCGAGGAGCACGAGCGCTACCAGGACATCGCGTTCGACGCGATGATCATCGACGCCGGCTGCATGAAGCTCGTGCAGGACCCGAGCCGCTTCGACATCCTGCTGATGGAGAATCTCTACGGCGACGTGGTGAGCGACCTGTGCGCCGGACTGGTCGGTGGGCTCGGCGTCGTCCCGGGTGCGAACATGGGCGACCAGATGGCGGTGTTCGAGGCGGTGCACGGCTCGGCGCCCGACATCGCAGGCAAAGACCTGGCGAACCCGCTCGCGCTGCTGATGTCGGCGGTGATGATGCTGAACCACCTCGCCGAGTCGACCGGCGACCAGGCCTGCCGTCAGGCGGCGCTGCGCATCAAGGCCGCCTACGACCGCGCGCTCGCCGACGGTCAGAAGACGCGCGACATCGGCGGCAGCCTCGGCACCAAGGCGTTCACCGCCGCCGTCATCGAAAGGCTGTCTTGACCTAGCCTCGCAACGGCGCGCATGTGCCGGCATCCGGCCTCGTCGCCGGAAGGAGGGCTGGACCATGGCGCCGATGGCGAATCGGTTCGCGGCGGAGCTGCTCGGCACGTTCTGGCTGACGTTCGGCGGCTGCGGCAGCGCCGTGCTCGCCGCCACGTTCCCGGAGGTCGGGATCGGCTTGGTCGGGGTGTCGCTGGCTTTTGGCTTGACGCTGCTGACGATGGCGTACGCGATCGGGCACGTCTCGGGCTGCCACATCAACCCGGCGGTGTCGGTCGGTCTCGCAGCCGGCGGACGCTTCTCGGCGAGCGAGCTCGCACCGTACATCGTCGCGCAGGTGATCGGCGGCATCCTGGGCGCGGCCGTGCTCTACGTGATCGCGAGCGGCAAGCCGGACTTCGTGCTCGGCGGCTTCGCCGCGAACGGCTACGGCGAGCACTCGCCCGGTGGCTACTCGCTGCTCGCGGCGCTGGTGTGCGAGGTGGTGATGACGTTCTTCTTCCTGCTCGTCATCCTCGGCTCCACCGACGCGCGCGTCCCGGTCGGCTTCGCGGGCCTGCCGATCGGCCTGTCGCTGACGCTGATCCACCTGGTCAGCATCCCGGTGACCAACACCTCGGTGAACCCCGCGCGCAGCACGGGCCCCGCGGTGTTCGTCGGCGGCTGGGCGCTCGAGCAGCTGTGGCTGTTCTGGCTGGCGCCGATCCTCGGCGCCGTGCTCGCCGGACTGTTCTACCGCTGGCTCGGCGGCGCGACGGCGTCCGAATGACGTCCGCGTGACGGACGCGTGAGAGCGACCGCCCGCGCGGCGGTTCCCTTGCCTCTCGACCGCGGTAGAATCGCCGGATGCCGCGCGGCGCGCCGCACGCCTCCCCGCTCGACGCCGCCCGCGCGCTCGCCGGCGAGATCGCGGCGGCGGCGGAGACGATCGAGCGCGAGCGTCGCGTCCCCGAGCCCCTGATCCGCGAGATGGCGCGCGCCGGCCTCTTCCGCATGCTGGTGCCGCGCGAGCTCGGCGGGCTCGAGGTCGAGCCCCGCACGATGGTCGACGCGATCGAGGAGGTCGCGCGCGTGGTCGACGCGATGTACGAGGCCGGCGGCGTCACGTCGATCTACTCCTCGAGCGCGCTGCAGCGCCGCTTCCGCGACGTCCACGTCGTGACCCAGCACATCCTGGTCGCGCCGCCGACCTACGAGCTCGCGGGCCGCGTGCTGCTGGGCCTCCCTGCCGACACGGAGATGCTGTGAGCGACGCTCTGCCGACCTTCACCTCGCTGAAGACCGAGCGCATCGGCGACGTGCTGCGCGTCACGATCGCCAACCCGCGCAACCCGCTGAACGCCGTCGACGAGCAGCTGCACGAGGAGCTCGCGACGCTGTTCCGCGTGCTGCGTCGCGAGAGCCGCGCGCGCGCCGTGCTGCTGACCGGCGAGGGACGCGCGTTCTCCGCGGGCGGCGACTTCGCCTGGTTTCCGAAGTTCCAGGATCCGGCGACGCTCGAGGCGGTGCGGCGCGACGGCAAGCAGATGATCTGGGACCTGCTCGACGTCGAGCTGCCGATCGTCGCCGCGGTGAACGGGCCGGCGATCGGCCTCGGCGCGTCGATCGCGCTGCTCTGCGACGTGATCTTCGCCGCCGAGAGCGCGACCTTCGCGGATCCGCACGTGCGCGTCGGCATCGTCGCCGGCGACGGCGGCGTCGCGATCTGGCCGCTCGCGCTCGGTCCGGCGCGCGCGAAGCAGTACCTGCTGACCGGCGACGCGGTTCCAGCCGCAGAGGCGGAGCGCATCGGGCTCGTCAACTTCGTCGTGCCGGCCGAGGAGCTGCAGCAGCGCGCGCTCGAGTTCGCGCACCGCCTCGCGGCCGGCGCGCCGCTCGCGGTACGCTACACCAAGCTCGCGGTGAACAAGCTTCTGAAGGACGCGCTCAACGTCGCCTTCGACACCTCGACCGCGCTCGAGCTCGTGACCTTCCGCAGCGAGGACCACCGCGAGGCGCTGGCGGCGCTGCGCGAGAAGCGACCGCCGCGGTTCACCGGCCGCTGACGATGCCGTGCGCGAGCGCTCGCCGTGACGCGACGTCCCGTTTGCGGCCGAGGCGACCCGTATGTGATCCTCGCGTGCTCCGGTCGGCGCTGCCCCGACGCCGCCGGTGCGAACCGATCGAGCTCGGGGCGGACGGACGGCGCGTGTCGCGACCGGCCATGTTTGGGTCTCTCCGAGGCAGGTGCCCGGCGAAGACCGGGAAAGGACGATGTATGCGTAAGCTGATCTCGGCCGGGGCCGCTGCGCTCCTGGCGGTCTTCACCGTCGGCGCGGCGGGCGCGCAGACGCTCGCAACGGACGACCAGAAGACGCTCTATGCGCTCGGCATCGCGCTGTCGCGCAATCTCGCATCCTTCAACTTGACGCCCGACGAGCTGAAGATCGTCGAGGCCGGGCTGCAGGACGGCGTCACGGGCCAGGAGCCGAAGGTCGACATGAACACCTACGGCCCGAAGATCCAGTCCTTCGCGCAGGCGCGCGCGACGGCGACCGCGCAGAAGGAGAAGGACGCGAGCAAGGGCTTCCTCGAGAACGCCGCCAAGGAGAAGGGCGCGCAGAAGCTCCCCTCGGGCGTGATCTACACCGAGACCAAGGCCGGCACGGGCGAGTCGCCGAAGGCCACCGACCGCGTCAAGGTGCACTACCACGGCACGCTCACCGACGGCACGGTGTTCGACAGCTCGGTCGAGCGCGGCGAGCCGGTGACGTTCCCGCTGAACGGCGTCATCCCGTGCTGGACCGAGGGCGTGCAGAAGATGAAGGTCGGCGGCAAGGCGAAGCTGATCTGCCCGTCCGACACCGCTTACGGCGACCGTGGCGCGCCGCCCAAGATCAAGCCGGGCGCGACCCTCGTGTTCGACGTCGAGCTGCTCGACATCGAGGCCGCACCGCCGCCTGCGGCCGGCGGCGCCAGCAAGGCGCCCGGCGCGAAGGCGCAGTAACGAGTTTCAAAACCACCGCGCGACGACCGGGCGGCAGCGTGCTGTCGTCCGGTCGTCGTCGTTTCCTCACGGACGATGTTGAATCTCGCATCGGACACCGACCCGCGCTGGCTCGAGCGCACGCTCGCCAACATCGACGAGGTCCTGCTCGACCACGCGCACTGTGAGAAGAAGGCCGCCTCGACGGCGGTCAGCCTGCTGTTCCGCTACCCCGAGCACGCGAGCCTGCTGCGACCGCTGGCAGACCTCGCCCGCGAGGAGCTCGCGCACTTCACGCTGGTGCTCGGACACATCGAGGCGCGCGGACGTCGCCTCGAGCGGCAGATCCCGAGCCCGTACGCGAGCGAGCTGATGCGCGCGCTGCGTCCCGAGGAGCCGGCGCGCGCGGTCGACACGCTGCTCTGCCTGTCGCTCATCGAGGCACGGAGCTGCGAGCGCATGAAGCTGCTCGCGGGCGCGCTCGACGACCCCGCGCTGCGCGAGCTGTACTCGGGACTGCTCGCGAGCGAGGCGCGCCACCACCAGTGCTACGTCGACCTCGCGACCTCGCTCGCGCCGAGCGCCGAGGTGCGCGCGCGCCTGCGCGAGCTCGCGCGCCACGAGGCGGAGGTGATCGCCCGCGCGCCCGCGATGGCGCGCATGCACTGCTGAGACACGCGCCGGCGGTCGCGCGGCGCCGTGAAGCGCATTAGCTCGCGCGCGACGCGCCGGTGTCGCGCCGGGTGAGCCGCTTCTCCTCGCCCGCGCGCGACGCGTCGCAGCCCGCGACCCGCGCCGCCGCCTCGCGAAACGCGGCGCTGCGGAGCGCCGCGAGCAGCGCCCGCCCGAGATCGCTCGCCGCGAAGTCGGCGCGCAGGACCAGGTCGTAGTCGCGGCGCTCGAGCGGCACGAAGCCGAGTCCGAGCGCCACCGCCGCCGACTCGACGCCGAGCGCCGCGTCGGCGAGCCCGCTCTGCACCGCCGCCGCGGCGGCGAGCGGCGCGAGACCCGACGGCGCGCTCCGCACGTCGGCGCGCTCGAGGTCGGCGCGCGACGTCAAGCTCAGAGGATTCCCCAGCGCGACGACGAGGCCGTGCGCGCGGCTCGCGAGGTGGACGACGACCGCGTCGGCACCGGCGCGCACGGACGCCCCGGGCGGCGCGCCCGCGGCGTCGCCCGCTGCGGGGCGCGGTTCATTGCCCGCGGCGTCGTCCGCCGCCAAGCATGGCTCGTCGACCGCCGCGACGTGCGCCTCGCCGCGCGCGAGCGCGCTCCACGCGTCGTCGCCGAGCGCGGCGCGCGCGAGCTTCGCCTGCGGACGCTCGGCGCGCAGCGCGTCCTCGAGCGCGCCCAGCAGCGGATCGAACGCGCCCGCGACGAGGACCGTCTCGCGCACCTCGGCGAGCGGCCGCAGCAGCTCGACCTCGAGCTCGTCGCCGGCCGCGACCACTTCTGCAGCGGACGGGATGCGCAGCAGGCCATCCGCGCGCGCCATGCCGACGATCGCGCTCGCACCACGGGCGAGCGGGGTTGCGACCAGGCGTCCGCCGACCTCGCCGAGCGCGACGCGCAGCAGCTCCTCGTGCCCGACGCGCGAGGTGAGCGCGCGCGGCACGACGGCGCGCACGCGGACGCGCTCCTCGGGCACCGCGCCGAGCAGGTGCGCGACCAGCGGCTCGAGCAGCTCGCGACACACGACCGCCGCCGACACCGGATAGCCGGGGATGCCGAGCGCGACGCTCGCGCGCGCGCCGCGCTCGCGCGCGACCGCGGCGACGATCGCCGGCTTGCCGGGCATGACCGCGACGCCGCGCACCAGCACCTCGCCGATCTCGCCGAGCGCGAGCGCGGTGAAGTCGCGCTGCCCCGCGGACGAGCCGGCGATCACGCACACGACGTCCGACTCGTGCAGCGCGGGCTCGATCTGCGCGCGGATCGCGGCGAGGTCGTCGCGCGCCGGCGCGAGGCGCAGGGCCGTGCCTCCCCACTCCTCGACGAAGGCCGCGAGCATGCGCGAGTTGAACTCGACGATGCGTCCGGGCGCGCGCGGCTCGCCGGGCTCGATCAGCTCGTCGCCGGTCGGCAGGATCGCGACCACCGGACGCGGCCGCACCGCGACCTCGTCGACGCCCGCCGCGAGCAGCGCGCCGACGTCCCACGGACGGATGCGCCGCCCGCGCGGCAGCAGCGGCTCGCTCGCGACCACGTCCTCGCCGACGAGCCGCACGTGCTGCCAGCGCGGCGCCGCGGCGCGGACGTGCACGACGCGCGCGTCGCGGCCGGACGCCGGCCGCGGACCGCTGGGGTCATTCGCGTCAAGCACAGCATCGACGGTGCGACCCGCGTAGACGCGCTCGATCATCACCACCGCGTCGGCCCACGCAGGCAGCGCGTTGCCGGTGTCGACCCAGGCGAAGGGACGCGCGACCGTATCGGGCGTGCCGAGCTCGAGGTCGACCGGGGTCTCCTCGCTCGCGCCCGCGACGTCGGCGGCGCGCAGCGCGATGCCGTCCATCGCGGCGCCGTGGTAGTGCGGCACCGAAGCGCGCGCGTACACCGGCTCCGCGGTGACGCGTCCGAGCGCGCGCTCGGCGCGGATCGTCTCGGACGAGCTCAGCGGGATCGCCGCGGCGAGCAGCAGGCGGCGCGCTTCCGCGAGAGGCTTGGTCTCCGGATGGTGCTTGCGCGACACGGGCGGTGAACGGTCAAGCGTCGAGCCGCGCGTGCTCGAGGCACGGCATCTCGCGTCGCACGCGCGCGAGGTAGCCGAGGTCGATCTCGGCGGTGATCACGCGCTCGCCGTCCGACGCGCACGCCACCACGGTGCCCCACGGATCGACGATCATGCTGTGCCCGTAGTCGGCGTGGCCCTGCCCGGTCGGGCCGTGCTGGTTCGCGGCGAGCACCCAGCACTGGTTCTCGATCGCGCGGGCGCGCACCAGCACCTCCCAGTGCGCGGCGCCGGTCGGGAAGGTGAACGCGGACGGCACGCAGAGCAGCTCGGCGCCGGCGCGCGCGAGCCGACGGTAGAGCTCCGGGAAGCGCAGGTCGTAGCACACCGAGAGGCCGAGGCGGCCGACCGGCGTGTCGGCGCACACGACCTCCGCGCCGTGTCCGCGCCGCGCGGACTCGCGCACCTCGACCCGCCCCGGGATCGAGACGTCGAACAGGTGCATCTTGCGGTAGACCGCGAGCCGGCTGCCGTCGGGTCCGAGCACGACGCTCGTGTTGAACGGCAGCGCGCCGTCCGCGCCGCGCTCGAGGATCGAGCCCGCGACCAGCGTCAAGCGCAGGCGACGCGCGAGCTCGCCCATGCGCGTGAGCGTCGGACCGTCGAGACCTTCGGCTTCCTCGCGGTCGCGCTCGGCCGGGCCGCGCCAGGAGAACGTCTCCGGCAGGACGACCAGCGTCGCACCGGCGCGCGCCGCCGCCTCGATCGCCGCCTCGGCCGCGTCGAGGTTGCGCGCCTTGTCGTCCCCGCTGCGCATCTGCACGCAGGCTGCGACGAAGCGCTCGGGACGCGAGCTCATGCTCCCGGGCTACCGTCGCGGCAGAGGGGGTGCAAGGAGCGCGCGCCGCTCAGCAGGGCGGCGGCTGGTCGCTGCGCTCGAGGTAGCGCAGCATCGCGTCCGCGATCGCCGCCGCGTCGGGTCGGTAGGTGCCGGCCTCCACGGCGGCGGCGAGACGCGCGATGCGCTCGCGACGTCGCTCGTCGTCATTCCTCGACGGAAACGAGCGCAGCGCGAGCGCGCCCGACCCCTTCGCGCGACGTGCCTCGGACATCGCGGGGTTCGTCGTCGAACCGCGCCCAAATCTTTAGCAGCCCGACGGACCTCCCCCGACGGCGCGGAGAGGGTCCGCGCTCCAGGGCGGTCGGGGCGTGCTGCGCCCCGATCCGCGTGGTTTGGTCGCTCAGTCGAGCGTCAGGTCTTGCTCGTCGGCGGAGAGCATCTGGCGCAGCCGGGCCATCGCTTGGCTGTGCAGCTGCGAGATGCGCCCCTCGGTGAGGTGCAGGGCCTCCGCCATCTCCCGCATGGTCAGGCCCTCGAAGTAGTAGAACGACACGACGATGCGCTCCTTGTCGGGGAGCCTCTCGATCGCCCGCGCCAGGATCTCGACGCGCTCCTTGCGCAGCACCTTGCGCATCGGCCCCTGATCGCCGCCGTCCGGAATGATCTCGTCCGCGGAGAAGCCGTCCTCGCCGCGGCCGAAGCCGAGGTCGCCCGCGGCCACCATCGGCGCGCCGACCGTCGCCACCGTCCGCGCGTACTGGTCGAGCGTCATCTGGAGCTCGGCCGCGACCTCCTCCATGCCCGGCGTGCGGCCGAGACGGCGCTCGAGGCGCAGCGTCGCGTCCTCGACGTCGTGCGACTTCTGGCGCGCGCTGCGCGGCAGCCAGTCGCAGCGCCGCAGGTAGTCGAGGATCGAGCCGCGGATGCGGTACTGCGCGTAGGTCGGGAACGCCGCCTCGCGCTTGCAGTCGTACTTGCGCATCGCGTCGAGCAGGCCGACCACACCCCAGCTGATCAGATCCTCCGCGGCGACCTCGGCGGGCTTGCGCGGCAGCATGCGCTGCACGACCTGGCGCACGAGCGGCAGGTAGGTCCGCACCTCGGCCTCGGAGATCGGCCGCAGAGCCGGCGGCCGGCTCGACGCGCCCTGGCGCTGCACGATCGCCTCGCGCGCCATCGGCTGCGGCCCGCGCCGCTTGGCGGGCGAGGCCTCCGCGCCGCCGTCGTTCGTCACCGTGGGGCGTAGCTCGGCGTCCGCCTGCTCCGTCTTCGTCCGGGTCCGGCCGGCACCCGCCGCCACCGCGCGCGCCGTCGCACCCGTCATCACCCGCTGTCTCGCAGTCCCCGTTGCGCTCATAGGCTTCCTCCCCAAAGCCGGTGGGCGTCGGCGTTACGCGAGAAGCGTTCCACTGGGAGGACGCTCTACGGCACACGAAAAAAACCGCGCTAGAACGCGGAGATAGCGCGGCGGCCCTGACGGTCTATGGCGCTCGCCCTGGCAGAATCCTGGCGGCAGCCGGTCAGACTTTTGACCGGGGTCGGGTTCCCCGACCGCTCTGCGTCCACGTCGAGTGCCGTAACGCGGCACCGCCGCACGCGGGGAGCGCGGAAGGTCTTCGGGTGTTGCCCGCGACCGGCGCGTGCTCTACCTAACCCTCGCCATGTCTTCGGAACGTCGGAAGGAAATCAATAGGCGTCGTCGGCGCCGTGAGCGTGCGCTCAAGGCGCGCAAGCAGGAAGCGATCAAGGCGGCGGCCGCAGCCAAGAAGAAGCGGTGACGCTTTCGCGCCGCGCGCTTGCCGCCGTCGCGCTCGCGCTGCTCGCCGGCCTCGCCGCGAGCTGCAGCGACGGCGACGACGCGCGCAGCGCGCCGCCACTTCCGCCCGAGGCCATCGCGTCCGAGGAGCGCGTCTTCGTCGACGCCTCGCGGCCGACGGCACCGAACGGCAGCTTCCCCGGCGCGCCGGAGCGCACGATCGCGACCCGGCTCTGGTACGCCCCGGAGCAGCCGCGGATGCGGCCGTGCGGTCGTGACGGCTGCGCGCTGGTCGTCCTCGCCCACGGCTTCGGCGGCAGCACGCTGCGCTTCGACGCGATCGCGCGCTACCTCGCGGGACGCGGCTACGTGGTGGCGGCGCCGAGCTTCCCGCTGACCAACGAGGACGCACCGGGCGGCCACCTGACGGCGCTCGGCGACGTGGTCTCGCAGCCGGCCGATCTGTCGTTCGTCATCGACCGCCTGCTCGCGGCGTCGGACGATCCGTCCGATGCGCTCGCGGGACGCATCGACGGCGAGCGCATCGGCGTCGTCGGACACTCGCTCGGCGGCGCGACGGTCGCCGCCCAGACCCGCCTTCCATGCTGCACCGACCCACGCGTCGACGCCGCGGTCGGGGTCGCGGGGCTGGGCTTCGCGGTCAGCGGACTCTTCGGCGGCGAGGAGATCTCGCGCTCGGGTCCGCCGACGCTGTGCATCGCGGGCGGGCAGGATCCGGTCGTGCCGCCGCCGCGGGTGCGCGAGTTCTACGACGCGATCGAGCCGGCGCGCGTGTACGTCGAGCTGCACGCGGCGAACCACGTCGACCTGATCGAGAGCGTCGGCGCGCCGTCGCCGAACCTGCTGCTCGCCGCGCGCGCGATCGAGGGCTTCCTCGCGGCCTACCTCGCGGGCGACGGCGCGCTGCTCGCGACGACGCTCGACGAGCTCGCGGCCGCGGGCGAGACGGTCGCCGCCGACCTCTGAGGGCGCGCCGCCGCGCTCGGGATCCGCGTCGTTCGCGCTCGGGATCCGCGTCACTCGCGTGCGCGGCCCGACGCTAGCGCCGCAGCGACTCGAGCAGCGCCTCGTACACCTCGAAGGCGGTGTCGCGCGCCGGCGCGCCGAGCAGCCCGAGCGCCGGCGCGACCTCGCGCTCGAGGTAGGCGCGCGTCCCCTCGAGATCTTTGCGCGCGAGCAGCACGTCGCACTGCCAGACGCGGTTCGCGAGCGCGCGCGGGCTCACGCCGGCGTGTCCGGTGGCGGGCACGTGGTGCAGCGTCTCGCGCAGCACGTGGACGAGCTCGTGCGGACGGAACCACAGCTTGGTGCGCTCGTGGAAGCCGAAGCCCGACACCGGCCGACCGCCCATCTGGCCGATCAACCGCACCGGTCCGTTCCAGTACTCGATCGGCATCCCGTGCGCGGGGGTCGCGACGTAGGGCTCCGCGGTGACCGACAGATCCCACTCGCGCACGGTGAGGTGGAAGCGATCGGTGAGGAACGCCGTGCCGGGCGCGAGCGGCTTGCGCGGCAGCACGAGGCGCGGGTCGCGCACGAACGACAGGCGCTCGATGCGAAAGTCGGTGGTCGCGCGCACCTCGCCGTCCGGACCCTGCGCGGTGACGCCGCTGTACGGTACCAGACGGTCGCCGCGCTCGGCGTCGAACTGCTGCCAGACGCTCAGGTCCCAGCCGTTGTCGAGGTGCAGCACGCGCCACTCGTGACGGTGGCGGCTGTTGAGCCGATCGGTGTAGCGGCCGAAGTGCTCGCGCGCGAACTGCCGGTCGATCCAGCCGACGTCGCCCTGCACCTCGTCCTCGAAGTCGCCCCAGCGCACGCGGCCGCGCACCGCGAGGCCGGTCTGGAAGTACGAGAACGTGCCGAGCTGCATGCAGCACGTCTTGACGCCGCGCAGCTCGTCGCCGCCGACCGGCGCGGGCGGCTTCGCGACCTCGACGTCGAGCACGGCGCTCATGCGCTGGCCCTGCTGGTCGCGGCCGCGCAGGTCGAGCGCGTAGCTGAACGGCACCGGCGCTCCCGCGGCGTCGCGACGCGTCGTCCAGCGCGCGCGACCTTCACGCGTGTCGAAGCTGAGATCGAGAACACCGCGCGCCATCCGCATGCGGTGCGTGCGCCGAAAGCGCAGCGGGCGCGGGAAGTCGAACTCGGTCGTGGTGCCGTAGCTGCCGTCGTCGAGGTTGAACAGCGAGAAGACGTAGAAGTCGGCGCGCACCGTGGTGAAGGCGACCGGCACGCGCGACGCCGCGAAGATCGCGAGCAGCGCGAGGCGTCGTCCGCTGCGCAGGCCGCGTAGCTCCGTCTCGATGAACCAGGTGTTGACCGCCGTGCCCTGGTCGCCCTCGGCGGCGGGAAAGGTGAACCAGGTCTCGTCGGCGCCCGGGATGACGTACGGGTAGCGCTTCCACGGCCGGTCGCTCGCCGTGGCATGGTAGAACGGAGTGGTCATCGTGCGGTTCGCGGGACGGCTGGGAGGCGTTGCTGCGTGCGCGGAAGTATGACCGAATCGGACGTTGCATGCGAGCCGTCGTTCTTCGTGAAAGCCGTCTCTCGATCGAGGAGGTGCCCGATCCCACGCCCGCGCCCGGCTACGTCGTGCTCGAGGTCGCGGCGTGCGGCATCTGCGGCACCGATCACAGCATCTACAGAAACCGTCTGCTGCCCGACGGCGCCGTGCTCGGTCACGAGTTCGCCGGCACGGTGGTCGAGGTCGGACGCGACGTCGCGGACTGGGAGCCGGGCGATCGCGCCTGCGTTCTGCCGGTGCCGTTCTGCGGGCGCTGCGAGCTCTGCCAGACCGGCAAGCAAAATCTCTGTCGCAAGGGCCTGTCGAAGACCGTCGGCTGCGGCGGCGACCCCGGCGGGCTCGCGCAGCTCGCCGCAGTGCCGGTGACCTCGCTGCGTCGCCTGCCGAGCAGCGTCGACGGACGGCGTGGCGCGCTGGTCGAGCCGCTCGCGGTCGCGCTGCACGCGGTCAACCTCGGCGACGTCCGCCCGGGAACGCGCATGGGCATCATCGGCCTCGGTCCGCTCGGGCTGTTCGCCGGCATGATCGCGCGCTCCTACGGCGGGCTCACCTTCGGCATGGACGACCGACCGTCGCGCGTCGCCTGCGCGCACGAGCTCGGCCTCGGCGCGTTCACCTCGGACGATCAGGCGGACGAGCGCATCCGCGATCTGACCAACGGCGGGCCCGACGTCGTGATCGAGGCGAGCGGCAAGCCGGAGTCGATCGAGCGCGCGGCGCGTCTCGCGCGCGTCGGCGGGACGGTCGTGATGGTCGCGTCGTACCACGCGCCGGCGGAGATCAAGCCCGGACGCTGGCTCACGCGCGGCATCTCGCTGCTGCCGTCGATCGCCTACACGCCGCAGGAGTTCGACGCGGCGCTCGACCTGATCGCGACGCAGCGGATCGACGTGACGCCGTTCGTCGAGAAGCTGACGCCGATGTCCGAGGCGCCGGCGGTGTTCGAGCGCTTCGAGACGCAGAGCGAGATCATCAAGGTCGTGCTCGACCCGTCGCGCTGAAGCGGTCGCGCGCTCGCGAGCAGGCGCGACCGCTTCCTGACGCGCGTCCCGACGCGCGCGTGCGCTGCGTGGGGCTCGGAGCGCGCAGACGCTCAGCCGCGCGCGTGACCGCTCAGTGGTGCGTGCGCCGCCGCGGCTGGATGTCCGCCGCGGCGGGCAGCAGATCGCGTCCGAGCTGGCGGATCTCCTCCACGGCCTCGGCAGGGGTCATCGAGAACACCATGTGGATCACCTGGTCGACGCCGACCTCGGCGTACGCGCGCAGGCTCTCCACGTCGCGCGCGCCCTTCATGTAGGGCGACACGCTGATCTCGACCGAGTCCGGACGCCGCCCGCGACGCGTCAAGATCGCGCTCAGCTCCTCGATGCGCGGCTTCGCCTCCTCGGGCAGCAGGTCGAAGGCGAACCAGCCGTCGCCCAGGTCGGCGACCCGGCGCAGCGCGCGATCGCTGTGGCCGCCGAACACGATCGGCGGGTGCGGCGTCTGCAGCGGCTTCGGGAACATGCGCACCGGCGGGATGCGCAGCAGATGACCCTGGTGCTCGGAGACGTCGTCCATCCACAGCGACTTCATCGCTGCGAGATACTCGCGGCAGCGCGTCGCGCGATCCTCGAAGTCGGCGCCCAGCGCCTGGAACTCTTCCCGCAGCCAGCCGATGCCGACGCCGAAGTCGATGCGTCCGCCGGACAGCACGTCGCAGTCCGCGACCTGCTTCGCGGTGTAGATCGGCGAGCGCTGCGGCACCAGGCAGACGCCGGTGCCGAGCCGAATGCGCGAGGTCACCGCGGCCGCGAACGAGATCGCGGTGAACGGCTCGAGCATGCCGATGCCGCCCGGGATCGGCAGCTTGCCGTCCGGCGAGTAGGGGTACTTCGACTCGAAGTCGTCGAACAGCACGACGTGCTCGGGGAACCACATCGAGTGGAAGCCCGCCTCGTCCGCCGCCCGCGCCGCGGCGGTCAGGTACTCGCGCAGGTGACCGGCGTCGCGCCCGCCGACCACGGGCAGGAAGAGTCCGATTTTCATGCAGCGAATCTGCCCGATGCCCCGACGGCGCCGCAAGTGCGAGGCGATCCGTGGTCAAGTGCGAGCCGGTCGCGGGTGGTGCTATGGAGCGGACGTGCCCGAGTGGAGCTACCAGCCCGACCCGGCGCGCGCGGCGACGAGCCGCATCGGACGCCTGCTGCGCGCGCACGACCTGCCGCCGACGCCCGACGGCTACGCGGCGCTGCACCGCCTGTCGATCGCCGATCCCGAGCGCTTCTGGCGCACGGTGCTGCGCGATCTCGGCTTCGAGTGGCTCACGCCGTTCTCGCGCGTCCTCGACGCGAGCAAGGGACCGGCGTGGCCGCGCTGGTTCCCGGACGGCCGGATCAACGCGGCGCAGCTGTGCGTCGACCGCTGGCTGCCGGCGCGCCGCGACGCGGTCGCGGTGCTTTGGGAAGGTGACGACGGCGCGCAGCGGCAGATGACCCTCGGCGAGCTCGCGCGCGAGGTCGAGCGCGCGGCGCGCGCGCTGCGCGAGCTCGGCGTCGGACACGGCGACCGCGTCGCGCTCTTCCTGCCGATGCTGCCCGAGACCGTCGCGGCGCTGCTCGCGACGCTGCGCCTCGGCGCGGTCGCGGTGCCCTGCTTCTCCGGCTACGGCGCCGAAGCGGTCGCGACGCGCCTCGCCGACGCGGAAGCGAAGGTGCTCGTCACCGCCGACGCGTTCTTCCGCCGCGGCGCGCGCGTCGCGATGAAGGAGACCGCCGATCGCGCGATCGAGCTCGGCGGCGGCTCGGTGCAGGGCGTGCTCGTCGTGCCGCGCGCGGGCGGCGACCGCAGCGGCGACACGCCGTGGCGCGAGGGACGCGACCGCTGGTGGCCATCCGCGGACGACGCGAGCGATGCGGACGTCGAGATCGTGGCGACGTCGTCCGAGGACCCGGCGCTCATCATGTACACCTCGGGCACCACGGGACGTCCGAAGGGCGTGGTCGCGACGCACGGCGGCTTCCCGCTCAAGATCGCGACCGACATGGCCTACTGCTTCGACGTCGAGGCCGGCGACCGCATGCTCTGGGTCACCGACATCGGCTGGGTGATGGGGCCGTGGGAGATGCTGGGCACGCTGACGCTCGGCGCGAGCATGGTGCTGTTCGAGGGCGTGCCCGACCATCCGCAGCCCGATCGGCTGTGGGAGATGGCCGCGCGTCATCGCGTGACGCACCTCGGGCTCGCGCCGACCGTGATCCGCGCGCTCAAGGAGCACGGCTCCGAGTGGCCCGCGAAGCACGACCTGACGTCGCTGCGCGTGCTCGGCTCGACCGGCGAAGCCTGGAACCCCGAGCCCTACGCCTGGTACGCGCGCGAGATCGGACGCGGCCGCTGCCCGATCGTCAACTACAGCGGCGGAACCGAAATCGGCGGCGGCATCCTCGGCTGCACGGTGCTGCACCCGATCGAGCCATGCGGCTTCTCGGCGCCGATCCTCGGCGTCGACGCCGACGTCGTCGACGAGCACGGCAAGCCCGTGCGCGGCGCGGTCGGCGAGCTGGTCGTGAAGGGGCCGTGGCCCGGCATGACGCAGGGCTTCTGGCGCGACCCGCAGCGCTACGAGGACACCTACTGGACGCGCATCCCCGGCGTCTGGGTGCACGGCGACTGGGCGCGGATCGACGAGCACGGCCAGTGGTTCATCGAGGGACGCTCGGACGACACCATCAAGATCGCCGGCAAGCGCCTCGGTCCGGCGGAGGTCGAGTCGCTGCTGGTCGCACACCCCGACGTCGTCGAGGCGGCGGCGATCGAGGTGCCGCACGAGGTGAAGGGCGGCGCGCTGGTCTGCTTCGTCGTCCTCCAGAAGGGCGTGACGCCGGACGAGAAGCTGCGCGCCGAGCTGCGTCAGCGCGTCGTCGACGGGCTCGGCAAGGCAATGGCGCCCGAGGCGATCAAGTTCGCGGCCGAGCTGCCGAAGACGCGCAACGCGAAGATCATGCGGCGGCTGATCCGCGCCGTATACTTGACGGCGCACGGCGAGTCCGGCGCGGCGGGAGCGCAGCCCGCGCTCGGCGACGTCTCGGCGCTCGACAACGCGAGCGCGCTCGACGCCGTCCGCTCCGCGACCTGAGGTCCGCGTGCCGACGCCGCTCACCGATCTGCACGTCCGCTCGACCGAGCCGCTGATCGCGCCGCGCGCGCTCAAGGAAGAGCTGCCGGCGAGCGAGGACGCGATGCGCACCGTCGCCGCCGGACGCGCCGCCGTGGAGGCGATCCTCGACGGCCGCGACCCGCGCATGCTCGCGATCGTCGGCCCGTGCTCGATCCACGATCCCGACGCGGCGCTCGACTACGCGCGCCGGCTCGCGAGCGTGCGCGCCGACGTCGCCGACCGCACCGAGATCGTGATGCGCGTCTACTTCGAGAAGCCGCGCACGACGGTCGGCTGGAAGGGTCTGATCAACGACCCGCACCTCGACGGCAGCTACGACATCGAGGCCGGGCTGCGCCTCGCGCGCCGTCTGCTGCGCGACATCGCCGAGCTCGGGCTGCCCGCGGCGACGGAGTTTCTCGACCCGATCGTCCCGCAGTACCTCGCCGACCTCGTGAGCTGGGCCGCGATCGGCGCGCGCACGACCGAGTCGCAGACGCACCGCGAGATGGCGAGCGGGCTGTCGATGCCGGTCGGCTTCAAGAACGGCACCGACGGCAGCCTCGAGGTCGCGCTCGACGCGATGCAGGCCGCGGGCACGTCGCACAGCTTCCTCGGCATCGACGAGAACGGCGTCACCGCCGTCGTGCGCACGTCGGGCAATCCGTACGGCCACCTCGTGCTGCGCGGCGGTCGCGCGCGCTCGAACTTCGATCCCGAGAGCATCGCGGGCGCGCTCGAGCAGCTCGACGCGCGCAAGCTCAGGCGCGCGCTGCTCGTCGACTGCAGCCACGCCAACTCGCGCAAGGTGCCGGCGCGGCAGGAGGACGTGTACCGCAGCGTCGTCGAGCAGCGGCGCGCGGGCACGCCGGGGCTGATCGGCGTCATGCTCGAGAGCAACCTCGAAGAGGGCAACCAGCCGTTCCCGCAGCCGCGCGCGGCGCTGCGCTACGGCGTGTCGATCACCGATCCCTGCCTCGGCTGGGCCGATACCGAGCGGCTGCTGCGCGCTTGACGCGCGCGGGTGGACGCGGGCGCGGCGTCGTGGGAAGACCTCCCGCATGACGCCCGACGCATCCTTTCCCGCGAGGTACGGACCGTACGCGCTCGTCGCCGGATCGGCGGTCGGGCTCGGCGCCGAGTACGCGCGTCAGCTCGCGGCGCGCGGCCTCGCCCTGGTGCTGATCGATCGCGACGGCGACGCGCTGCAGAAGACGGCGGAGGCGATCCGCGGCGCGCACGGCGTCGACGTGCGCACGCTGACGCTCGACCTCGCGCGTCCCGACATCGCCGATGAGGTGCAGGCCGGTGTCGCCGACGTCGAGATCGGGCTGCTGGTCTACAACGCGGCGATCGGCACCGTCGCGCCGTTCCTCGACAGCAGCCTCGCGCTCAGCGACGCGACGATCGACGTCAACTGCCGCGGCATGGTGCACCTCGTGCACGCGCTCGCACCCGCGATGGTCGCGCGTGGGCGCGGCGGCGTCGTGCTGATGTCGTCGATGTCGGGCAACGTCGGCTCGAGCCAGCTCGCGATCTACGCGGCGACCAAGGCGTTCGCGCTCGTCTTCGGCGACGCGCTGTGGAGCGAGCTGCGGCCGCACGGCGTCGACGTGCTGGTCGTGCAGCCTGGCTCGACACGCACACCCGGCTGGCTCTCGTCGCAGCCGAGGGAGGCCGAGCTCATGCCCGCGATGGACCCGGCGGACGTCGTGCGCGAGGCGCTCGATGCGCTCGGCGTCGAGCCCGTCGTCATCCCTGGCGAGACGAACCGTCAAGCCGCCGCCGCCATCGCCCAGCTGCCGCGGCGCCAGGCGATCGAGATGCTGAGCTCGATCACCGCGCAGCTCGTGCGCAACGACCGCCCGCGGCGTTGATCGCGCGGGGGTGGGAACCGCCGACGCGGCGTGGGTGCCGGTGGCGCGATGGGGGCAGGTTCGCGTCGGTGGAACCCGCCGACGGGACTGTGCTGCCGGTGGGCGCGGGGCGTGCAGGTTCGCACCGGTGGGGACCGCCGACGTGACTTCGGTGCCGGTGGGCGCGGAGCACGCGGCCCGGGCCCGGCGCCGCGCCTCGCCGTCGCGGGCTGCAGTGCTTCTCGCGTTCGTCGAGGACGGCTCGGCTGGGAGAGCGGCTCCGGTCCCGGGCCTCGCGCTCCGCTCGCTGCGGTGGCTCGGCTTTGGTGCCGGGCGGACGGTTGCCCGCCCGCGCCCCGCATGTGGGGGCCGCGCGCAGCGGTCGCGTGGCCGGGGCGATTGACGAGCACGTCGTCGTCGCCGTGCCTCGCGCGCGTGTCGTGCACGTGCTCGTCTAGATCGCCCCGCCCCCGCGCCCGCTACGCGCTGACGAGAGTGCAACGCTGGGACGACGGAGAGCTTTCCGATCGCGGAGAGCGGCTGTCGGCGATGACAGCACGACGGCAACGGTGGCGGCTCTACGCCCTCGTCACGCACGGCTTCGACTCGAGCCCGCGCCGGGGATGCGCGCCGATGCCCAGCGCTCGCTGCCCCTGGCGTCGAGTGCGTCATCATCCTCGGCGAGGTGAACGGCCAAGCCGCAGCCACGATCGCGCAGCTCACACCATCGAGCGACCGGGATGCTGAGCGCGATCACCGCCAAGCTCGTGCGCAGCGACCGCTCCCCGTACCTGAGTACGCGCGCACGCACGGTGTGCGCGACCCAGAAGCCGCTCCGTCGTCGCCGCGTCGCACGCACGTCAGCGCGCCGCGGGCGCGGGGACGGGGCGATCTAGACGAGCACGTGCACGCGCGTTCGCGCGAGGCACGACGTCCGTGACGTTGCTCGTCAATCGCCCCGGCCACGTGCCCGCGACGCGCGGCCACCGGCAGCGCGGCACGCGCGGGCAACCGTCCGGTCACCACCGACGCCGTGCCACCACGGCAAGCGGCGCGCACGGCCCGGGACCGGAGCCGCTCTCCGAGCCGAGCCGTCCACCGAGGCTCGCGAGAAGCGCCGCAGCCCGCACGGCGAGGCGCGGCTCCGGACCCGGGCCGCGCGCGCCGCGCCCACCGGCACAAAGTCACGTCGGCGGTTCCCACCGGTGCGAAGCTGCCCCACCGCGCCCACCGGCACCGAAGTCACGTCGGCGGTTCCCACCGCGTCGGGGCAGCGGCAGCGCGCCTTTGACTCGAGCCCGCGCCCGCGCCGACAATGCACCGATGCCCATCGATGTCGTCGGCCTCGATCACGTCGTCCTGCGGACGAAGAAGCTCGCCGAGGTGCTCGCGTTCTACCGCGACAAGCTCGGGCTGCCCGTCGAGCGCACCGTCGAGCAGATCGGCCTCTACCAGCTCCGCGCCGGCTCGGCGCTGGTCGACATCGTCGACGCCGACGTCTTCGGCGGCGCGCAGGCCGGGCCCGGCGAGTCGCTCTACGACCACTTCTGCCTCGCCGTGCGCGCCGAGAGCGCCGAGCAGCTCGCCGCCGCGCTCGACGCCGCCGGCATCGCGCACGGCGACGTCGCCCAGCGCTACGGCGCCAGCGGCTTCGGCAGCTCGTTCTACGTCGACGATCCCGACGGACGCACCGTCGAGCTCAAGATCGTCGGAGCGCCGGCGTGAGCCACGCGAGCTTCACGATCCACCACGCCGACCTCGGCGGCCTGCGCATCGCCTACGTGCGCGAGGGCGTCGGCGGGATCCCGCTCGTGCTGCTGCACGGCTACCCGGAGACGAAGCGCATCTGGTGGCGCAACATCGCACCGCTCGCCGACGCGGGCTTCGAGGTCATCGTCCCCGACCTGCGCGGCTTCGGCGACTCGGACCTCGCGCCCGACGACCGCTACGACGTCGTCGCGCACGTGCGCGACGTCTACGCGCTGGTGCACGACGTGCTGGGCCACGAGCGCTGCGTGACCGCGGCGGGCGATCTCGGCGGCGTCGTCGCGCAGGACATGGGGCTGCGCTTTCCGGGCTTCGTCGTGCGGCAGTGCCTGTTCAACACCGTGCTGCCGTTCCTCACCGCGGACTACCAGGCGGCGGGCCTCTCGGCCGAGCTCGACCGTCGCTCGCGGCCCGCGTCCGACTACTTCCTGCGTCAAGCAACGGACGCCGACGGGCTCGCGGCCGAGCTCGACACCCCGCGCCGACGACGGGCCTACATCGCGGACTTCTACGGCCACCGTTTCTGGGCGGCGCCCGGCACGTTCACGCCCGAGGACGTCGACTTCATGACCGAGCCGTTCGCCGACGGCGCGAAGCTGCGCGCGAGCTTCGCCAACTACGAGTACGCGACCGGCAACCGCCGCGCGCCGGAGCAGGTGCGTCTGTTCGAGAAGAACCCGATCCCGACGCTCGTGCTGTACGGACCCGAGGACCACGTCGTACCGCGCGACTTCGTCGACAAGGCGCGCGTCGCGTTCACCGAGTGCGTAGGGCCGTTCGTCGTCCCCGGCGCGGGCCACTTCCTGCAGTGGGAGCGCGCCGACGCGTTCAACCAGGCCGTCAAGTATTTTCTCCGTATCTGACCGGCCGCGCGTTGTTTCGCGTGCGCGACGAGCCTAGGCTCGACCGTTGACGGCCGCCGTCGCCGGCCGTCGGAGGAGCACACGATGAAGGCGCTGGTTTACCACGGGCCGGGCAAGAAGGCGTGGGAGGACGTCCCCGATCCGCGCATCGAGCAGCCGACCGACGCCATCGTGCGCATCGACACGACGACGATCTGCGGCACCGATCTGCACATCCTGAAGGGCGACGTGCCTGCCGTGCAGCCGGGACGCATCCTCGGCCACGAGGGTGTGGGCACGATCGTCGAGGTGGGCAGCGCGGTGACGACGCTCGCCAAGGGCGATCGCGTCATCGTGTCCTGCATCAAGTCCTGCGGCCGCTGCGCGTTCTGCAAGCAGGCGATGTACGCGCACTGCCTCGGCGACGAGGGCGCGCCCGGCGTCGGCTGGGTGCTCGGGCACCTGATCGACGGCACGCAGGCGGAGTACGTGCGCGTGCCCTACGCCGACAACTCGCTGTACCGGGTGCCCGAGGGCGTCCCGGACGAGCACGCCGTGCTGCTGAGCGACATCTTGCCGACCGGCTTCGAGATCGGCGTGCAGTACGGCGCGACCAAGCCGGGCGACGTCGTCGCCGTGATCGGCGCGGGGCCGATCGGCCTCGCCGTGATCGCGACCGCGGGGCTCTACGGCGCCGCGCGCATCATCGCGATCGATCTCGACGAGAAGCGCATCGAACAAGCAAAGAAATTCGGCGCGAGCGACGGGATCAGCTCCCGCGACCCGAACTGGCGCGACAAGGTCATGGCGATGACCGACGGCTTCGGCGTCGACGTCGCGGTGGAGGCGGTCGGCGTGCCCGAGACCTTCGACATGGCGACGGAGATCGTCCGCCCCGGCGGGCACGTCGCCAACGTCGGCGTGCACGGCAAGCCGGTTCTGCTGCGCCTGCAGGATCTCTGGATCCAGAACGTGACCATCACCACCGGGCTCGTGAACACCAACACGACCCCGATGCTGCGCAAGCTCATCGCCGAAGGTCGGCTCGAGGTCGGCAAGTTCATCACGCACCGCTTCGCGCTCGACGACATGCTCGCCGCCTACGACACGTTCTCGCGTGCCGCCGAGACGGGAGCGCTGAAGGTCGTGATCGCGCGCTGAGGACGCAAGCGAGCGGGCTGCGTCGCCGGGACCGCGGAGCACGGCGCGGCCCGCGTCGGCGGATCGCGTGGCTCGCCAGACCGCGCGCCGTCAGGACACGCGCGCCTGCGCCACCGGCTGCGTCCAGCTGCCGTCGAGCGCGATGACGATCGTCGCCGCCGCCTCAGGGCGCTCGATCTCGCCCTCGGCGAGCTCGACGCAGCCGATGCCGCGCTCGGCGAGCAGGTCGAGCACGCGGCGCGCGCGCTCGCTGCCGAACGCCTCCTCGACGTCAGCCAGCATCGCGTAGCGCACGCCGGCGAGCGCGATGCGGGCGATGCCGATCAGCCGCTGCTCGTCGACCGTGAGCACGTCGTCCCAGTCGCGCTCGACGTCGAGCCCGCCCACGCGTCGCACGGTGCCCTCGAGGCCGAGGCGCCGCAGCACGGACCAGAGCTCGTCCTCGGACACGTTCCTCGTCTCCGTCCCGAGCACCAGCTCGCGCAGCGTCCCCGGCGGCAGGTAGGGCCGCTCGGGGAGCATCAGCACGTCGTCGAGCGGCGGCCGCACGATGCGACCCTCGCCGCGTTCCCAGACGCCGGCGACGGCGCGCTGTAGCGCGGTCGCCGTGCCCGGCGTCGGCACGCGGACCAGGACGTGCGCGCGCGGCGGCAGCTCGAGCGTCAAGTCGCGCACCACCACGCGCCGGTCGTGCGACGAGCGCAGCGTGACGTTCTCGAACGCGAAGCGCCGCTCGTCCTCGACGATCTCGACGCCCGGGCTCGGACGCGTGGCGACGGAGTCGATGGCGTAGGTCAGGGCGCCGAGCCGCGCCACCACCGCCGCGTAGGACGAGAGCTGCGGGAACTGCGTCACCACCAGAGAGAAGGCGCCCATCAGGTGCGCGAACGCCATCGACGACTGCGAGATGACGCCGAACTCGACCTCGCCGCGGATGAACATCGGCGCGACGACCAGCACCGGGATGAGCTGGATGAAGTAGTTGTAGCCGGTCGTGAAGAAGCCGAGGTTGCGGTTGACGGCGATGATGCGCCGCATGTTCTGCACCAGCGCCTCGACGTCCTGTCGCAGACGTCCGCGCATGTGACGCTCGCGATGCGCCATCGCGAGGTGCTCGGCGTTCTCGCGCACGTGCACGAGCTCCGCGCGGAAGTTCGCCTCGCAGTCGGCCTGCGCGTAGTTGAGCCGCACCAGCGGACGACCGAAGCCGATCGTCAGCACCGAGCCGAGCGCCGCGTAGCCGACCGCGACCAGGAACAGCGTCCCGCTGATCGACCACAGCACGCCCGAGAACGCGGCGATGGTGATCAAGCCGTTGGTGAAGATCAGCGCGAGCGACAGCGTGTTGGTCGTGAACGAGCGCACGTCGTCGGCGATCCGCTGGTCGGGATTGGTCAGCGTGCCGGAGACGTTCAGGTCGTAGTAGACGTGATCGCGCAGGTAGCGGTCGACGAGCTGCTCCGTCAGCCACTCGCGCCACAGGAGCCCGAGCCGCTCCTCGGTGAATCGGTAGAGCACCGCGACCACCGTCAAGAGCACGAAGAAGCCGGCGTAGATCAGCGCCTGACGGACGAACGCGCGCTGGTCCTGCTGCTCGATCGCGGTCATGAAGTCGCGGCCGACGTAGCTGTTGACCACGTTGAGCCCGTTGATCGTCAAGAGAAAAACGAACAGCAGGATCGCCATCGCGGCAGCGCGGCCGCGGATCTCGCTGTGCGCGAGCGCGCGGGACAGCGCCCGCAGGCTGCGCAACGCCTCCCGTGTGGTGCCGCGCGTCACGCCGCAGCGTCAGCGTTACGCGCGCGCAGCATCACGCGCTTCACCAGCTTGGTGATCTCGCGCAGCCACAGCACCACGCTGCCGACCGCGATGCAGGCGATCCAGTCGCCCACCGTGAGCGGCACGGTCGAGAACGCCTCCTGCAGGAACGGCACGTAGATGACCGCGACCTGCAGCGCCGCCGACATCAGGATCGCGCCCCACAGCCAGCGGTTGCGGAACAGCCCGACGAAGGTGCTCTGCACGTCGGAGCGCACGCTGAGCACGGCGAACAGCGACGCGAAGACGAGCGTGTTGAACGCCATCGTCTGCGCGTAGCGCAGGTCGCCCGAGCCCTCGATGAATCCGCCGGGCAGGCAGGCGTCGATCATGCCGAGCGTCGTCACGGCGAACACCACGCCCACGAACAGGATGCTGCGCCACATCGCCGGCGTGATGACGCTCTCGTCGCGCGGCCGCGGCGGCTCGCGCATGATGTCCGGATCGGCCGGATCGATGCCGAGCGCCAGCGCGGGCGCGCCGTCGGTCACGAGGTTGATCCACAGGAGCTGGGTCGCGAGCAGCGGCAGCACGACGCCTTCGTGCGCCGCGAGCCCGAGCGCGTCGCCGAACAGCACGCCGAGGAACATCGTCAGCACCTCGCCGATGTTGGTGCCGAGCAGGTAGCGCAGGAACTTGCGGATGTTGGCGAAGATCGCGCGCCCTTCCTCGACCGCCGCGACGATGGTCGCGAAGTTGTCGTCGGCGAGCACCATGTCGGCCGCCTGCTTCGACACGTCGGTGCCGGTGATGCCCATCGCGACGCCGATGTCCGCGGTCTTGAGCGCCGGCGCGTCGTTGACCCCGTCGCCGGTCATCGCGACGATCGCGCCGCCGCGCTGCAGCGCCTCGACGATGCGCAGCTTGTGCTCCGGATTGACGCGCGCGTAGACCGACACCTCGGCCACGGTGCGGTCGAGCTCCTCGTCGGACGCCTTCTCGAGCTCGGCGCCCGTCACCGCACGCGCCGTGTCCGCGATGCCGAGCTGCTGCGCGATCACCGCGGCCGTGCGCGGGTGGTCGCCGGTGATCATCATCGGACGGATGCCGGCCGAGCGCGCACGCGCGACCGCTTCGCCCGCTTCGCTGCGCGGCGGATCGATCATGCCGATCAGGCCGAGGAAGACGAGCTCGCGCTCGACCTCGTCGTTCGGATCGTCGTTCGCGAGCGCGTTCTCGGGCAGCGTGCGCATCGCGACGCCGAGCGTGCGCAGCGCCTCGCCCGCGAGCTCGTCGTTCGCCCGCCCGATCTCGGCGCGACGCTCGTCGGTGAGCGGCCGCGTCTCCTCGCCGACCAGCTCGTGCGTGCAGCGCGCGAGCAGCACGTCGGGCGCGCCCTTGGTGAAGACGCGCAGCCGCCCGGCGCGCTCGGCGTCGGTGTGGATCGTGCTCATGAGCTTGCGCTCGGACGAGAACGGCACCTCGCCGACGCGCTCGAAGCGCGCGTCCAGCGTCTCCTCGGTGAGACCCGCCTTGTGCGCGGCGACGATCAGCGCGCCCTCGGTGGGATCGCCGTGCACGACCCAGCGTCCGCCGCGCTTCTGCAGCACCGCGTTGTTGGCGCGGTCGGCGGCGGCGAGCGCGCGGATCAGCTCGGCGCGCAGCGCGCCCTCGATCGCGGAACCGTTCTCGGCGGTCACCTCGCCTTCCGGCGCGTAGCCGGTGCCGCCGAAGCGGACGCGGCCGCTCGCGGTCACGACCACGCGCACCGTCATCTCGTTCTTGGTCAGCGTGCCGGTCTTGTCGGACGCGATGACGTTCGCCGAGCCGAGCGTCTCGACCGCGGCGAGGTGTCGGACGATCGCGCGGCGCCGGGCCATGCGCTGCACGCCGAGCGACAGCACCGCCGTGACCACCGCCGGCAGCCCCTCCGGCACGGCGGCGACGGCGAGCGCCACGCCCATGACGAACACGTCGACGAGCGCCGCCACGCCGTCCACGTCCTCGACCATCAGCACGGTCGCGATCAGCACGATCGCGATCAGCACGACGATGCCGCCGAGCAGCTTGCCGGTGCGATCGAGCTCCTTCTGCAGCGGCGTCGCGTCGTCCGTCGCGGCGCGCAGCAGCCCGGCGATGCGGCCCATCTCGGTCTGCATCCCGGTCGCGACCACCACCGCGCGACCGCGGCCGTAGGTCGCGGCGGTGCCGCTGAACACCATGTTGTGGCGGTCGCCGATGCCGACCTCGTCCTCGATCGGCAGGTCGTCCTTCTCGACCGGCAAGCTCTCGCCGGTCAGCGCCGCCTCGGAGGTCTGCAGCGCGGTCGCCTGCACGACGCGCGCGTCGGCGGGGATGGTGTCGCCTTCCTCGATCAGGATGACGTCGCCGGGGACGATCTCCGTCGCGGGCACGCTGCGTCGCTCGCCGTCGCGCACGACGTGCGCTTGCGCCGCCGCCATCTGGCGCAGCGCCGCGAGCGCGTGCTCGGCGCGCGCCTCCTGCACGTAGCCGAGGATCGCGTTGAGCAGCACGACGGCGAAGATCGCGATCGCCTCGTAAGGCGCCGCGGCGTCGCGCTCGTAGAACCAGATCGCGGCCGAGATCAGCGTCGCGATCAGCAGCAGGATGACGAGCACGTCCTGGAACTGCGCGAGGAACTTGCGCCACGCGGGCACGCGCTCCTCGCCGGCGAGCTCGTTGCGGCCGAAGCGCTCGAGGCGCGCGCGCGCTTCGCTCGCCGTCAAGCCATTGCGCAGATCGGTGCCGAGCGCCGCGACGACCTCGTCGACGGTGGCGCGGTACGCGGGTCGCTCGAGACCCGCCGGCGCGCCTGCGACGCTCGGATCCGTCGGACGTCGCGCGGCCGTGGTGCCAGCCCTGCTCAACCCGCCGACTTCCTTGCGACCGCGTCGGCGGGCGGCTCGTCGACGAGCGGCACGATGCCGGTCTCGAGCTGCGGCGCCGGCGGCAAGCCGGTCACCTCGTGGATCTCCTTCTCGTCGAGCGTCTCGCGCTCGAGCAGCGCCGCCGCGAGGGCGTCGAGCGCCTTGCGGTGCTTGGTCAAGAGCTGGCGCGCCTCCTCGTGGCACTCGCTGATGATCCTGCGCACCTCGGCGTCGATGAGCTTCGCGGTCTCCTCGCTGAACGGCTTGCTCAGACCGAATCCGGCCTGCGTCCCGAGATACGGGTTCTCGCGCGGGCCGAGCTGCACGAGGCCGAGACGCTCGCTCATTCCCCAGCGCGTCACCATGCGACGCGCGAGATCGGTCGCCTGCTCGATGTCGCTCTCGGCGCCGGTCGTCTTCGTGCCGTACACGATCTCCTCCGCGGCGCGACCGCCGAGCATGCCGATGATGCGCGCGCGCAGGTACGCCTCCGGGTAGTTGTAGCGATCGCTGTCGGGGCGCTGGTAGGTGACGCCGAGCGCGAGCCCGCGCGGCACGATGCTCACGCGGTGCACCGGGTCGGCGCCCGGCACGACGAGCCCGAGGATCGCGTGTCCGCCCTCGTGGTAGGCGATGCGCTCCTTGTCGGCGCGGCTCAGGAGCAGCGGACGCTCCGGTCCGAGGACGATCTTCTCGAGCGCGTCGAAGAAGTCCTGCTGACGCACCTCGGTCTGGTCACGGCGCGCGGCGAGCAGCGCCGCCTCGTTCACCAGGTTCTTCAGGTCCGCGCCGGAGAAGCCCGGCGTCGCGCCCGCGATCTCGGCGAGGCTCAGGTCCTTCGCGAGCGGCACCTTGCGCGTGTGGACCTTGAGGATCGCCTCGCGGCCGTTCTTGTCCGGCAGGTTCACCACGACGCGGCGGTCGAAGCGTCCCGGACGCAGCAGCGCCTTGTCGAGCACCTCGGGCTGGTTGGTCGCGGCGAGCACGATGATCCCCTCGCGGCTCGAGAAGCCGTCCATCTCGGTGAGGATCTGGTTGAGCGTCTGCTCCTGCTCGGTCGAGCCGCCGAGCGCGACCTGACCGCGCGCGCGACCGATCGCGTCGAGCTCGTCGATGAAGATGATCGCCGGCGCGTGCTCGCGCGCCTGCTTGAACAGGTCGCGCACGCGCGCCGCGCCGACGCCGACGATCATCTCGACGAACTCCGCGGCGCTCATCGAGAAGAACGGCACGCCCGCCTCGCCCGCGACGGCCTTCGCGAGCAGCGTCTTGCCGGTGCCCGGCGCCCCGACCAGCAGGATGCCCTTCGGGGCGGTGCCGCCGAGCCGCGTGTACTTCGGCGGGTCACGCAAAAAATCGACGATTTCGACGAGCTCGTTCTCCGCCTCGTCGATGCCGGCGACGTCGTCGAAGGTGACCTTGGTGTCCTGCTCCTGGTCGTAGCGGCGCGCGCGGCTCTTGCCCATGCCCATCAAGCCGCCGATGCCGCCCTGCGACGCGCGGCGGAAGATCCAGATGTAGAAGCCGATGAACAGCAGCGCGGGACCGAAGCCGTAGAGCAGCGTCGCGAGCGGTCCGACGCCGCTGTCGATCGGCTCGGCGCTGATCTCGACCTGGTGCGCGACGAGGAAGCGCTCGAGGTCGGTGTCGACGAAGGACGGCAACGTCGTGGTGAAGGTCGTGCCGGTGCGCGGCGGGCCGGGGTCGGCGAGGCCGTCGCCTCCGCGGCGCGTCGCGGCGCGTGGGGTGCTGCTCTCGCTCGCGCGCTCGCGCGTCTCGCCGGGCTGCTCGGCCTTCGCCGCGCTCTCGGGCGGCGGGTAGGTGACGGGGCTCTTGAAGCGTCCGGTGATGGTCTCGCCGCGGCCGAAGATCGCCTCGACGTTGCCGGCGTCGACCTGCTCGCGGAAGAACGTGTACGGCACCGACAGCGGCGCTTCCGGACCCGGCATCAGGAAGCGCACGAGCAGGTAGTTCGCGAGCAGCACGACGAGGAACCACACCCAGGTCGAGCGCTTCGGCATGGGGGGCTGCTTCTGTCCGCTGGTGCCGGAATTGGTTCCAGGTCGTGCGGGGCCGCCCTTCGCCGGCGCCGAGCCGCTACGCTGCCACAGGGGTTTCATCGCGCTCCTCTCGAAGTCGAGCGTACCGTAGCCCGCTCGGCACCGGTATCTCGCCCGCCCGTGCGCGCCTCGCGCGACGTGCGCGGGCTCACGAGCGCGTCCCCGCGCGCCGCTCGTCGACGCGCCGCCGCGCCGTCAGGTGCCGGTTTGGCGCCGCGACGGCCTCGTCGACGCGGTCCTCGGTCCGCGGGCTCTGCGCGCCACCGCGGGGCGACCGGAGGTTCGTCGGGTCGTGCGCGAGGAGCGTCGGCGCGTCGTGTGGGATGCGGGGCATGGCCAGTTCTCCTTCGCCGCGGCTGCGCGGCGTGTCGAGCCGGCCTGCAGTCTACTCCAAGCCGAGGCGCTTCATCATCCGGTAGAGCGTCGTGCGCTCGATGCCAAGCGCGCGCGCCGCCTCGACGCGCGAGCCGTGCGCGGCCTCGAGCGCGGCGCGGATGCGCGCCGCGGCCGCGCGATCGAGGCACTCCTGCAGCGTGCCCTCGTTCGCCGCCTCTGCGCTCGCCGCAGCGGACGGCACCGCGAGCGTCTGCTCGAGCAGCAGGTCCTCGGGCTGGATCACGTCGCCGCGCGCCAGCACCACCGCGCGCTCGATGACGTTCTCGAGCTCGCGCACGTTGCCCGGCCACGGGTGCTCGAGGATCGCGCGCTCGGCTTCCGGTGACAGCACGAGACGCCTTCCGCCGCCCGCCGCGTGTCGCGCGAGGAAGTGGCTCGCGATCGGCAGGATGTCCTCGCGACGCTCGCGCAGCGGCGCGAGCTGCATCGGGATCACGTTCAAGCGAAAGAACAGGTCGTCGCGGAAGCGTCCCGCCTGCACCTCGTCGCGCAGCACGCGGTTCGTCGCCGCGACGACGCGCACGTCGATGCGGCGCGGCTGCGTGCCGCCGACGCGCAGCACCTCGCCCTCCTGCAGCACGCGCAGCAGCTTCGCCTGGAAGTCGAGGCTGACCTCGCCGATCTCGTCGAGGAAGAGCGTGCCGCCCTGCGCGCGCTCGAAGCAGCCCGCGCGCGCGCTCGCCGCGCCGGTGAAGGCACCCTTCTCGTGACCGAAGAGCTCGCTCTCGAGCACGCCCTCCGCGAACGCCTTGCAGTTGACCGCGACGAACGGCTGCCCGACGCGGTCGCTCCAGAAGTGCAGCAGCCGCGCGACCAGCTCCTTGCCGGTGCCGCTCTCGCCCTGGATCAGCACCGTCGCCTTGCTCGGCGCGACGCGACGCACGAGCTCGAGCAGCTCCTTGCTGCGCGCGCTCTCGGCGACCATCGCGTCGGGCGCGTAGCGGCTCGCGACCTCCTGACGCAGGTAGCGGTTCTCGCGCTCGAGCCGCGTGAGCTCGAGCGCGCGTCCGACGAGCGCGCGCAGCTCGTCGTTGTCGAACGGCTTGGTGATGTAGTCGAAGGCGCCCTCGCGCATCGCCGCCACCGCCGACGGCACGCTGCCGTGCGCGGTGATCAGGATGACCGGCAGCGCGGGACGCTTCTCGTGCAGACGGCGCAGCAGCTCGATGCCGTCCATGCCCGGCATCCGCCAGTCGGTGACGACGACGTCGGCGCCGCGCGTCTCGACCGCGGCGAGCGCGGCCTCGCCGGTCGTGCAGGTCTCGCACTCCCAGCCCGCGCGCGCGAGCGCCATGGCGACCACCTGCGCCATGCGCTCCTCGTCGTCGACGACGAGGATGCGTGCCTTCACGCCGACCTCGCGAGCGCTGCGGGCGCTACCGTTGCCAAGGGCAAGGAGATGCAGAAGCGCGCACCGCCGCCCGGACGCTCGCCGACCTCGATGCGCCCCTGGTGCGCCTCGACGATCTGGCGCGCGACCGCGAGCCCGAGCCCGGTGCCTTTGTCGCGCGTGGTGAAGAACGGCTCGAACACGCGCGCGCGCAGATCTTCGGGGATGCCGGGTCCCGAGTCGGCGACGCCGATCTCGACGACGCCGTCCGTGGCGCGCGCCTCGAGCGCCACCTCGCCGCCGCGCGGCACCGCCTCGACGGCGTTCGCGAGCAGCCCGAGCAGCACCTGCACGACCAGGTCCGAGTCGGCGCGCACCGGCGGCAACGCGCCGTCCTCGCGGCGCACGACGCGGATCTCCTTCGCCTCGAGGTCCGGACGCGCGAGCAGCAGCGCCTGATCGAAGAGCTTCGACACCTCGACCGGACGCGGCGCGAGGCGCAGCGGGCGCGCGAAGCCGAGCAGCGACGACACGACGCTGCCGAGCCGGTCGATCTCGGCGCTGATGAACGAGCACGCGCGCTGTCGCTCGACGTCGTCCGCGGGCACGCTCTCGGCAAGACCCTGCGCCGCCGAGCGGATGACGCCGAGCGCGTTGCGCACCTCGTGCGCGATCGCCGCTGCGAGCTGTCCGAGCGCCACGAGCTTCTCGCTCTGCGCGAGCCGCGCGCGCGTCGTCGCGACGGTCTCCATCTGCTGCGCGATGATCGCCGCTGCCTTCCGATCGCGGCGTCGCGCCTCGAGGACGAGCCCGAAGGTGAAGCCGAACGCGGCGAAGGTCACGCCGTACACGCCGAGCACGAGCAGCGTCACGTCGCTGCCGTTCATCTCGAAGTGGATGCCGAGCGCGAGCGTGCCGATCAGGTCGACGAGCCCGATCGCCGCCCCGACCGCGAGCCCGAGCCAGCGCTCGCGGATCCGGAAGGTGCGCGGCTCGTCGACCGCGATTCCGCTCGCGTGCGCGATCGCCGTCTCGTGGTCCGCAGCTTCGCCGTCGGTGGTCATCGTTCGTCCGTCGGAGCAGCAACTCCGCTGCCAGTGCAGGGCGCTGGTCGATTGTCTCGCACGGCGCCGCAGCAGCAACAATCGCTCGGAGCCGGCGCACCAGGAAGCGGCCGTGCCGTTGCAGAGCCGCAACGCCGGTGGCCGCGGCGCAACGCGATCCGTCGCTCGCCGCGCGCCGGCCGCACCTCCTGCTCGACACGCCGTGCACGGTCGGCGCGGCACGCCGCTTGGACGAGCAGCCGCGCGCCGGGCGATGGCCGCCCGGCACGATCACGAAAGGAGGCTCCCATGAGCTGGAAGAAGGTGCTGCTCGCCGTCGTTCTCGCAGATTTTTCTTTCTTGACCGCGTACGCCGTCTGGCAGGTCGGCTACGTCGGCTTCTTCGCCGAGGTGACGTCGACCTGGTCCGGTATCACCTGCGCCGTCGACCTGGTGATCGCGCTCGGCCTGATCGCCACCTGGATGGTGCGCGACGCCCGCCAGCACGGCATCTCGCCGCTGCCCTACCTCGTCCTGACCGCCACGCTCGGCAGCGTCGGCCCCCTCCTCTACCTTCTCCGCCGCCCCGAACCCGCTACGGAGCCCAGCGCGCGCCTCGTCGTGCAGGCAAGCTGACCGCGCGCAAAGCCGCGACGCGTGGCGCGCGCCCGCGTCGCGGCACTTTCACCGCGGCGCCGGTCTCCGCGGACACCATTCGCCGTCGCCCGAGCGTCGCCCCCCTACGTGAGCGCGCAGCGGGCGCGGGGACGGGGCGATCTCGACGAGCACGTGCACGACAACCGCGCGAGGCACGCCGAGCGTGACGTGCTCGTCATCGCCCCGGCCACGCGACCGCTGCGCGCGGCCACCTCCAAGAAGGCACGTGCGGGCAACCGTCCGGTCCCCACCAACGCCGCGCCCACCGGCACAGAAGCCGCAGCGTCGGTCACACCCACGGCTCCGCCCCCACCGGCAGAGAACCGCGGCGTCGATCCCGACCGAGCCGCGCCGCGAAGCCCCTTCCTCGCGCCCCCGCGATGCAGTAGCGTCGCGACCAACACGTTCGCCGCGGAGCCGCTCACGCGGGCAAAGGCGCCCTCCCTTCTCGATCCAGCCTTGCGCGCGATTGCTCGACCACCGTCGTAGGCGCTCCCGGCGGATCCCAAGAGGGAGGGTACGGCATGAGACGCGACGCATGCGGCGTGGCGGTGAGGTTTCTTGCGATGGTCTTCGGCGGCGCCGTGCTGGCGCTGCTGCTCGGCGCGGGCGAGGTCAGCGCGCGCTGCGGTGATCTACCGGGCGACGACGCGGCGGTGGCGGCGACCCGCGCCGCGATCGAGGCGAGCTGTGGTTGCCCGACGACGGCCGGCAGCCGATCGACCTACCTCCGCTGCGCGCGCGAGGTGGTCAAGGCCAACGTCGCGCAGGGCACGCTGCCCACGAGCTGTCGCTCGAGCGTCATGCGCTGCGTGAACAAGTCGTCGTGCGGACGTCCCGGCGCGGTGTCGTGCTGCCGCACGAACCGTCAAGGCAAGACGACGTGCACGATCGTCGGCAACGCCTCGCGCTGCAAGGCGCCGAGCGGCGGCAGCGCGTGCGTCGGGCAGTACGCGAGCTGCTGCGACGCGTGCACCGCGACCGGCTGCGCCCCGACGCCCACACCCGTGCCGACGCCAACGCCGACGCCGCAACCGACGCAGTCGCCGACGCCGCGTCCGATCCCGACGCTGCCGCCGCTGCCCGCGCTCTGCCGGCCGCTGATCGGCCTGCCGGAGCTGCTCAAGGTGCCGTTCACGGTGGTCGAGGGCTCGCCGAGCTGCGGCGGCGCCGCGTTCGATCCACCCGCATCTCCGCCCTTCAGCGGCCAGGTGCGCGACGGCTCGAACGCCAAGATCGCGGACCTCGGCGAGGGCTGCCTCTACACGGGTGGGCTCGCGCCGATCCTGATCCCGGCCGGCAGCACCGCGATGCTCGCGGTGAAGGGCGTCGGCGTGCTCGACGTCAAGCTCGGCGGCAGCAGCGGCAGCGGTCCGCTCGATTGCACGAAGGGCGCGGGACCCGGCGCGCACTGCCTGAACGGCGCCCCGGGCACCGACGGCGCGGGCGCCTGCACCTCCGACGCGCACTGCGGCGGCGCCCCCGGCACGTGCAACTACGACGCGAACTGCTTCTTCGGTCCGCCGATCCCGCTCACCTCGTTCGGCGCGTGGGTGGTCAACGCCTTCCAGACCGATCTCTGCGGCGAGGTCGATCTGCTGACGACGCGGGCGACGTTCGCGACCACGATCTCGGCGCGCGTGTACTTGACGGGGAATCTCACCGAGCCCTGCCCGGTGTGCGTGAACGGCCAGTGCAGCGCGGGCGCCAACGCCGGCGGCGCGTGCACGCCGGTCGGCGCCGCGGGCACGAGCCCGGACTGCCCGCCCGCCGACGCGACCTTCTTCGGCGCGCTCACGGTGCCGATCACGCAGCTCGGCACCGGCACGTCGACGATCACGGCCGACGCCGAAGGAACCTTCTGTGAAGGTCAGACGGCGCCCGGCGCGCTCGGCCTGCCGGACGCGCGCGTCGTGACCGAGAGCGGCGCGGGCTTCGGCTCGTCGGGAAGCCTGCTCGGCATGCGCCTCGCGGGCACCTTCTGCATCCCGGCGACGGGGACCTTGCTCGACGTGCTCGCGGGCTTGCCCGCGGTCGGCGCGGTGAGCCAGCGGGGCGCGCTCGATCTCACGCAGCTCCTGGGCTTGCCGTGAGCTGAAGCGCGAGCGGATGCGCGGGGGCGGCTCACGCGTGCCGCCCTCGCGCCGCGCTCCGAAGACGCGAGACCCTTGCAACGCGCGCGATCTGGGCGTGCGCGACCCGAGCGTGCGCTACAGGACCCGCGCCGCGAACGCCTCGAGCGCGTCCATCGCCTCGCGCGCGCGCCGCCAGGGCAGCGACACCAGGCGGTCGACGCCGGCGTCCGCGAAGCGCGCGATCACGTCGCGGTCGAGCGAGTCGGCGCTCGGGCCGACGGTGATCTCGAAGGGCAGCGCGCTGCGCCCCGCTTCCTCGCGCAGCGCGCGCAGACGCCCGACCACCGCCGCCGCGCTCTCCGGCGTGTGCCGCACGCCGTACCAGCCATCGCCGATCTGCGCCGCGCGGCGCAGCGCCGCCTCGCTCTCGCCGCCGAGCAGCAGCGGCGGGTGCGGCTTCTGCACCGGCTTGGGCTCGAACTTGACGGGCCCGAACGACCACGTGCGCCCGTGGAACTCGGGCTCGTCCTCGCTCCACAGGCAGCGCAGCGCCGCGACGCACTCGCGCGTCAGCGCGCCGCGGCGCGCGAAGTCGACGCCGACCGCGCGGAACTCCTCCTCGAGCCAGCCGACGCCGATGCCGAGGCTCAGCCGTCCGCCCGAGAGCACGTCGAGCGTCGTGCCGAGGCGCGCGACGTGCAGCGGGTGACGCAGCGCCGGCAAGTACACGTTCGTCCCGAGGCGGATGCGCGAGGTCACCGCCGCGACCTGCGCGAGCACCAGCAACGGGTCGAGCAGCGGCGTCGACGGCTGGATCGGCGGCACGCCGTCTGCGGTGTACGGATAGCGGCTCGCAAAGCGCGTCGGGAAGACCAGGTGCTCCGCGACCCACACCGACTCGAAGCCGAGCTCCTCGGCGCGCTTCGCGACCGGCACCAGCTGCTCCGGACGCAGCATGAAGAGCGGGATGCCGATCTTCACCGTCATCTCACGGCAGCAGGGCGACGATGCGCAGCGGCGCGCCCGAGCCGCCGCCGATCTTCATCGGCAGCGCGATGATCGTGGCGCCGCTCTCCGGCAGGCGGTCGAGGTTGGCGACGTTTTCGAACGCGGGCTTGTTGGCGCCGTTGATCACCTGGTGAACGATGAAGTCCTTCGACGGGCCGTGGTCGATGCTCGCGGTGTCGACGCCGATCGCGTCGATCGTCCGCTGCGTGACGAGCCACTCCGCGGCCTCGCGCGAGAAGCCGGGGAAGTGGAGGTTCTCGACGTCGCCCGGCTCCGCGGTACCGAGGTAGCGCAGCTTGTCCGGCCAGTAGCGGTTCCAGCCGCTGCGCATCAGCACGATCGCGCCGTCGGGGATGCGGCCGTACTTCGCCTCCCAGCGCTGCAGGTCCTCGACGGTGAGACGGTAGTCGCGGTCCTGCTTCGCCTGCTCGGTGACGTCGACCACCACCGCCGCTCCGATCAGCGCCTGCAGCGGCACGGCGTCGGCGGTGAGCTTGCCCTCCGCGAAGTGGATCGGCGCGTCCATGTGCGTGCCGCCGTGCTCCGCGGTGCAGAAGCGGTTCGCCGAGTAGAAGTAGCCTTGCGGCGTGAAGCCGTGCGGGCCTTGCTCGAGCTCGAAGCCCTTCTCGGTCGGCCAGTAGATGGTCTCGTCGTCGAAGGTGTGGGTCAGGTCGACGAGCTTCGACTCGTCGAGAACGGGCGGCGCTGCGCTCACGTTGGCCGCCGTCGCGCACAGCGCCAGCGCCGCCACGAGCCAGGTCGCACGTCGGATGCGTCGGGTCTTCATTCGCTCCACCACGGATAGAACGGCGGCATGTCGGTGCTCGGCTTCATGCTGAAGCGCGGCGGACGCTTCTCGAGGAACGACGACACGCCCTCGTACGCGTCCGGCGAGCGGCCCATGTAGAAGATGCACTTCGAGTCGATGCGGTGCGCTTCGAGCGGGCTCGCGGCGCCGAGCATGCGCCACATCAGCTGGCGCGCGAGCGCCACCGACACCGCCGACGTGTTCTCCGCGATCTCGCGCGCGAGCTCCTGCGCCGCGGGCAGCACCTGATCGGCCGGCAGGACGCGGCTCACGAGACGCGCCTCCTTCGCCTCCGCGGCGTCGAATACGCGACCCGTGTAGACCCACTCCGCGGCGCGCTCGATGCCGACCAGACGCGGCAGGAACCAGCTGCTCGCGGCCTCGGGGACGATCCCGCGACGCGCGAAGACGAAGCCGATCTTGGCGCCCTCGGCGGCGATGCGGATGTCCATGGGCAGCGTCATCGTGATCCCGACGCCGACCGCTGCACCGTTGATCGCCGCGATCACGGGCTTCTTCAGCGAGTACACCTTGAGCGACACGAGGCCGCCGCCGTCGCGGTGCGTGTCGATCGTGTCCTGGTAGCCCTTGGCGTTGGCGTCGAAGGTGTCGCCGCCGCTGCTCAGGTCGGCGCCGGCGCAGAACGCGCGTCCCGCGCCGGTGACGACGACCGCGCGGACGTCGTCGTCCTTGTCGGCCGCATCGAGCGCCTCGATCAGCTCACGGCACATGCGCGCCGTGAACGCGTTCATGCGCTCGGGTCGGTGCAGCGTGATGGTCGCTATGCGGGCATCGACCGCGTAGCGGATCTCCTCCCAGCCGTCGTTGCTCATCCTCTCTCCTCGGAAGAACCTCCGCCGGGAACCGGCGGCGGCGTCGCACCGACAGTGTTCCAGGCGGTCCGCACGCGCAAGGGCGCGGGGCCTCTCGCACCCCGCGCTCGCGTCTTGCCTGCATACGTTCGCCGCGATAGCGACAGGCGAAAGGCCGATGAGCCCGTCCCGCGAAACCAAGCCAGGAACGCCGCGTCTGCGACGCTCGCTGCTGTTCGTCCCCGGCGACGACCGGCACAAGATGGAGAAGTCGCTCAGCGCCGGCGCGGACTCGCTGATCTTCGACCTCGAGGACGCCGTCGTCCCGGCGCACAAGGCGGCCGCGCGCGAGATGGTGCGCGACGCGCTGAAGGAGCTCGACTTCCGCGGCGCCGAGAAGCTCGTGCGCATCAACCCGCTCGAGACCGGTCTCACGCTCGACGACCTGACGGTCACGATGGCGGGCCACCCCGACGGCTACGTCATCCCGAAGGTGCGCAGCGAGGACGACGTCCGCTTCATCGACCGCGCGCTCGCCAACTTCGAGGCGCTGGTCGGCCGCGAGCAGGGCTCCGTCCGCCTCGTGCTGCTCGCGACCGAGACGCCGGAGGGCATCCTCAACATCCGCCGCGTCGCGCAGGCGAGCCTGCGCTCGACGGCGATGATGTGGGCGAGCGAGGACCTGTCGAACGCGCTCGGCTCGCGCCGCTCGCGCAAGCCGGACGGCTCGCTGCCCGACGTCTTCCAGTTCGCGCGCTCCGCTTGCCTCCTCGCCGCCGCGGCGGCCGGCATGGACCCGCTCGACATGCCGTACTTCGACTTCCACGACGCCGAGGGGCTCGAGCGCGAGGCGCAGGAAGCGGCGGATCTCGGCTTCACCGGCAAGGCCGCGATCCACCCGGCGCAGGTCCCGATCATCAATCGCGTTTTCGTGCCGAGCGAGGAGGAGGTCGCGGAGGCCAACGCGCTCCTCGCGGCAGCGACCGAGGCGTTTGCGCGCGGCCAGGCGGCGTTCGTCTACAAGGGCGCCATGGTCGACGCGCCGCACATCAACCGCGCGCGAAAGATCGTCGCGCGCGCCGCCGCCGCGCAGGGCCACGCGGCGAGCTGAGCGGCCGAGAAACGCCGGCCGCGCGGAGGAAACGATGCAGCAAGCACCCGCGACGGCGACGCATCTGCACACCTGCCCCCTCTGCGAGGCGAACTGCAACCTCGCGATCACGACGCGCGGACGCGAGGTGGTCGCGGTCCGCGGCGACGACGAGGACCCGTTCAGCCGCGGCTACATCTGTCCGAAGGCGCCCGCGCTCGCGCAGCTCCACGCCGACCCCGACCGTCTCCGCACGCCGCTCATCCGCCGCGGCAACGACTGGCACGAGGCCACCTGGGACGAAGCGTTCGCCGAGATCGACCGGCGTCTGAACGCCATCCTCGAGAAGCACGGGCGCAACGCGGTCGCGATCTATCTCGGCAACCCGTCGGCGCACCACCTCGGGATGGGGCTCTACGGGCGCGTGCTGATCCGCGCGCTCGGGACGCGCAACGTCTTCACGGCGAGCACCGTCGACCAGATGCCGAAGCAGATCTCGGCCGGCCTGATGTTCGGCAGCGCGCTCAGCGTCCCGGTCCCGGACGTCGACCGCACGGACTACCTGCTGATCCTCGGCGCGAACCCGCTGGTGTCGAACGGCAGCCTGATGACCGCGCCCGACATGAAGGGACGCCTGCGCGCGCTGCGCGCGCGCGGCGGACGCTGCGTGGTGATCGATCCGCGTCGTACGCGCACCGCGCAGGAGGCCGACGAGCACCACTTCATCCGCCCGGGAACGGACGCGCTGCTGCTGTTCGCGATGGTGCACGTGCTGTTCGAGGAGAACCTCGCGCGTCCGGGCGCGCTCGAGCCGCTCGTCGTGGGCATCGAGCGCGTCGAGGAGCTCGCGCGCGCGTTCTCGCCCGAGCGCGTCGCACCGGCGTGCGGCATCGACGCCGCGACCATCCGCCGTCTCGCGCGCGAGCTCGCGTCGGCCAAGACGGCCGCCGTCTACGCGCGCATCGGCACCTGCACGCAGGAGTTCGGCACGCTCACGAGCTGGCTCGTCGACGTGCTCAACGTCCTGACCGGCAACCTCGACCGTCCTGGCGGCGCGATGTTCCCCAAGGGAGCGGCCGGCGCGGCGAACACGCTCGGCGAGCCGGGGCGCGGCAAGGGGATCCGCCTCGGGCGCTGGAAGAGCCGCGTGCGCGGCATCCCGGAGGTGCTGGGCGAGATTCCCGTCGTCTGCCTCGCCGAGGAGATCGAGACGCCGGGCGAGGGTCAGGTCCGCGGGCTCATCACGATCGCCGGCAACCCCGCGCTCAGCACGCCGAACGGCGCTCGCCTCTCGCGCGCGCTCGCGACGCTCGACTTCATGGTGAGCGTCGACATCTACCTCAACGAGACCACGCGGCACGCGCACGTGATCCTGCCGGGTCCGTCGCCGCTCGAGCAGGGGCACTTCCCGCTCGCCTTCACGCAGCTCTCGGTGCGCAACTTCGCGCGCTACTCGCGTCCGGTGTTCGACATGCCCGACGGGCAGATGCCCGAGTGGCGCATCCTGCTGCGGCTCGCCGGCATCGTCTCCGGACAGGGATCGAACGCGGACGTCGACGCGCTCGACGACTTCGTCTTCGAGCAGCAGCTCGAGAAGGCGCTCGGCCCGCACTCGCCCGCGCACGGTCGCGACGCGGACACGGTGCGCCGCGCGCTCGCGCATCGTCGCGGCCCCGAGCGCATGCTCGACCTGATGCTGCGCACGGGTCCGTACGGCGACGGCTTCGGCGCGCGCGCTGGCTTGACGCTCGACCAGCTCGAGGCGAGCGGCCGCGCGGCGGACCTCGGCGCGCTGACGCCGCGCCTGCCGGATCTGCTGCGCACGCCGTCGGGCAAGATCGAGCTCGCGCCCGAGCCGCTGGTCGCCGACGTCGCGCGGCTGGAGTCGCGTCTCGACGAGATCGCGCGCCGCGACGGCGAGAGCCTGCTGCTCGTCGGGCGGCGCGACCTGCGCTCGAACAACTCGTGGATGCACAACGTGCCGAGCCTCGTCTCGGGCAAGGAGCGCTGCACGCTGCACCTCCACCCGGTGGACGCGCGCCGGCTCGGCCTCGCCGACGGCGAGCTGGTGCTCCTGAGCTCGCGCGCCGGCAGCGTCGAGGTCCCGGTCGAGGTGACCGAGAACGTCATGCCGGGCGTGGTCAGCCTGCCGCACGGCTGGGGTCACGACGAGGAGGGCGTGCGGCTGCGCGTCGCGCGCTCGGTCGCCGGCGCGAACAGCAACCGACTCGCGGAGGAGGACCGCTTCGACCCGCTGTCGGGCAACGCGGTGCTGAACGGCATCGAGGTGCGGGTCGAGCGCGCGCAGCGCGCGGGCGCCGCGGCCTGATCGCCGCGGCGTGACCCTCGCGACATAGCCTTCGCGACATCGCCCTCGCTCGACGACGGCGGCGCCGGCGCTCGCCCGGCCCGCGCGCGCGTCGCTACCGCGCTTTGACGTCGCGCCGCGTGCGCCGTTGCCGATCGGCAACAGGATCGCCCATCCGCCGCATCATAGACCGCGATGGGCAGTGGAGAGCGCGCCACGCCTGACGGCACCGCGCTTGCACAATGCCCGCCCCATCTCGGACATGCGGACGATTTCGCGGCACCCGCGGGGTCGTTCCGAGCCAAACGCAGGGGCGCTGTCGCGGAATCCACCGCAAGCGCTCGGAGTGGTACCCGCACCGGGTGGCCGCAGGGCCCGGGTGGGAAATGGAAGGAGTCGGAACAATGTTGAGCTCGGTCGTACCCACCCTGACGTCGGCGGCGATCCCGGATCAGTCCGTGACGCTGACCCTCAGCCCCTTCTGGGTATCGTCGCTCTTCCTCACCGCGCTCGTGCTCGCGTGCGGCGCGCTGTGGTTCCTCGCCAACATGTACCGCGAGTCGCATCGCCGGACGGCGCCCGCTGCGCCCATGCGCGTCGCCTTCCCGCGTCCGTCCGCGCACGACGTGCGGGGTACCGGCCAGACCGTCTGAGTCGGTCGCAAGGCCGTGCACATAGGTCCGCGGCGGACCGCGCCTCGCGCCAGCGTCAAGTCCTCGAGCTCGTGACGCCGCGCGAGGCGCGCTCTGCCCGGCCACGATCGCGCGGCGCGCTCGAGATGCTCGACGCTCAGCTCTCGCCGTCCGTTGCTTGACGTTTGAGCTGGCTCTGCTCGAGCATCGCGCGCCGCACGCGATCGATCTCGCGACGCTCCGCCTGGACGAAGCGTTGCACCGCGGCGGCGAGCCGCGGATCGCGCAGCCAGTGCATGCTGCGCGTCGGCTCCGGGTCGAATCCCCGCAGCCACTTGAACTCGCCGCCCGCGCCCGGCTCGAAGCGCTCCATCCCGTGCGCGATGCAGTGCTCGATGGTCGCGTAGTAACATACGTTGAAGTGCAGGAAGCGCAGCTCCTCGTGCGTTCCCCAGTAGCGGCCGTAGAGCGCCCCGCCCTTCTGCACGTTGAACGTCCCCGCGACGAGCTCACCACCCCGCCGCGCCGTGATGAAGCACAGGTTGTGGCGAAAGCGCTGCGGGAGCATCTCGAAGAACCGCCGCGTCAAGTACCTGCGACCGTAGACGTACTTGTCGACGGTCGTCAGATAGAGCTCGTACATCCGAGGGAAGAGCGCGTCCGGGATCTCGTCGCCAACGTGCGCGACGATCTCGATCCCCTGCTCGGCGAGCTCGCGCCGCTCGCGCTTCACCTCCTTGCGCCGCTTGTGGCGTAGCGCCGCGAGGTAGTCGTCGAAGGTCGCGTAGCCGCGGTTGCGCCACTTGTACTGGAACCCGACCCGCTCGGCGAAGCCGAGCTCGCGCAGCACCTCCGCCTCGTCCTCGGTGCAGAAGTTGACGTGCACCGAGGAGACCTCGTTCTCCTCGCACAGGTCGCGCAGCGCTTGACCGAGCATGCGGACGACGGCGCGGCGGTCGAGGTGCGGCGCGACCAGGAAGCGGCGTCCCTCGACCGGCGTGAACGGCACGCCGACCAGCATCTTCGGGTAGTACTCGATCCCCGCGCCGTAGGCGGCGTTCGCCCACGCGTAGTCGAAGACGAACTCTCCCTCGCTGTTGGTCTTGAGGTAGAGCGGGCAGGCCGCGACCAGGCGATCGTCCTCGAACAGCGCGAGGTGCTGCGGGCTCCAGCCGGTGCGTCCGCCGACGCAGCGCGCTTCCTCGAGCGTCGCGAGCCAGCCCCACTCGAGGAACGGCGACTCGCCGGCCGCGAGCGCGTCCCACTCCTCGCGGCGAACGTCGTTGGCGAGCTGGGTGAGGATGCGCAGCGTGAAGATCTTCGGTTCTTCGCCGGGCGACGCCACCTGCTCATCCTCGCCCGCGTACCGCGCGGCGGCAAGCGCGCGCGGAGGCGTCGACTTGTGCTAGGCAGCGCGCATGGCGGGAAAGATGTTCGAGGATCTTCCGGTGGGCGCGACCTTCCGGCACGAGCCGAGCCGGACGGTGACCGAAACCGACAACCTGCTCATCACCACGCTGACCATGAACACGCAGCCGCTGCACCTCGACGCGGAGTACGCCAAGACGACCGAGTTCGGGCGCCCGCTGGTGAACAGCATGTTCACGCTCGCGCTGGTGGTGGGGCTGTCGGTCTCCGACACGACGCTCGGCACGACGGTCGGCAACCTCGGCTTCGAGAAGGTCGAGTTCCCGAAGCCGGTGTTCGTCGGCGACACGATCACGGTGACGACGACGGTGCTCGAAGCGCGGCGCTCGAAGTCGCGTCCGGAGGTCGGCATCGTGCTCTTCGAGCACGTCGGCACGAACCAGCGCGGCGAGATCGTGTGTCGTGCAAAGCGCTACGCGATGATGCGCGCGCGCACCGTGCCCGCCTGATCTGCGCGCGACCGAGTGTCGCGTTCATCTCGCGCGCGCGGCGCTGTTCTAGGCCCCGCAAGGGGTGTACGCGTGAGGCATGGGCAACCGCGATGTGGCACAGGCCTGGGCCTACCACGACGCGACCAAGCACTCCCTGTCGAGGATTCGGAGCGATCCGCACTTCCTCGACTGGGACATCATGCCCCGGCCGTTCAAGATCTACACGCAGCTCGAGCCGATCCCGCTCGAGCGTGACTCGATCCCTTCGTCGCGTGCCGCGCTCGACGTGCTCGCGGACGACTTCTCGGCGCAGTCGTCGAGTGGCAGCACCGCGATCGACCTGCGCACGCTCGGCCACCTGCTCTACTTCTGCGCCGGCGTGGTGCGGAAGCGCACCTACCAGATCGGGGAAGCGTACTTCCGCGCCGCCGCCTGCACCGGCAACCTGCACCACATCGACCTGTACGTGACGTGCGCGGACCTCGCCGACCTGCCGGCCGGCGTCTACCACTTCTCGCCGCACGACTTCGCGCTGCGCCGCCTGCGGGAGGGCGACCACCGCGCCGTGCTCGTCGAGGCGACTGCGGCGGAAGAGCACGTCGCCGCGGCGCCGGTGGTGATCGCGTTCGGCAGCACGTACTGGCGCAACGCCTGGAAGTACCGCGCGCGCGCGTACCGGCACGCCTTCTGGGATTCGGGCACGGTGCTCGCGAACCTGCTCGCGGTCGCGTCCGCGCGCGGGCTACCCGCGGAGATCGTGCTCGGCTTCGTCGACGAGCAGGTGAACGGTCTCCTCGGGCTCGACGTCGAGCACGAGGCGGCGCTCGGTCTGGTCGCGCTCGGACGCGGCGCACCGCCACCACGTCCGCTCCCCGCGCCGCCTCCGCCGCTCACGCACGAGACGCTGCCGCCGTCGGCGCGCGAGGTCGCGTATCCCGCGATTCCCGCCGCGCACCGCGCAGGCTTCCTCGAGAACGGCGACGAGGTGCGCGCGTGGCGCAGCCCGCTGCCGTCGTCGACGACGCCGCCCGCGGACGACGCGATCGCGCTGCCGCCCACGCCCGAGGACGCCGGGCGCGATCCGATCGAAACCGTCATCCTGCGTCGCGGCTCGACGCGCCACTTCTCGCAGGAGCCGATCGAGCTCGCGGCCCTCGCCGCGATCCTGCGCTCCGCGACGCGCGGCGTGCCGGCGGACTTCCTCGCGCCGCACGCGCAGCGCGCGAGCCTCTACCTGATCGTCAACGCGGTCGAGGGACTCGAGCCGGGAACGTACTTCTTCGACCGCGAGCGCGACGCGCTCGTGCTGCTGCGCGCAGGTCTGTTTCGCCGCGAGGCGGGCTACCTCGGCCTCGGCCAGCAGATCCCGGCCGACGCCGCGGTCGACATCTTCTGGCTCACCGACCTGCACGAGATGCTGCCGGCGCTCGGCAACCGCGGCTACCGCGCGGCCCAGCTCGAGGCGGCGATCGGCGGCGGCAAGACGTACCTCGCGGCCTACGCGCTCGGTCTCGGCGCGTCCGGGCTCACGTTCTTCGACGACGACGTGACCGACTTTTTCTCGCCGCACGCGCGCGACAAGAGCGTGATGTTCTTGATGGCGGTCGGCGTGCCGCAGCGGCCGCGACGCGCGCGCGAGCGTCGCTAGCTCGCTGGCAGCGCAGCGCGGCAGCGCGGCGCGAGCGCTCAGCTCGCGGGCGTGCGCGGCGGCGACAGGTGCAGCCGTACGCCCGCGAGCCGCTCGACCACCTCGACGATGTCGGTGAAGTCGCGCTCACCGAATCCGAGCGCCTTGGCGGCGACCAGCCCCTGCGCGACCTCGGCGGCGACCGGCGTCGGCACGCCGAGCTCGCGCGCGACGTCGAGCAGCAGCCCCGCGTCCTTCGCCGCGAGGTCGAGCGCGAACTCCGTCGGCCGTCCGCGCTGGTTGATGCCCTCGACCATGCGATCCAGGAAGAAGTTTCCGCCGCCCGCGGCGCGCACCATCTCGACCATCGTGCGCAGGTCGATGCCGCTCTTCGCGCACACGGCGAGCCCCTCGAGCGAGACCCACGTCGTCGCGAACGCGAACAGGCTGTTCACGAGCTTGCCGACGCTGCCCGCGCCGAGCGGTCCGAGGTGAAAGCTCGCGCGCCCGAGGCGCGCGAGCAGCGGCCGGCAGCGCGCGAAGACCGCCTCGTCGCCGCCGACGATGAAGGTCAGCATGCGCGCCTTCGCGCCGGGCGTGCCGCCGGTGAGCGGCGCCTCGAGCAGGTGACGTCCCGCCGCGCGCACGCGCTCGCCGACACGCCGCACGGTCTCCGGCGCGTTGGTCGAGAGATCGATCAGCACCGCGTCGTCGGTCGCCGCGGACAGCCACTCGTCCGCGACGCTCTCCATCACGCGCGGCGACGGCAGCGAGAGGAACGTGATCTCGCTGCGCACGGCGACGTCGGCGACCGAGCCGCAGGCGATCGCGCCGCGCTCGACCAGAGCACGGACGCGTGAGGCATCGACGTCGTACGCGCAGAGCTCGTGGCCGTCGGCGAGCAGGTTCGCCGCCACCGCGCCGCCGATGTTGCCGAGACCGACGAAGCCGAGACGCTTCTTGTCCACGCGGCCGCCGTCCTTTCGCGGCTTCGCTATCACGCGTCCATGCGCGTGAACAGGCGTTCGTGGATTCCGCATGACTCGTCGGGTGCGCCGTGCGAGAAGCGCACGATGCACGCGCACGTCGAGCGCGCGACGCCGCCGTCGAGCGGCGCGCGCGGCGTCTGGGACCGATCGCGGCGCGCGCTCACCATCGGGCTCGTCGCCGTCGTCGCGTTCACCGCCTTCGAGGCGCTCGCGGTCGCGACCGTGCTGCCGGTCACCGTCCGCGAGATCGGCGGCCTGCACCTCTACGGCTGGACGTTCAGCGCGTTCATGCTCGCGAACCTGGTCGGGATCGTCGCCGCCGGCGGCGCTTCGGACAGAAGCGGTCTCACGCCGCCGTTCATCGCCGGCACCGCGCTGTTCGTCGCCGGGCTCGTCGTCGCGGGGGTCGCGCCGAGCATGCCGGTGGTCGTCGCCGGACGCTTCGTGCAGGGGTTCGGCGCGGGCGCGATCGGCGCCGTGAGCTACGCCGCGATCGCCGCCGGCTACGACGACGCCGCGAAGCCGCGCATGCTGGCGCTGCTGTCGAGCGCCTGGGTCGTGCCCGGGCTCGTCGGTCCGGCGCTCGCCGGTCTGATCGCCGACCACGTCGGCTGGCGCTGGGTGTTCCTCGGTCTCGCGCCGCCGACGCTCGCCGCCGCGGCGGTCGCGATCCCCGCGCTGCGCAGGCTGTCGCGGGCGAGCGAGGCGGCGACGCGCGACGACCGTCTGCGCAGCGCGGTGCTGCTCGCGGCAGGCGCCGGCTGCACGCTGCTCGCGCTCGACGGCGTCGCGCAGCTCGCCTCGCCGCTGCTGTTCGTCGCCGGCGTCGCGATCGGCGTGCCGGCGCTGCGGCGTCTGCTGCCCGAGGGCACGCTGCGCGCGGCACCGGGTCAGCCGGCGGCGGTCGCGGTGATGGGGCTCATCGGCCTCGCCTTCTTCGGCGCCGAAGCGTTCGTGCCGCTGGCGCTGACCGACGTGCGCGGACAGCCCGCGTCGCTCGCCGGCCTCCCGCTGACGCTCGGCACGCTCACCTGGACGGCGGGCGCGTGGGTGCAGGCGCGCGAAGCGCCGCGACGCAGCCGGAGCGGGCTCGTCGCGGCGGGTGTCGCGCTGGTCGCGCTCGGGATCGCGGCCGCGGTGTCGGTGCTCTTGCCGGACGTGCCCTTCATGGTCGCGACGCTCGCCTGGGGCGTCGCGGCGCTCGGCATGGGCATGGCGTACTCGACGAGCGCGCTCGTCATCCTCGAGACCGCGCCACCCGATCGTCAGGGCGAGTCGTCGGCCGCGCTGCAGCTCTCGATCACGCTCGGCACCGCGCTCGGCACGGGCGCGGGAGGCGCCGTGCTCGCGCTGCTCACCGCGGCCGCGTGGCCGCTCGCGAGCGCGATCGCGGCCGTGTTCGCGACCACCGTCGCGGCGCTCGCCGTCGCGCTGGTCGTCGCCTTCCGCCTGCCCGGTCGTCCGCGCGCGCGAGCGCCGTATGCTTGACGACATTCCGCGCGCGGTCGGCGTGCGCGGCGACGCGACGCTCGCTGCGCGACGGCGTCCTACGCGCTCGGCTCGGCCTTCTGATGCTGCACGACGGTCATCGCGCTCGCCACCATCGACGCGATGTCGGTCAGATTTGCAGGCACGATGAGCGAGTTGCCCTTCTGCGCGAGCGCGCCGAACTGCTCGATGTAGCGCTCCGCGACGCGGAGCTGCACCGCCTCGAAGCCACCCGGCACGTTGATCGCCTCCGCGACCCTGCGGATGCCCTCCGCGGTCGCCGTCGCGATGGCGAGGATCGCCGCCGACTGGCCCTCCGCCTCGTTGATCTGCTGCTGACGCGCCGCCTCGGACTGCTTGATGACCTGCTGCTTCTCGCCCTCGGCCTGGTTGATCGCGGCGTCGCGCTGACCTTCCGACGTCAAGATCATCGCGCGCTTCTCGCGCTCGGCGCGCATCTGCTTCTCCATCGCGGCGAGCACGTCCTCGGGCGGCGTGATGTTCTTGATCTCGTAGCGCAGCACCTTGACGCCCCAGGGCTCGGACGCCTTGTCGAGCTCCTGCACCACCTGGACGTTGATGTGCGCGCGCTCCTCGAAGGTCTTGTCGAGGTCGATCTTGCCGATCTCGGAGCGCAGCGTCGTCTGCGCGAGCTGGCTGATCGCGAACAGCGGATCGGCGACGCCGTAGGACGCGCGCTCCGGATTCAGCACCTGCAGGTAGAGCACGCCGTCGACGCGCACCTGCACGTTGTCGCGCGTGATGCAGACCTGCTCGGGGATGTCGATCGCGGTTTCCTTCAGCGAGTGCCGGTAGCGGATCACGTCGATGAACGGCACCAGCATGTGAAAGCCCGCGCCGAGCGTGCTGTGGTACTTGCCGAGCCGCTCGACGACGTAGGCGCTCTGCTGCGGCACCACCACCGCCGTCTTGGCGATCACGATCGCGGTCAGGATCGTGAGCACCACCACCACCGTCAGGACACCCGTCATACCGCCTCCGATCGTCTCCACTTCGTGCGCCTCGCCGTCACTCGGGACGCACCCAGAGCGTCAAGCCGTCGACGTGCTCGACGCGCACGCGCGCGCCGCTCGCGAGCCGCTGCTGCTCGCGGCTGCGTACCTTCCACACCGAGCCGCGCAGCTCCGCGCGCCCGACGTCGCCAGGCTCGAGGTCCTCGAGCAGCGTCGCCCGCTCGCCGATCAGCCCTTCCGAGCCGACCGTGCTCGCCTTGCTGCGCTGGAAGCGCGCGAGCAGACGGCTGCGGAAGACGAGCAGCGTGGCCACCGACGTCACCGAGAACAGCAGCCACTGCGTCCAGGCTTCGGTCAGCAGCCCGATCCCGACCAGCGCGCCCACGACGATCGCGCCGATCCCGAAGAACAGGACGAAGAAGCTGCCCGGCTGCGCGATCTCGACCACCAGCAGCGCTGCCCCGAGCAGCATCCACGCCCACCACGGCATCGCGTGCGACTAGACCACGGCGCGCTGCAGCGTCAAACAGGTCGCGCGTCCTCGGCCCGCGCGCTCGGCCGACCCGACGCGCGCGCGCCTTGACGTTCGCCACCGTCGGCCGTGCGTGGCTCGCCGGGCTTGCTAGAGCTTCGAGGCCGTGAGGTCTGCGCGCCCGGCTTCCATCGCGCTCACGACATCGCTGGCCGTCGCGGCGCTGGTCGTCGCGCTCGGCGTGGCGACGGCGCCCGCCCAGGAGGCGTCCACGGCGAGCGCCGCCCCCGAGGCGACACCCGCCCCGCCGCGGGTGATCCCGGTCCCCGAGATCGCGACGCGCGCCGAAGAGACGACGGCGCGCCTGCGCACGCTCGAGGAAACGCTACGGAAGACCGAAGAGGTCAGCCGCATCGCCGACGCCCTCGGACCCTTCACCGAGCGGCTCAAGCAACGTCGGCGGACGCACGACCTCGCGCTCGACTCCGGGCCGACGCTGCGCGCCCTGAGCCAGATGACGGCGACCTGGCAGGGCGACCGCGCCCAGCTCGCGAGCTGGAACGAGGTGCTGGTCCGCTATGCGACCCAGAGCGAGAAGCAGATCGAAGAGCTCGACGGGCTCGTCGACCTCTGGAGCGCGTCGCTCGAGCAGGCACGCGAGTCGAACGCGCCGTCGCCGGTCATCGAGCGGGTGCAGGAGACGCTCGCCGCGATCCGCCGCGCGCGGCGTGAGGTCGAGAGCCATCGCGCGGAGATTCTGAGCCTGCAGGACCGCGTGGTGCGCGCGATCGCGAGCTGCGACGAAGCGATCTACGACATCACGACGTACCGCAAGGAGGAGGTCGGCCGGATCCTGGTGCGCAACGCCGAGCCGCTGCTCGGCGCGCTGCGGTCGTCGCCGCGCGAGCCGGGCGAGATGGCGGTCGCGATCCGCAACTCGCTGCGCGACGAGCTGGCGGCGCTACCGCCCTTCTTGCAGCAGGCCGGACCGTCGCTGCTCTTCCAGGGCGCCCTGCTCGTCGCGCTCGTCGTCGTGTTCCGACGCGCGCACGCGCGCACGCGCACGTGGCTCGAGCAGGACTCGGCGCTCGAGCGCGCGGCGCACATCTTCGCCTTCCCGTACTCCTCGGCGTTCCTGGTCACGGCGTCGACGTCGAACCTGCTCTACCCGTGGGCGCCGCACATGGTGAACCAGATCATCGGGGTGCTGACGCTGATCCCGCTCACCCGGATCGTGCGCGCGCTCATCGATCAGCGTCTCGTGCCCGCGGTGTGGGCGTTCGCGATCTTCTTCCTGCTCGATCGCGTGCGCGACCTGGTCGCGTCGGTGCCGCCGATCGAGCACGCGATCCTGCTCGCCGAGCTGGCTGCGGGCATCGCGGTCGTCGGCTGGATGATCCGCAGCCACCGCTTCGACGACGTCGACGACGATCACGCGCCGTCGACGTTGCAGCGCATGCTGCGCTACGCGGCGTGGCTCGTCGTGCTGCTGCTCGCGGTCGCGCTCGCGAGCGGGCTGCTCGGCTACATGCGGCTCGCGCACGTGCTGGGCGCCGGCGTCCTGACGTCGGTCTACCTGGCGGCCGCGCTGTTCGCGTGCGCGCGCGCGCTCGATGGGCTGGTCGCGTACGCGCTGCGCGCCTGGCCGCTCCGGATGCTGCGCATGGTGCGCCGTCATCGGCCGATGCTGCAGGCGCGCGCCTGGCGGCTGCTGATCGGGCTCGCAGTGGTGACCTGGGCGGTGGCCGTCGCGCACCTGTTCGAGCTCGTCGAGCCGGTGGTGACGTGGGTGCTCGCGATCCTGCGCGCGCAGCTGCCGCTCGGTGAGCTGACGGTGTCGATCGGCGACGTCCTCGCCTTCCTGCTCATGGTGTGGCTGTCGCTGGTGCTGTCGCGGCTGCTGCGCTTCATCCTCGAGGAGGACGTCTACCCGCAGATCGCGCTGCCGCGCGGCGTGCCGTACGCGATCTCGAGCCTCGTCCACTACGTCGTCCTGATCGGCGGCTCGCTGCTCGCGCTCGCCGCGATGGGCCTCGATCTGAACCGCTTCACGATCCTCGCCGGTGCGCTCGGCGTCGGCGTCGGCTTCGGGCTGCAGAACGTGGTGAACAACTTCGTCTCCGGCCTGATCCTGCTCTTCGAGAGGCCGATCCAGGTCGGCGACACGGTGTCGATCAACAACCTCGTCGGCGAGGTGCGCCGCATCGGCATCCGCTCGAGCACGGTCCGCACGACCGACGGCGCCGAGGTCATCGTCCCGAACGCCAACCTGATCGCACAGCCCGTCACCAACTGGACGCTCACCGACAAGCTGCACCGCATCGACGTTCCGGTGCGCGTCGCTCTCGGCTACGATCCCGACGACGTGATCGCGCTGCTGCGCGGCGTCGTCGCGGAGACGCCGCGGATCGCCGTGCTGCCCGCGCCGGAGGTGCTGTTCGGCGGCTTCGGCGACAGCTCGCTCGACTTCACCGTGCATGCGTGGACCGAGCAGCCCGAAAAGGTCGACGCGATCCGCAGCGAGCTCGCGCTGCGCGTCTACCGCGCGCTGCACGACGCGGGTCTGCTGCCGCCGCACCGCGACGTGCCGGTGCCGCAGGAGGACGCGGAGGAGGACGCGTCGCACGGCGACGGACCGGGCGACGGCGACGTCACGCGCTGAGCGCGACGCGCGCGAACGCGCGTCAGGGGAAGCGCGCCCGCAGCCAGTCGGCGACGATCTCCATCGCCTCCTTGCGGTGTCCCTCGAGGTAGTGCGGCGCGCCCTTCAGCTCGTGGTAGGTGACGTCGTCGCTGCCCGCCCGGTCGCGGATCTCGCGTGCTTGACGCAAGCGGATCTCGGTGTCGGCGGTCGGGTGCAGGATCAAGGTCGGGACGCGCACCTTGGGCATCGTGTCGGCGAGGCGCGCGCGTGACGACAGCGCCGACCAGGTCGAGAGCCAGCCGCGCGGGGTCATGACGCGCCCGAGGCCGCCGCGGCCGTAGTTGGCGTCGAACGGATCGGGGAACGCGAACAGCGAGCCGAGCGGCCGATCGTCGGGATCGATCGTCGGGTCGAGGTACGCCGGGTCGGCGAGCGTGCGGTAGATCGTCAAGTATGGGGTGTGCACCGCGCGACGGCGCGCGCGCCGCCACGCGTCGCTGCCCTTCTCGAGCGACTTCGCCTCCTGGCGCGCCTTCTCGGACTCGGCGATCGCCTCGCGTGCGATCGCGTCGATGCGCGCGATGCGCGCGAGCTGCGCCGCGCGGTAGCGCTCGAGCCAGGCGGGGTCGTAGCGCGACGGCTCGGGCCACGGACGCCAGCCGTTGTCCGGGTTGTACATGTCGAGCTCGGGGACCACGGACAGCGGGTCGTTCTCGTCGGCCACCGACGGGTCGATCACCTGGCCCATGAAGACGCCCTCGCCCGGGTGCGCGGCGACCCCGATCCAGCCGTCGCCACAGCCGGTCTCGGCCTGCGTGAGCGCCATGAGCGAGCCGCCGCCGCTGTTGCCGAACAGCACCACCGCCTCCGCGCCGCGCGTGCGCATGTAGGCGACCGCCGCAGCGACGTCGGTGACGCAGTTCTCGTGCAGGCAGTCGGTGTCGTTGTTGAGGTAGCGCGTGCCGAAGCCGAGCACGCCGTAGCCCGCCGCGGCGAGCAGCGGACACGCGTAGTGGACCGAGAAGTCGCCGCGCGGATGCGTCAGCACGACCGCGGTGCGCCATCGCGTCCCCGCTCGCGGCGTCCACAGAATCCCGCGCACCAGCGCCCCGTCGTGCGTGACGATGCGGATCGGCTCGCGCCCCACCGCCACCTTGGGCGCGTCCTCGGGCAGCGGCCAGTAGCTCATGCCGAACGGGCGCGGCGTCGACAGCAGATCCATCTTCACGATCCTCCTGCTCGCTCCCTTACGAGCGCCGGGGTCGCGGACGCAATCGCGAAGCAAATGCGAACTCCGTTGACTCGACGTCAGGATCCGGTGTATCCGCCGCACGCAGGACACCTCGGAACATCGAGGGAACATCAGGAGGCGGGACGATGGAGAAGAGGAGAAGCGTCATTTCGCCATGGCGCGCGGTGTTCTGGGTAGTCCCTGTTCTCGTCCTGACGCTCACGCTCGGCATCAACGCCTGCGGGAGCGATGACGACGACGACTGCTCGGACTCGATCGAGTTCGCGACCGAAGCGCAGTGCATCGCGTATGCCGCGACGTACCTCTGTGACGACTACACGTACGACGACGGCGTCTGCTCGGTGTTCGGTTGCGAGATCTGCGACATCTTCGACGACGACGACGACAACGACGACGACATCGACGACGTCGACGACGTCTTCTGAGGGAAGCGTCGGACGACGTCGAAGCAGCAGGGGCCGGACGGGACGACCGTCCGGCCCCTTTTCGTTTCAGCGCTTTCGGCTCACCGCCGCCGCCGACGCGGACCGGCCGCGTACTCCTCGTCGGAGAGCGTGCCCGGCTCGAGCGACTCGTCGAGCTGCACGAGCCACGGCGCGTGCGCGAGGAGCAGCTTCGGCTCCTTCGCCAGATCGACGTTCGGATCGATCGCGTGCTGGTACGGGCGTCGGTTGAGCGACATCCGCGAGTCGACCTTGATGATCGGGTTGCGGATGCCCTGACGCTCGAGCTTGTCGCGCAGGTAGTGCACGTACTGGAAGATCATGTCCGGGCGCGCCGCCATCTTGGTCATCTGGCGCGGCGTCAGATCCTCGCCGAGGTCCGCCTTCCAGGTGCGTCCGGTGCTCGGGTCGGTGACCAGCACCTTCAGCTTGCCGCGCTTGCTGCGCAGCTTCATGTGCCAGGAGAAGCGGTGCCCCTCCTCGGTCCAGCTCACGTTGCCCGGATAGAGGAAGTGGCGCAGCGGCAGCAGCGTCTGCACCGTCAAGTATAGTCCGAGGAAGCCGAGCACGAGCGCGCGGTGGCGCGAGCGGGTGTCGCTCGGCTCGGGCACCAGCGCCGGCGCGGGCTGGCCGAAGAGGCGACGCGGCACGTCTGGCTCGTCGAACAGGATCGTCGCGCAGATCATCAGGAACGTGAACACGCCGATGTCGAAGAGCCAGTGGTTCGTCATGTTGAAGACGAGGATCAGGAGAAACGCGATCGGCAGCGTGCGGCGCGACAGCAGGAGGAAGCCGATCGAGAGGTCGAAGATCGCGCCGCCCCAGCTGAAGAAGTAGGCCGCCGCCTCGGTCGTGAAGAACGGCCCGAGCACCGGGTAGTGCGCGCGCTCGCGCAGCCAGGAGCGCATCGGCTCGCCGCCGAGCCAGTCGCTGTTCAGCTTCGCGACGCCGGCGAAGAAGTACACCAGGAAGACCTGTGCGCGCAGCAAGAACAGATTCCAGAACGGAACCACCGAGGGCGCGCCGCTCCGCCAGCGGTCGATCGACGCCCAGCGGTTCGCGCGCACCACCGTCATCAGCAGGCACAGCAGGCTGATCAGGTAGTAGTGGTTGTTGTACTGCGCCTTGTCGAGCAGGAAGACGTAGGTGTAGCCGAGGCCGAACAGCGCGGTCGCGAGCCGCGTGTGGAAGCCGAGCACGATGCCCAGCGCGCACACGCCCATCACCGCGAAGTGGACGTACATCCCGGCGCCGGGCCACGGCTTGACGAAGGGCGCGAGCTCGTAGGTGAAGAGAAACTTCGGCTCGATGTAGTAGCGCCAGATGCGGCCCTCGACGAAGTAGCGGCCGACCTCGGCGAACATCACGACGCCGAAGAGGATGCGGAAGGCGCCGAGCGAGGACGCATCGACCGGCGAGAACAGCTTGTCGACGACGCGCGCGACGAGCCCCGCCTCGCGCGCGCTGCGCGACGTGCCGGCGAGGCCCGCCGGCGCAGCGGCCCCGGGCGCAGCGGCATCGGCCGTACCCGCGGTCGTCGCCAGCGCTCCCGCGCGGACCTCGTCCATGCGCATCACTCCCTCGTCCGATCGACGGCGGGACGGTAGACGAGGTCGCGTCCGGCGACAAGCAGCGTCGCCGGACGTCGTCTCTGCGCTAGTCGTTCGCCGGCGGCGGATCGATCGCGTCCTGGATCTTCTTCCCGGCGCGCTCGAGCCCCTTGCCGACCGACTCGCCGAGCTGCTTCGCCGCCGACTTCGCCGCCTCCGCCGCGTGCTCGACGCGCGCCGCGTAGTAGTCCTTGCGTAGCGCGTCGCGGCGCTCCTCGAGCGCGTTCGCACGCGCGAGCAGCTCGGTGCGCGCCTCGCCCTGCTCCTGCTCGGCCTCGGCCCGCAGCCGCGAGATGTCGGCCTGCAGCTGCGCGAACGACGCATCGATGCGCGCCGCGAGCGCGTCCGACGGCTCGCGACGGTACTGCGCGATCTCGGCCTCGATCTTCGCGACGCTGTCGACGTCGCGCGAGCAGGCGGCGAGCGTTCCAGCGAGACCGAAGAGGAGGAGCGCGAGCGCCAGGAGCGAAGCGCGCGGAGCGAGGATGTGGCTTTTCATCGCACCGACTTTACACCGCACCGCCGCGCTCGAACAGCGACCTGCGAGCGTCGAGAGCGCAGCATCCGGCGCCAGGCTGCGCTATGGACGCCCCATGCGCGTCCACCTCGTCGACGGAACCTACGAGCTTTTCCGCCACTTCTACGCCGTACCCGCGCACGCCGGCGCGGACGGCATGGACGTCGGCGCGCTGCGCGGCGTGCTGGGATCCGTGCTCAACCTGATCGAGTCGGGCGCGACCCACGTGGGCGTCGCGACCGACCACGTCATCGAGTCGTTCCGCAACGAGCTGTGGCCGGGCTACAAGACCGGCGAGGGCATCGACCCGGCGCTGCGCGCGCAGTTCGAGCCGCTCGAGGAGGCGCTGGTCGCGATGGGCGTCGCGGTGTGGCCGATGATCGAGCTCGAGGCGGACGACGCGCTGGCCTCGGCGGCGGCCGTCGCCGACGCCGACCCGCGCGTCGAGCAGGTGCTGATCTGCACGCCGGACAAGGACCTCGCGCAGTGCGTGCGCGATGCGCGCGTCGTGCAGGTCGACCGGCGCCGCAACCTGGTGCGCGACGAGGCCGGCGTGATCGACAAGTACGGCGTGCCGCCGGCGTCGATCCCGGATCTGCTCGCGCTGGTCGGCGACACGGCCGACGGCTTCCCGGGCATCCCCGGCTGGGGCGCGCGCTCCGCGGCGGCGATCCTGACCCGCTACGGCCACATCGAGGACATCCCGGACGACCCGAAGACGTGGGACGTGAGCCTGCGCGGCGCGGATCGCCTGGCGGCGAACCTCGCCGCCAATCGTCAGGCGGCGATGCTGTTCAAGGACCTTGCGACGCTGCGCACGAGCGCGGACGTCGGCACCGTCGACGACTGGCGCTGGCGCGGTCCGACGGAAGCGTTCCCCGCGATGTGCGCGCGGCTCAAGAGCGACATGGTCGCGCGGCGCGCGGAGAACATCGCGGCGCGGCTCGGAGTTGCTTGACGCGGCGCCGCGCCGCTCGCCTCGCACGTCGCGGCCGCCTCACGCCCCGCCGCTCGCCTCACGACCTCGCGGCCACGCACCTCACGCGCCGACGCCCGCGTCACACCGCGAGCCGCAGCTCGCGCAGCGTCGTCGTCTCCTCGCTCGCCGGCAGCGCGTCCGCCTCGGCCTGCTTCAGGAGGCGCCAGATGTGCGGACCCAGCACGTCGATCTCGGTCGACATGTACTGCTCGCCGCCGAAGCGACGGATGGTGCTCGCCTGCACGCGCAGGATGCTCGCGTCCTGACGCAGGATGCGCATCGCGACCGGCGTCAAGAGCGGACGCACGAAGCTGCCGGGCACGCGCAAGCGGAAGCTCACCACCGCGAACATGTGGGTCGTGAAGTCGCTGACCGGCGTGCACAGCGAGGTCACGAGCAGGTGGTTCTCGGTGCCGAGCTTGTACTCGACCTGCGCGATCGACGGCAGCAGAAAGCGGTCCCAGTGCTCGACGATGCCGCCGCTCGGCGACAAGAGACGACCGGCGAGACCCGGCGGCCGCGGCTCGCCGATGTACTCCGCCTCGACGCCGCGCGGGATCGCGCGCACGACGACCTTGATCTCGTGGCGTTCGCCGTTGCCGCGGAAGAGTCCGCGGTGCAGGAACGCGGTGTGCGGCACGTCGAGCGCGTTCTCGACCGCGGCGTGCAGCGTGCTCTCCATCTCGAGCTCGCGCACGACCGTCGTGTAGCCGGCGTCGGCGGCGTGCGGCAGCGGCGGCGGCTCGGTGCGCGGCTCCTCGTCGGCGCTCGGGTAGACCCAGACGAAGCCGTCGCGCTCGCGCACGGCGAACGCCGGCGTGCGCCGCCCGGGGACGTCGTCGCAGTCGCCGCTGCCCTCGCTGCACAGGCCGGGCACCAGCCGGCAGCGTCCGGTGCCGTCGAACTGCCAGCCGTGGTACGGGCACTCGAGGCGCCCGTTGCCGAGCACGCGACCGAGCGACAGCGGCACGTTACGGTGCGGACAGCGGTCGAGCAGCGCCGCCGGACGCCCGTCCGACGTGCGGAACAGCACCATCGGCACGCCGAGCACCGTGCGGGCGATCGGCTTCGTGCCGAGCTGCTTCGAGCGGCACGCGACGTACCACCAGCGCGAGAGCCGTGCGACGGACAGGTGGCCTTTGCTCTGCGGCGCGGTGAGCACGGGTTCGAGTGCGGCCATGCGAGCCCTCCTCGAGACCTCCTAATGGTGCGCCGCCCGGCGCGCCATCTCGCCCGCGACGTCAGATCTCGAACTGCGCGCCGAGCTCGATCACCCGATTCGGCGGGATGCCAAAGTACTGCACGGCCGACGGTGCGTTGCGCGCGAGGAACGAGAACAGCTTCTTGCGCCACGTCATCATCCCCGAGCGGCCGGTCGCGAGCAGCGTCTCGCGGCCGAGGAAGAAGGTCGTCGACGGCACCTCGATGACCAGCCCCTGCGACGCCGCGCTGCGCAGCACGACGTCGATCGACGGCTTCTCCATGAAGCCGAAGCGCGCGATCAGGCGATAGAAGCCGTGCTCGAGCGGCACGATCTCGATGCGCTCGCTCGCCGGCACCTCGGGACGCCGCTCGGTGATCATCGACAGCAGGATGACGCGCTGGTGCAGCATCTTGTTGTGCTTGAAGTGATGCAGCAGCACGTTCGGCACGCCGCTCATGTCCGACGTCATGAAGACCGCCGTGCCGGGGACGCGCGGCGGCTGCTGGGTCTCGAGGTCGGCGAGGAAGAGGTCGATCGGCAAGCTGCCGAGGCGCAGCAGACGGCTCAGCTCGGCGCGCCCGCGCTTCCAGGTCGTCATGATGGTGAACACGACGAGCCCGACCAGGATCGGGAACCAGCCGCCGTGCGCGAACTTGACGAGGTTCGCGCCGAAGAACGCGACGTCGAAGGTCAGGAAGAGCGCGACCACGCTTCCCGCGCGCAGCCGTGACCACTGCCAGCGCTCGCGCGCGACCGCGTAGAACAGAAACGACGTGATCAGCATCGTGCCGGTGACCGCCACGCCGTAGGCGCCGGCGAGCGAGCTCGAGTCGCCGAAGCCGATCACCAGCAGGATGCAGAGGATCGCGAGCACCGTGTTGACCTGCGGGATGTAGATCTGCCCGTGCGCGGCGCCCGAGGTGTGGACGATGGTGAAGCGCGGCACGAAGCCGAGCTGCACCGCCTGCTGCGTGAGCGAGAAGGCGCCCGAGATCATCGCCTGCGACGCGATCACCGCGGCCGTCGTCGCGAGCGCGACCAGCGGATAGAGCGCCCACGGCGGCGCCGCCTCGTAGAACGGGTTGCGCACCTCGCCGCCGCGCTCGAGCAGCAGCACGCCCTGCCCGAAGTAGTTGAGCAGCAGCCCGGGCAGGACCACCGCATACCAAGCGAGCCGGATCGGCTTGCGCCCGAAGTGCCCCATGTCGGCGTACAGCGCCTCGCCGCCGGTGATCACCAGGACGACCGAGCCGAGGACGAGAAAGGCGGTGACGCCCTGATGCGCGAAGAACTCGACCGCGTACCAGGGATTGATCGCCGCCAGCACGGAGACGTGGTCGGGGTTCTGCACGATGATGCGGTAGAGCCCCGTCGCCGCGAGCACCGCGAACCACAGCAGCATGACCGGCCCGAACACGGCGCCGATGCCCGCGGTGCCGCGACGCTGCACCGCGAACACGCCGATCAGGATGACGATCGTGATCGGGAAGACGAAGTGGTCGAGCGCATGCGTCGCGACGCCGAGGCCCTCGACCGCGGACAGCACCGAGATCGCCGGCGTGATCATGCCGTCCGCGTAGAGCAGTGCTGCGCCGAACAGACCGAGCAGCAGCAAGGCGTACTGACCCGCAGGCGACGTGCGGTCGGCGGCGCCGGCGCGCGACAGCGCGAGCAGCGCCAGCGTGCCGCCCTCGCCCTGGTTGTCGGCGCGCATGACGAACGTCAGGTACTTGACGGAGATGACCATCACGAGGGACCAGAAGATCAGCGACAGCACGCCGAGCACGTTGGCGTGCGTGACCCCGACCCCGTGCGGTCCGACGAAGCACTCGCGCAGCGCGTAGAGCGGCGACGTGCCGATGTCGCCGTAGACGACGCCGAGCGCGCCGAGCGCGAGCGCGCGCAGCGAGCCCTGGACGTGGGAGTCCGAGTCCGGCAAAGGCTCGGCAGGCGCGGACGGAGACGGCTTGGCGAGCGTGCTCAAGAGACGGCCCCGGGCGCTCTCGACGCGGACGCGCGCTCATGGGCACGCTCCGCCTGCGCCTCGAGGAGCGCCAGCACGTCGCACACCGACGCGAGCGTCCGCTCCTCGGAGCCGGTCTCGACCGGCACCGTGAGCGTGCCGTCGGGCGTCAGCGCGTACTGCCGCCCCTGCGACTGCACGAGCTCGACCAGCGCCTCGCCGGCGAGCGGCGAGCTCGTGTGGATGCGCAGCGCGAGCCGCGGCCCGCGGATCCGCGCTTCGGTGATGCGGAGCGCCGCGAGCCGCCGGCGCACGTCCATCACGTCGATCAGCGTGTGTACGATACGTGGCACCGGTCCGTAGCGGTCGCTCAGCTCGTCGAGGATCGGCTCGCGGTCCTCGGGGCGCTTCAGCGCCGCGAGACGCTTGTACCACGTCAAGCGCTGATTGACGTCGTCGATGTAGGAATCCGGGATGTAGGCCGGGATGCCGAGGTGCAGCTCGGGCTCGATCTCCTCGCTCGGCGGCTCGCCGCGCAGCTCCTGCACGGCCTGCTCCATCATCTGCGTGTAGAGCTCGAAGCCGACCGCGGTGATGTGGCCGGACTGCTGCTTGCCGAGCAGGTTGCCCGCGCCGCGGATCTCGAGGTCGTGCGCCGCGATCTTGAAGCCGCCGCCGAGGTCGTCGAGCTCCTGCAGCACCTGCAGACGCAGCCGCGCCTCCTGGGTCAGCAGACGCTCGCCCGGGATCAGCAGATACGCGTAGGCGCGCGCCGGCGAGCGTCCGACGCGTCCGCGGAGCTGGTAGAGCTGCGCGAGCCCGAAGGTGTCGGCGCGGTTGATGAAGATCGTGTTCGCGTTCGGGATGTCGAGACCGGACTCGATGATCGCCGTCGACAGCAGCACGTCGAAGCGGCCCTCCATGAAGTCGAGCATCACCTTCTCGAGCTGGTGCGCCTTCATCTGGCCGTGCCCGATGCCGATCCGCGCCTCGGGCACGAGCGCGCGCAGCTTCTCGCCCATGCGCTCGATCGACTCGACGCGGTTGTGCACGAAGAAGATCTGCCCGCCGCGGCGCAGCTCGCGCAGCATCGCCTCGCGGATCACCGTGTCGTCGAACTTCGTGACGTACGTGCGGATTGCTTGACGGTCGAGCGGCGGCGTCTCGATCACCGACAGATCGCGGATGCCGGTCAGCGACAGCTCGAGCGTGCGCGGAATCGGCGTCGCGGTGAGCGTCAGGACGTCGACGAGCTTGCGCATCTGCTTGATGCGCTCCTTGTCCTTGACGCCGAAGCGGTGCTCCTCGTCGATCACCAGCAGCCCGAGCTTCGCGAACTCGACGTCGCTCTGCAGCAGCCGGTGCGTGCCGATGACGATGTCGGTCCGGCCCGACTTGAGGCGCTCGATCACCTCCTGGTTCTGGCGCTTGGTCTGGAAGCTCGACAGCGTGTCGATCCGCACCGGGTAGCCTTCGAAGCGCTTGCGGAAGGTCTCGGTGTGCTGCTGCGCGAGCACGGTCGTCGGCACCAGCACCGCGACCTGCTGCCCTTCCATCACGCAGATGAAGGCCGCGCGCATCGCGACCTCGGTCTTGCCGTAGCCGACGTCGCCGCACACCAGGCGGTCCATGGGCTTCGGCTTGGCGAGGTCCGCGAGCACGTCGTCGATCGCCTTCTTCTGGTCCGGCGTCTCGTCGAACGGGAAGCGCGCCTCGAACTCCTGGTAATACGGATCGTCGGTCGAGAACGCGTGGCTCTGGTGGCGCGCGCGGGTCGCGTAGAGCGACAGCAGCTCGTGCGCCATCGCCATGATCGACTCTTTCGTCTTCTTCTTGACGCGCTCCCAGGAGTTGCTGCCGAGCTTGTCGAGCACCGGCTGCGCGCCGTCGCCGCCGACGTACTTCTGCACCAGGTTGACGCGGTCGACCGGCAGGTAGAGGCGGTCGCCGCCCTGGTACTCGAGGTGCAGGAAGTCGCCCTCGATGCCGCCGACCGTCATGTGCTTGAGGCCGTGGTAGATGCCGATGCCGTGGTCGAGGTGGACGATGTAGTCCTGCGGCTTGAGCTGCTCGAGCGAGCGCATCACCTGGTCGAGCGTCAGCGCGACCGACTTGCGCCGCCGCGTGTGCCGGTGCTCGCCGAAGAGGTTGGTCTCGGCGATGCAGACGACGTCGTCGTCGGGCAGCTCGATCGACTCCGAGAGCTCGCCCTGCAGGATGAACGCTCCCGGCGCGTCGCTCCGTTCGAGCACCTCGGGTAGGGTCTCGCCGAGCGCCGGCACGATCAGCTTCTGCCCCTCGAGGATGTGCTTCAGACGCTCGGCCTGCGCCGCGTTGCCGACCACGAGCGCGACCCGCGTGCCCCGGCGCGTCCACTCGCGGATGCGCTGCGCGAGATCGGCGAAGCCCTTCTCCTCGCGCAAGAGACGCGTCGCACGCAGCTCGAACGGCAGACGCGTCGTCACGCGCTCGGCGCGCCCGCCCGGGATCTCGCTGTCGAGCGTCGTCAGCTCCTCGAGGTTGACGCGCGGCCAGGCGCGGATCTCGCGCTGCAGGACGTCCGGACGCACGTAGAGCATCTCCGCAGGCGGGTGGAAGCGGCGCTCTTCCTCCGCCATCGCGGCGTGCTCGACGATGTTCTGCCACGCCTCCTCGGCCGCGCGCTCGATCGCCGCGTCGTCGTCGAGCACGATGACCGCGTCCTTCGGCAGGTAGGTCGTCAGCGGCACCAGCTCGACAAGGTAGGGCGCCATGAACTCGAGCCCGGGCAGCGGCACACCCTCGGCGACCGCCTGCAGGAGCTGCTGACGCTCCTCGCGCAGCATCTCGAGCTCGCGCGCGCGGTCCTCGATGCGTCGCCGCGCGTCCGGATCGCTCGCGGCGTGCGCCGGGAACTCCGCGGCGGGCAGGATCAGCGCGTCCTCCTGCGCTTCCAGCCGACGCTGCGAGCGCGGATCGAAGGTGCGGATCGACTCGACGACGTCGCCGACGAGCTCGATGCGCACCGGGTCGGCGAGCCCGGTGACGAAGACGTCGATCAGCCCGCCGCGCACCGCGAACTCGCCGCGATCCTCGACCAGCGGACGGCGGCGGTAGCCCCAGTCCGCGAGCCGCGCCGCGAGCTCGGTGAGGTCGAGCGTGTCGCCCTGGACGACGTAGGAGCTCGCCTGGTCGAGCACCGCGGGCGCCATCACGCGCTGCAGGACCGCCTCGGGCGTCGTGACGATGATCGGGTTGCGCGTCTGGCGGAGGTGGTGCAGGCCCTCGATCCGCTGCGCGACGGTCTCAGGGCTCGGCGAGATCGGCGCGAACGGCGAGACGTCCCACGCCGGCAGCACGTGGACGCGCTTGCGCAGCGCCGACTGCGCGGGCTCCTCGCCGAGGAAGAGGTGCAGGTCCGAGGCGAGGGTCTCGGCGGCGCGCGCGTCGGCCGCGACCACGACGATCGGACGCGGCAGCGCGCGGTGCAGCCCCGCGACGAACGCGGCGCGCGACGAGCCGCGCAGCCCCTGGACGCGCGCCTCGCGCTCCGTCCCGAGCCGCTTCTGGACGAGGCTCAGCGCTGCGGCGAGGCTGCGCCGGCTCGGGGTTTGCTCGGCTTGCGACATTTGCGACTGGACGCCGCCCGGGCCGGGGCCGCGAAGCGGCGTGGGCGGCTATGGATAGCATCGCGAGTCGGCCCTCGCTTTTCCAGAGGCCGCCGTCCGATCGCGAAGCGTGCGGCCTGGCCTCGCGGCCTCGGCATTGGTAGCGCGTCGCCATGAGCCGAGCCGAGGAGCCGCGCGACCTGCTCGCCGAGCGCATCCGCCGCCTCGAGCGCCGCATCGAGGAGCTGGCCGCCGATCTGACGTCGACCGCGACGCAGATCAGCCGGACCTCGGCGAACGTCGACAGCCTGGTCGACCTCGTCGGGCGCCTCGGGCGCGTGGTCGACGTTCAGGGCACGGTGCTCTCGGGCGAGGAGAGCGAGCTCGAGCGCAAGGTCGACGCGGTGCAGGAGTCGGTGCGCGAGCTCGCGAGCGGGCTCGCCGAGGTGGTCGAGCGCCTCGAGCGCATCGGCGGGGCGCTGACGACGGCGCTCGATCCCCGGCGCAGCGAGCCCGGCGAATCCGGGCCGTCGCGCTAGCGCGACGCCGACGCCGTCCGCGCGCCGCGCGTCCCCTGTCGGCGCGCCGCGCCCGCGTCAGCGTGTGGCGCTGCTCCGCGCCGAGCGGGCGTAGATCGGCCGGCCCTCGATCGCGCCCAGCACCGGGATCGTCAGCTCCGGCTGCCGCGGGCTCGACGTGGTGATGACGATGCGGTCGTCGAACGCGCCCACCTGGCCGTTCGGCAGCAGCGTCACCCGCACGCGCAGGCCGTTCGTGCCGCCGTCGAGCGGCGAGGTCTGGATGGTGAAGCGCGGGCTGTCGGAGCGCACGCTCGTCACCTGCACGTCCGGCGGGAGCTGCACGTCGACGTGCCGGCTCACCACGGCGCCGACCGGCACGCGACCCAGGTAGAGCCGGTCGGGCTGCGCGCGGACGGGGGTCTGCACCGTGCCGCGCAGCTTCAGCGTGAGCTCGGGGCGCACCGGGTCGGAGCTCCGCACGCCGACCACCTTCACCTGCGGACCGGAGAGCCGGTAGGTGTCGAGCGTGACGTCGATGGCGGCCTCTTCGCCGGGCGCGAGGAACCTGTTCGAGGCGAGCACCGCCGTGCAGCCGCAGTCGCCCGAGACCGACTGGATCTCGATCACCTCGGGGCCGATGTTCTTGAGCCTGAAGACGTGGCGCACCGGCGGCCCGCTCTCGACCGCCCCGAAGTCGTACTGCTCCTCGAGCGCGAGGAGGTGCACGCCGCTCGGTGGCGGCAGGTACGTGCCCTGCGGCGACGACGTCGCGGCGCATCCCCCGAGCGCGAGCAGCGTCGCGATCGCCAGCGTGATCCGTGCCGTACCGCGGCCCTCCCTGGTCACGGTCCGCTTCCTCATCCCCCACCTCTTCAGGACGCGCACGCCGGCTGCAGCGTACGCTCTGCCAGCCATCCCTCCAGAAATCGCGTGTGCACGCGCCCCGCGAGGACGTCGCGGTCCTCGAGCAGCGCCGTGTGCATCGCAACGTTGGTCGTGATCCCTTCGATCTGCAACTCGGTCAGCGCCGAGCGCATGCGCGCGATCGCCTCGTTGCGGTCGCGGCCGTGCGCGATCACCTTCGCGACCAGCGAGTCGTAGTGCGGCGGCACGACCGCCCCGGCGTAGAGCGCGGTGTCGACCCGGATGCCCGGCCCGCCGGGCAGACGCAGCGCGCGCACCGTGCCCGGCGACGGCCGCATGGTGAACGGGTCCTCGGCGTTGATCCGGCACTCCATCGCGTGGCCGCGCAGGGCGACGTCGCGCTGGCGCAGCGACAGCGGCAGACCGGCGGCGGCGCGAATTCCTTCCTTGACGATGTCGATGCCGGTCACCGCCTCGGTCACCGGGTGCTCGACCTGCACGCGGGTGTTCATCTCGATGAAGTAGAAGGTGCCGCGCTCGTCGAGCAGGAACTCGACCGTGCCGACGTTGGTGTAGCCGATCGCGGCGGCGACGCGCAGCGCCGAGCGTCCCATGCGCGCGCGCAGACGGTCGTCGAGCGCGGGCGACGGCGACTCCTCGAGCACCTTCTGGTAGCGCCGCTGCAGCGAGCACTCGCGCTCGCCGAGGTGCACCGCGTTGCGCTGCTGGTCGGCGAGGATCTGGATTTCCACGTGGCGCGCGCGCTCGACGTACTTCTCGATGTAGATCTTCGGCTGGCCGAACGCCGCCTGCCCTTCGCTGCGCGCCGCGTCGATCGCGGCGGCGAGCCCTTGCGGATCGCGCACGATGCGCAGGCCGCGTCCGCCACCGCCGCCGGTCGCCTTGACCAGCACCGGGTAGCCGACCTCACGCGCGATCTTCTCCGCTTCCTCGAGCGTGCGCACCGAGCTCGGGCTGCCGGGCAGCACCGGCACGCCGGCGCGCCGCATGAAGCGTCGCGCGCGCGCCTTGTCGCCCATGAGCTTGATGTTGCGCACGCGCGGCCCGATGAACGCGAGCCCCGAGCGCATGCAGGCCTCGGCGAAGTCGCCGTTCTCCGAGAGGAAGCCGTAGCCCGGGTGCACCGCGTCGCAGCCGCGCGCTTCGGCCGCCGAGATCATCGCGCCGATGTTGAGGTAGCTGTGCTCCGAGGGCGGCGGACCGATGCAGATGCGCTCGTCGGCGAGCCGGACGTGCAGCGCCTCGCGGTCGGCGGTCGAGTAGACGGCCACCGTGCGGACGCCGAGCTCGCGGCAGGCGCGGATCACACGCACGGCGATCTCGCCCCTGTTCGCGATCAGCACCTTGCGAAACATCGGCTGCTCGAAGGTAGCGGACGCTCTGCAAGAGCAGCAAGCACGCCCGCGCGAAAGGCGCGGTCACGTCGACGAAGCGCCCGCGTTCGCGGCGAACGGCGCGTCACTCCGCGGCGAGCAGCTCCTCGCGCCGCACCGCGCGCCCGCCGACCGTCGTCTTGCCGGTCTCGAGCAGCGACTTGAAGCGCACGAGGTCGTCGTCCATCGCCTGCTTCGGATTGCTGCCGAGCAGCGACGCGACCGCGTGTCCGAGCGCGCCGCCCGGCGGGTTGTACGACATGCGGACGTGCATCGTCGTCGTGCCGTCGATCTTCTCGAAGCGGATCTCGCCCGCGTGCTCGACGACGCAGCCGGGGATGGTCTGCCAGGCGAGAAGCTGGTTCTCGACGTTGCGCGTGGTCTCGGTGACCCACTCGAGCGGGATCCCGGCGGGTCCGCTGACCTGCCAGCGCAGCCACCCGCCCTCGATCGGGACGACGGAGCGCACGTGCGACAGGAAGCGCGGCAGGTTGGTCGGATCGCTCCAGAGGCGGAACACCTGCTCGACGGGCGCCTTGATGTGGATCGTCTTCTGCACGTCGACCGCGCGGCGTCCCGCGCCGATGCCGGTCAGCTCGGCGAGCGCCTTGTTGGTCGCGGCGCGCAGCAGCAGCCCCGCGCCGCCGACGAGCGCGAGCGCGCCGCGCAGACCGTGCCGCGCCGCGGCGCCGATCAGCAGCAGCCCCGCGGCCGTGCCGGCGACGCGCACCGCGGGCGGCCAGTTGTGGCGCTGCCAGAACGATACTCGACGCCGACGGCGCGCTTCACCCTGCAGCGCGGAGATGCCGTCGGGGGCGACGTGCATCTCGAGCTCGTTGCGCACCGCGCGCACGCCGCGCACGCGCGCGACGGTCTCGAGCAGCCCCTCGACCTCGTCGCGCAGCACCGGACCGCGCAGGACGACGACGCCGTCCTCGACCTTCACCTCGATCGCGCCGGGGTGCGCCGCCGCGTACGGCAGATGCGAGCGCACGCGCTCGGCGAGCGTCGCGTCGGACACCGCCTCGGAGTCGCTCGCGTTCGCCACCATTCGCGCACGCGCCACCATGCCCTGCGCGCGGTTGCGCGCGTCCTTGCGTGCGGCGTCGATGACGCGCACGAGCTTGCGCTCGGAGTGGTGGAGGCCGTCGCGGACGCGCGCCCGGCGGCGCCGTCCGTGCTGCGCGTCGAAGAAGTACATGGCGGCGGCGCCGAGCGAGAACGCCGCCGTCAAGCCAAGACCGTGACCGAGCGCGCTGCCGCCGTCGTGCGACGAGGTGGACGACGCGCGCCGCGCAGGCAACCAGGTCGATGGATGCTGCGAGGCGAGCGAGCGGGTCGTCGCCGCGAGCCATCGCTGCGAGCGCTGCGCGCGCTCGGCGAGCTTCTCGCCCGCGCGCAGCGCGCCCTGCGCGGCGCCGCTCTTGCCGATCGTGCGTACGATCTCGCTGCCGACCTCGCGCGGCTTCCCTCCGAGCAGCGACGCCATGACCTTCTCCTTCAGCGCTTGGGCTCGGCCGGCGCCGAGACTTCCTCGAGCGTCTGGCCGATGCGCTCGGTGTCGCGCGTCCCGACCGCGAGGTCGCCGAGCGAAACGATGCCGACCAGTCGCTTCTTCGCGTTCAGCACCGGCAGCCGTCGCACCTGACGCTCCTCCATCAGACGCGCAGCCTCGTCGGTGTCCTGGGTCTCGAGGACGTAGACGATGTTGGGCGTCATGACGTCGCGCACCGGCGTGCCGGCGGCGTCGCGACCCTCGGCGACGGCGCGGATCGTGATGTCGCGGTCGGTCAGCATGCCGCACAGACGGTCGCCGTCGCAGACCGGGATCGCGCCGACGTCGAGCGAGCGCATCTTCATCGCCGCCTCGCGGATCACGTCGTCGGGTCCGACGACGTCGACGTCGGACGTCATCACCTGCTTGACTTGCATGGTTCGCCTCCCTTGCTGCAGCGGTTTGTAATCCGTGCCGTCGCGGCGCGGCGCTCGGTCGCGCCGTCGAGCGGAGCCGGCGGGCCGTCCGCCACACGGACCAGGGCAGCAAGTTCCGCACCCCGCGCGCTCCGGACCGTGGCATGCCGGGTGCACTGCGGCGTGCGCATGGCAGACGTGCTGGGCAGGCCGGTCGCGCTCGAGGGCATCGACGACGTCGAGGAGGCGCTGCGCGGCGAGGACTTCCCGATGGACAAGGAAGGCCTCGCCTACGCCGTCGGCGAGATCGAGATCAGCGACTCGAGCGGCCGGATCGTACCGGTGCGCTCGGTGCTCGACGTCATCGACCAGGAGCGCTTCGCGAGCGTCGAGGAAGCGGTGGCGGCGATCTGCGCCGCCGTGGACCGCGCGGCGCTGGATTGACGCCGAGAGAGTGAGCCGAGGGAGCGAGCCGCGGGCGCGCGCGGCCGTCGCGCGGCGCGCCTAGTCCCGCTCGCCGAGCAGCGCGCGCACCAGCGGCGACGGCGTCCCGACGCTCGTCAACCACAGCTGATGCACGGCACGCGTCGCGCCGACGTGCAGGCGACGGCGCGCGGCCGGCGTGTCGGGAAAGTGGCTCGCGCTCGTCTCGACCAGCACGACGTAGTCGAACTCGAGACCCTTCACCTGCTCGATCTCGGTCACCTCGACGCCCGGCGTGAAGCGGAAGTCCTGGTTCTCGACCTGCCGCACGCGCGGCACCTCGCCGTTCGCGAGCCCGGTCGCGTAGAGGCGGCTCAGCTCGCGCGTCGGAGTCAAGATCGCGACCGAGGCGAGCGGCTCGGCCTCCGCGAGCTCCTTCAGCGCGTCGGCGAGGTACGCGACGCAGGCGCCGTGCGCCGTGAAGCGCAGCAGCTCGACCGGCGGGCCGGAGCGCACCGTCACCGGCGGCTCCTCGTCCTCGCGCAGGTCGCCGAGCAGCTCGACCGCGAAGCGCGCGATCTCGGCGGTGCAGCGGTAGCTCACGCGCAGCGTGCTGACCTCGACGCCGGAGATGCCGAGCTGGCCGAGGAAATCCATCCACGACGTGAAGCCGCCCTCCTGCACGATGTGCTGCTGCGTGTCGCCGGCGAGCGTGATGCTGCCGTCCTTCGCGAGGCAGCCGAGCAGCACCTGCACCTCGAGCGGCGAGAAGTCCTGCACCTCGTCGATCGCGAGGTGGCGGTAGCGCAGAGGGCGTCCGCCGGGTCCCGGCAGCGGGCCGACGCGCAGCTGCCAGGCGCGCAGCAGGAGCGGTAGATCGGCCTCGTCGAGCTCGGCGCCGGACTCGAGATCGCCCGCGCGCCACCCGGCGAGCTCCTCGTTGCGCGAGCGGTTGTACGCGACGACGCGCGCGATGTCGTCCTTGCTGAAGGCGCCCGGCGCCTCGCGCTCGAAGACCTCCTCGAGCAGCTCCTGGTTCGCGAGCACGCTCGCCCAGTCGTCGAGCGCCTGCTCGGCGGCGCCGCGACCCGGAACGCGCTCGACCTGCTGCTCGAGCGCCTTGAGCATCGCGGGGTGGAACTTCATGCGCAGGACGGTCGCGGGCGTGATCTCGCGCACGTCGCGCGGCAGCAGCGGGAACAGACGCTGCACCTGATCGCGCGCCCACTCGCCGAACGTCCGCACCTGCACCTTGTTGACCTGCAGCGCCGGCAGGACGTGGCTCACGTAGTCGCGCAGCGCCGGCGAGAAGACGACCACCATGGTCTCGGACGAGTCGATCGCCGGGTCCTCGTAGGCGAGGTACGCGATGCGGTGCAGCGCGACCGTGGTCTTGCCGGAGCCGGCGGTGCCGCGGATCACCAGGAAGCCGCTCGCCGGACGCGTGATCAGGTCGAACTGATCGGGGTCGATCAGCCCGGCGATGTCGGCGAGGTGCTTGTCGGCCCGGCGCGCGAGCGTCGGCGGCTCCGAGCGCAGGTGGCCGTGCTCGTTCGGCTTCACGTCGTGCGCGCGCAGCGCGGCGCCGGCGCCGCCCGCGAGCCGCGGCGGCTCGCTCTCGACGCGACGCCAGCCGTCGGGTGCCTCCTCGTCGGCGCGGAACACGCCCTCGGGCGCCTCGACGCGCACCAGCTTGCCGTTGCGGATCGCGACCACGCGCCGCACGGCGACCTCGCCGCTGCGCGTGCGTCCGGCGATCTCCTCCTCGTACTCCTCGCCCTGGCGGTAGCGGTAGAAGATCTTCGAGATCGGCGCGTTGCGCCAGTCGACGATCGGCACGCCAGGCAGCATGCGTGGCGTCTTGCCGAGCAGGATGTCGTGCTCGACGCGGCCCTCGCGCAGGCGCAGGTGCGCGAAGTACGGCGACGCGAGCTCGACCTCCGGCGCGCGCTCGGTCGAGCGCAGCTTCTGGAGCAGCGCCGTCTGCCGGTCCCACTGCTGCAGGATGGCCGGCTGGTCCTCGGCCTTCGCCTCGCGGAGCTGGGCGCGCAGGTGCTCCAGCTCGCGCACGAGAGACTCCTCCTTCGGCGCCGACGCCGGCGCCGTCCCCGCGAGAAGCTCGTTCACGCGCTTCAGCAGCGCGAGCTCTTCCTCCACGACCTCGTGCGGCATCGTTTCACCCGAAAGGATTACAGCGTAGCGACCGCGCGCGGGTCATCAAACCGTCACGACCCGCGCTCGTTTCTTCAGCAGGAAACGTAGGCCCGTCCCGCAGCACCACCGTCGTCGCTCGCGAGCGGCCCTCGCCCGCCGGCTCTCGGCGGGCACGTCGCGGGAAGCAGACGTCCGCGTTCGGCCCCTCATTCGAAGGAGGACGTCGACGCCTTCCGCGCGCGCCAGCAGGGTTGCGGCGCGCGCCGCGCGACGCGACAGTCGTCGGCGTGCCGCAGCCGGGCGAGGAGGTCGTGCGCGAGATCGCCGCGCGCTGTCGCGCGTCGGGCATCGATCTCGCGCAAACGCTGAACGGCGCCTGGTACGACGCCGCGGTGCCGCCGGAGTACCGTCTGCCGGACGTCGGCCGACCGGGTCCGCTCGCGCTGCTGCTCGCGAGCACGCGCGCGTTCTGGCGCCCCTTCGTCGCGGCGCTACGCGCCGAGCCGGCGCGCCTCGAGCACGAGCATCCGCTCGACCGCTGGGTGGAAGACGTCGTGCGCGGCGCGCTCGCCGGGGTGAACGTCCGCCACGCGGTGCGCTTCGCGCACGATCCGCCGCCGCGCCGGGTCGCAATGCAGCGTCTCGCGCAGGTCTCGGGTCTCGCCTGGCTCGCGCCCGGCATGCTGTGCGTGCACCCGACCTACGGTCCGTGGATCGGGCTGCGCGCGGTGGTCGTGCTCGACCTCGAAGGACCGACCGGAGCGCCGCCCGCGATCACGCCGACCTGCGAGGACTGCGCGCACCGCTGCGCGCCGGCGCTCGAGCGCGCGCAGCGCCTCGCCGCCGAGGCGCCGCCGAACGATCCCGTGCCGCCGCTCTGGCGCGAGTGGCTCGCGGTGCGCGACGCGTGCCCCGTCGGGCGCGAGCACCGCTACCCCGAGGACATGGTGCGCTACGTCTATACAAAGAATCGCGACGTGCTGCGCGCCGCCGCGCGCGCCGCGGTCTGACCAGCGGGCGTCGCCCGAGAGCGACGTGGTCGTCCGGAGACTGCGCGCGCCGCGCGGCCGTCTGCCGACGCCGGTCGAGCAGCGCGCCGCGGCCTTCTCGGCGCGCGGCGCAGCGGGTCCGGGGCGCGCACGATCCGCTCGCCCCGTGCGCGCCGCCGCGTGTTCGACGCCGGGTTGCGTCCGTTCGCACCCCAACTCGAACCGTTCGCCCGTGGCGACGCGGGCGCCGCCGATGTCGCGATTGACACCTTCTCCGCGCCCGACGTAGGTGGAGGCGTTCGCTCGCGCGCATGCGCTTCTCGACCGGTGCAACCAGGCGAGCGGGCGTCCTCGCTCACCGCTCGTCCGGTTGAGCCAATTCTCCGGAGGGTTCCAAACGTGCTTCTACGCGTTTCAGCCATCGCTCTGGCGGCGGTGCTCGCCGCCGTGACATCCGCCGCCGCGCAGTCCGGGCTGCAGATCACGCCCGACGGCGCCCGCACGCTGATCAGCAAGGACGTCGGCGGCGAGCGCTGGTCGATCGTCCGTTCCGCCGAGACCGTCTCGGGCAACGTCTACTACCCCGACGGCGAGGACCCGAGCTTCGTCTGGTGCGAGCAGCTCGCCGAGTCCGACGGCGAGCTCTCGTTCGCGTGCTCCGGCGCCGAGCGCTGCACCGCCTCGCCGTGCACGCCCGACCAGTGGACGGAGATCGGCCAGGTGACGCTGCCCGAGTCGTTCTTCGAGCCCGAGGAGGGCGGCGACGAGGGCGAGGCGAGCGGCGCGCTCGCGCTGCGCGCGGTCGCCGCACCGCAGCAGGAGCAGCCGGGCTCGGGCGTGCAGATCACGCCCGACGGCGACAGCACGCTCGTCAACAAGGACCTCGAGGACGAGCGCTGGTCGATCGCCCGCTTCGACGACGGCGTGGTGACCGGCATCGTCTACCGCGGCGAGGGCCTCGAGCCGAGCTTCGTGTTCTGCGTGGAGACCGGCCGCAGCGGCGACGACATCGAGCTCGAGTGCGCGGGCGCGGACTCGTGCCGCCAGGGCCCGTGCACGCCCGAGCAGTGGACCGACCTCGGCGAGGTGAGCGTCCCCGAGTCGTTCTTCCTGCCGCCCGCGCCGCGCGAGATCACGCCCGAGAACGCGGCCCAGCTCGAGCTCGCGTGGGACTTCCCGACCGGCGGCGGCGTCACCGCCGGACCCGTCGTGACCGACGAGTTCGTCTACGTCGGCGCGTGGGACGCGAACCTCTACGCCCTCGACCCGCAGACCGGCGAGCTCAAGTGGTCGTTCGCGACCGCCGCCGGCGGCTTCGGCATCCAGGCCGGCGTGACGCTCGTCCCCGGCAGCGAGGACATCCTGATCGGCGACTCGCGCTCGAACGTGTACCGCCTGAACGGACGCACCGGCGACGTCGTCTGGCAGGTGCAGGTCGGCGATCCGACGGTGGACCACATCTGGTCCGCGGTGACGGTGGCCGACGGCCGCATCTTCGTCGGCATCGCGTCGCACACCGACAACCCCTGCACCAACGGTCGCACCGCGGCGCTCGACCTCGAGACCGGCGACCTGCTCTGGGAGCGCCAGAACGTTCCCGAGCGCGTCTGCCGCACCGACACCTCGATCACCTGCGAGGACTCGTCGGACTGCCCGGAGAACGGCGAGTGCGTCGAGGGCCGCGGCGCCGGCGTCACGGCGCAGCCGGCGGTGAGCGAGGACGGCCGCTGGGTCTACGTCAACAGCGTCGGCTGCTACACCTTCCCGTCGATCGGCGACTCCGACTCGATCATGAAGCTCGACGCCGCGACCGGCGCGACCGAGTGGATCAACCGCGTGCAGCCGCCCGAGCAGTTCGGCTACTGCGCGCAGGACACGGCGATCGACTGCGGCACCGACGCGATGTGCAACGGCAAGGGTCCGTGCCAGACGAAGGGCGCGTACCACGACTTCGGTTTCCTGAACGGTCCGCTGCTGCTCGACGTGCCGGACTCGCGCGGTCGGCTGCGCAAGCTGCTGGTCTCCGGCAGCAAGGACGGCACGCTGTACGCCTTCGAGGAGGCGACCGGCGAGATCGCCTGGACCAACGAGGTGCTGCCGACGCCGGTGTCGCCGGGCTTCGCGGGCTTCGGTCTGTTCAACGGCGCGATCGCCTACGAGAACGGCCGGATCTACGCGGCGCTCTTCGAGATGATCCCGCGCGCGAACCCGGCGCCGCCGCACCTGATGGCGTTCGACGTCCGCGACGGCAAGACGCTGTGGACCTCGGAGATCGGGCGCGCGTACGCGCACGTCGGCGTGAAGAACGACGTGCTCTTCACCGGCACCAACGACGTCCCGGACTTCTACGTCTACAACGCCGCGACCGGCGAGCGCCTGAAGACCCTCCAGCTCCCCGAGCCGACCTCGTCGCGCGCGGCGATCAAGGGCGACAGAGTCTACGTCGGCTACGGCATCGTCAGCCCGAACGGCGGGGTGCGCGCCTACCGGCTGCCGTAAACGGCTGGTGACGGCCGTGTAGCGGGAGTATGGTCGCGCGATGACGAGCTGCAGCGTCTGTGGAGGAGAGCGGTCCGTCGAGGTCGTGCGCGTCGCCTGGCCGGTGCGCCTGGCGCTGTTCGCGCTGACCTTCGCTCTCGTCGCCTTCGGCGTGGCGCCGCGGATGGTGCCGATGCTCGAGGGCGTGCGCCACGGCTTCTCGCCGGCGGTGCCGGCGGCGCTGCTCGCGCTCGTCGTCGCGCTCGCCGCCTTCGTCGCGGGCTTCCTGCGGCTACGCCGTCCGGTGTGTCGCCGCTGCGGCGCGACCGAGCCGAATTGGCTCTTGACGCCGGTCGCGTCGCGCGGCGCCGCCGCGCCGGCGGCGCCGGCAGGCGAGCCGGCGCTGGCGGACAGCGGGCGACGCAGCTTCCTCGCCACGGCCGGCGCGGTCGGCGCGAGCGGTGTCGCGACCGCGGTCGCCGGCGGCGCCGGCGTGCTGTTCACCAACGGACGCTGGCGACCGGTCGCGCGCGACATCTTCCTCGCCGACGTCGAGAAGACGGCGCCCGTGCAGCGTCCCGAGTGGGCCGGCTCGCGCGTCAAGAGCTACCGGCGCCTCGGACGCACGAACGCGATGGTGTCCGACATCTCGCTCGGCTCGGGCCAGATCAAGGACAAGGAGGTCGCGGTGCGCGCGATCGAGCGCGGCGTCAATTACTTCGACACCGCACCCGACTACTCGCACCACACCTCGGAGCTCATCCTCGGTGAGGCGATCCGCGAGACCGGCGGTCGCGACAAGATGTTCCTCGCGACCAAGTTCTGCACCGCGGAAGGACACCTGCCCGACGACACGCCGGTGCCGGAGATCATCCGCGCGGTCGAGGGCAGCCTGAAGCGGCTGCAGACCGACTACGTCGACCTGATCCACATCCACTCGTGCGACCGCGTCGAGCGGCTGCTCGCGCCGAACTTCCACGAGGCCTTCGATCGCCTGAAGGAGCAGGGCAAGGCGCGCTTCCTCGGCGTCTCGACCCACACGCCGCGCCTCGAGGAGGTCGCGCGCGCGGCGATCGACTCGAACCGCTTCGACGTCATGATGCTCGCCTACCACCACGGCCTCTGGCCGCAGATCGGCGAGATCATCGACGAGGCGCACGCCAAGGACATCGGCGTCGTCGCGATGAAGACGCTCAAGGGCGCGAAGGCGGCGAACATCCCCGGCATGAAGGAGGACGCGGTCGCGTACTCGCAGGCCGCCTTCCGCTGGGTGCTGTCGAACCCATCGGTGTCGTGTCTCGTGGTGTCGTTCTCGAAGCTCGAGCACTGCGACGAGTACCTCTACGCGTCCGGCACGCAGCTCACCGACCGCGACCAGGCGCTGCTCGAGCGCTACGACCGCCTCGCGAGCGCCGACTACTGCCGGCCGCACTGCGGTCTCTGTCTCGGCTCGTGCCCGAACGGCCTGCCGATCGACACCGTGCTCCGCTACGACATGTACTACGCGGACTATGGCCGCACCGAGATCGCGCGCGAGAAGTACGCGAAGCTCGTGCGCGCCGGGCTCGACGCCGGGCGCTGCCTCACCTGCCCCGCGCCCTGCTCCGGCGCGTGTCCGTGGGAGCTGCCGATCCGCGCCAAGATGGTGCGCGCGCACGAGCGGCTGACGATCGAGGTCTGAGCGAGGCTCGGGGCGGCGGGCCACGGCGATCGCGTCGGGGCCGGCAGCGCCCGAGGTCCGGGTGGGCGGGGGCACGACCGTGGGATCCCCGCCTTTGAATCCTGCTTCAGCAGGACTTATCCTCCCTTCATCATGAGCACCGAGCGACACATCATGGTGACCGAGCCGGATCTCCTCCGGCTGAGCCGGCTCATTGCGGGCCAGGCGAACGGCCGCAACGTCCGCGAGTGCGACGAGCTCGAGACCGAGCTCAGTCGCGCCGATGTCGTCGCTCCGACCGAGATCCCGCCCGACGTCGTGACGATGAACTCGCGCGCGCGCTTCGTCGACGAGGACACGGGCGAGGAGATGGAGCTCACGCTGGTCTACCCGCGCGACGCCGATCTGTCGCGCGGGCGCGTCTCGGTGCTCGCGCCGGTGGGTGCGGCGCTGCTCGGGCTCTCCGTCGGCCAGTCGATCGAGTGGCCGCTGCCGCGCGGTGGTACGCGACGGCTGCGCGTGTCGGCGGTCGTCTACCAGCCGGAAGCGGCCGGCGACTACCACCTCTAGTCGAGCGGGCGAGATGACGTGATCTCGCCCTACGTCGCCCTCGATCTCGGCTGCCACACGGCGCGCGCCTGCGCGCTCAGCGACGAGCGGGTGGTCGCCTGCCGCGTGCACCGTCCGGGCGACGAGCGCTGCCCGCTGCTGGCCGGCGTCGTGGTCGACGTGCCGGCGGCGGGCGAGCTGGTCGCCGACGTCCTGCACCGCGTCCGTCGCTTCACGCTCGGCGGCTGGCGCGCGGTGGTGTGCGCGCCGAGCGACGCGAGCGACGCCGAGCGCTGCGCGCTGCTCGCCGCGCTGGAGCGCGCCGGCGCGCACCCGGTCGCCGTCCTGCCCGAGCCGCTCGCGGCGGCCGTCGGCGCCGGGCTCGAGCCCGAGCGCTGGGCGCAGCTCGTGGTCGACGTCGGGCACGGCGTCACCGACGTCGGCGTGCTGCGATCAGCGGAGCTGATCGCGTCCTATGCGATGCGCTTTGCGTGTGGCGCCGTTCAGGACGCGGTGCGCGACGCCGTCGCCGACCGCGTCGGGCTGCGGATCCACGCCGCCGACGCCGAGGCGCTGTGCAAGCGGCTCGCGGAGCTGCGCGCGGCGGGAAATCGACCGGTCCGGGTGACGCAAGGTCGTGACGAGACCGTCGCTGCCGGGACGATCGTCGCGGCCGCCGACGAGGCGATCGAAACCATCGCGCGCTTCGTCGGCCGCTCGGTGCGCGACCTGCCGCACGAGGTCGCCTGCGAGGTGATCGAGAGCGGCATCACGCTGACCGGCGGCGGCGCCTGCCTCGACGGCCTCGGGGAGCGCGTCGCCGCGGCGACCGGCATCGCGGTGCGCGTCGTGCCGCAGCCGCAGTCGGCGGTGATTTTCGGCGCGCGCACCCTCGCCCGCGGGCTGCGCGAGGTGGGCTGGTCGGAGCTCTGAGCGTCCCGCCCTGCTCTCGACAGTCCGTTCCAAATTGGGATATGAGGCGCGCCATGCGCAAAAACTGGACGCTGCCCAAGGTCGGAGCTGCGGTCGCCGCGACGTGGCTCGGTGTGGTGCTGGCGGGTGGGGCACATGCGGAGAAGGACCTCACGCAGAGCCCCGAGTGGCCAGCGCCGTACATCTACACCGTGCCGTACTGCGTGGTCGCGATCCACAAGGATCCGAACTTCATCAACCTGATGGATCCGAATCGGGAGATCTCCGAAGCGGCGCTCGCCTTCGCCTACAAGGAGCCCCCGCCGGTGAAGGTCGGCGACCTCGTGACCATCACGCCGGCGACCAAGACGAAGTCCGGGCAGCCCGAGTTCGCGGTCTTCAAGGCGCAGGACCCGAGCTGCAAGAAGTTCATCGGCGAGTGACCGACGCGTGAGGTGGCGGCGCGCGACGCGCACCTCGCGCGTCGTGCCGCCGTCGTCGGTGCCAGGCGGGAGCCCGAGCACCCAGCCGCTGCCGCCGGGATCGATGCACCAGCCGCCGGCGGCGTGCGTCCCGCCGTCGACGTGCAGCGTGACCCCGGTCACGTAGCTCGCGAGGTCTGACGCCAGGAACACGGCGGGCCGGCGCCCCCGGCCGGCTCCGCGGCCACCCGAGCGGCACACCACGTACGCGTGCCGCGCGTGGGCCGTTTCGGACCCCATCGCCCGCAGGCCCTCGGTGAGGCAGACGTCGGGCGCGATGGCGTTCACCCGCACGCGGTGCGCGCGAGCTCGAGCGTCATCGAGCGGGTGAAGCCCGCCTGGGCAACCTGGTCCAGATCGCGGACGTCGGTTGTCATCGCTACAGCCTCGAGCCCGCTTCCTGGATCCTCGCGCCGTCTCCTCGCTGCGTTCGAGCGAAGCTCCGCGACCACCACGCGCACGCCCTGCTCGGCGAACGGCGGGGCGATCCCCTTGCCAATCCCAGCGTCCCCACCGGCGACCAGCGCGCGCCCCGCAAGGAGCGCAGCCTGGTTTCGCATGGCCGTAGTCTTGCGCTGGAGCCTTCGTCGCGGCAAGGAAACGCGACAGGCGGGGCTCGTGCGTCACCGGGCGCGGTGCGCCCGGGCACGGCAGCCGCCATCTTCAGGAGATCCTCGTTGAAGCAACAGAGCAGCAAGGCGAAGAAGGCCTCGGGGGCCACCAAGGCCCGCAAGGGTGCCGCCGCCAAGAGGACGCGCGCCGCCAAGCCCGCCGCAGCGCGTCGTCGCGCCGCTTCGGCGGGAAAGAGTCGGCCGGCGACCAAGAAGACGGCGCAGGCCGCGAAGAGCACGCCGGCCAAGAAGCGCCCGGCTGCGGCACCCACCGGACGGGCATCGACCTCCGGCAAGGCCGCCAAGTCGACGTCGCGCCCGCGCCCCTCGCGCGCCAAGGCCGCCGGCAAGAAGGCCCGCAAGACCAAGGCACGGGCGCTCCTGAAACCGACCACCGACGCCGCCTTCCGTCTGCCGCGCGACGTCAAGCCGATCCGCTACCACGTCCACATCCTGCCGGACCTCGTGCGGGCGAACTTCCGCGGCGAGGTGATGATCGAGCTCGAGCTCAAGCATCAGCGGCCGTCGATCGAGCTGCACGCGGCCGACATCACCATCGATCACGCCGAGATCGCGCCGCGCGACGGCAAGCCGCAAAAGCCGCCGAAGCCGATGGTGCCGGGCGCGAAGCCGGTCGGACCGCCGATCAACCAGGTGGCGGTCGCGATCGTGCCGCACGGCGCGCGCGAGACCGTCGAGGTGAAGTTCTTGCGTCCGGTCGGTCCGGGCAAGTACGCGCTGAGCCTCGCCTACCACGGCAACCTGCAGGAGCGTCTGCGCGGCCTGTACATGGCCCGCGTCGGCGACCAGCGCTACGCCTTCACCCAGCTCGAGGCGGCCGACGCCCGCCGCTTCTTCCCGTGCTTCGACGAGCCGGATCTGAAGGCGCGCTTCACCTTCTCCGTCACCGCGCGCGCCGGCTTGACGGTGATCTCCAACAACCCGCTCGAGCGCAGCGTCAACAACACCAACGGCACGACGACCTTCCACTTCAAGACGACGCCGCCGCTCTCGACGTACCTCTGCGCGCTCGCCGTCGGCGAGCTCGAGGGCTCGCAGGTGCGCTACGCGGGCAAGGTGCCGATCCGGGTCTGGCACGTCCCGGGCAAGCGTCACCTGACCGGCTTCGCGCTCGAGGCGGCGGTCGAGACGCTCACGCGCCTCGAGAAGTACTTCGGCCTGCCCTACCCGTACGAGAAGCTCGACCTGGTCGCGGTGCCGGACTTCGAGGCCGGCGCGATGGAGAACGCGGGCGCCGTGTTCTTCCGCGAGACGCTGCTGCTCGTCGACCCGGCGACCATCTCGCTCGCCGAGAAGAAGCGCGTCGCCGAGGTGATCGCGCACGAGCTCGCGCACATGTGGTTCGGCAACCTCGTCACCATGAAGTGGTGGGACGACCTCTGGCTGAACGAGGCGTTCGCCACCTGGATGGCGTTCAAGATCGTCGACGAGTGGAAGCCCGAGTGGCGGATGTGGAACAACTTCGAGCCGCATCGCGCCGCGGCGCTCGCGCTCGACGCGCTCGCCAACACGCACCCGATCTACGCCGAGGTCGAGAACGCGGCGCAGGCAACCGAGAACTTCGACGCCATCACCTACGAGAAGGGCGCCTCGGTCGTGCGCATGGTCGAGCACTACCTCGGCCCACAGAAGTTCCGCGCCGGCGTGCAGGCCTACATCCGCGATCATCGTGAGGGCAACGCGGTCGCGGCCGACCTGTGGAACGCGCTCGAGAAAGCGTCCGGTCAGCCGGTCGCGCAGATCGTGCGCGCCTGGGTGCGCCAGGCGGGCTTCCCGCTGGTCAGCTTCGAGCGCGACGAGGAGGCGAAGCCCGCGTCGCTCGTCGTCAAGCAAGAGCGCTTCAAGGCGAGCCCGACGACCAAGTTCCCCGAGGGCGGCGCGTCCGCGTGGCCGCTGCCGATGGTCGTCAAGTTCGCCGGCACGGGCGGACGTGGCCCGCGCGTCGAGCGCTTCCTGATCAAGCGCGCGAAGGAGCGCATCCCGGTGCCGGGCGGCAAGCACGTGCCGTGGTTCTACGGCAACGTCGGCGAGGGCGGCTTCTACCGCGTGCTGCACGACCCCGAGACGCTTTCGGCGCTCGCGAACGAGCTCGCGACGGCGCTCACCCCGGTCGAGCGCATGGGGCTCGTCGGCCACCAGTGGGCGATCGTGCGCTCGGGCCGCGCGCGCATCGCGAGCTTCCTCGATCTCGTCGGCGCGATGGGCAACGAGACCGACTACGAGGTGCTCGACTCGCTCGCCGCGCCGCTCTCCTTCATCGAGGATCAGGTCGTCGAGGGCGCCGGGGCGGACACCCGCAAGCCGTTCATCGACTGGATCGCCGAGGTCTTCCGCCCCGCGTGGCAGGAGCTCGGCTGGGACGCCGCGCCGACCGACGACGACGAGCGCAAGCTGCGTCGCGGCTCGCTGCTGCGTCTGGTCGGCCTGCTCGGCGAGGATCCCGAGGTCGCCAGCGAGGCGGTGCCGCGCTTCCTGCGCTACCTGCAGGACCGCTCGAGCGTCGAGCCGAATCTCGTCGACCCGCTGATCGCGATCGTCGCCCGCGACGGCGACGAGGAGCGCTTCGAGCGCATGCGTCGCGCGGTCGCCGAGGCGCGCACGCCGCAGGAGAGCCGGCGCTTCCAGCTCGCGCTCGGCGACTTCCGCGATCCGGAGCTCGCGCGGCGCGCCGCCGAGCTGACGCTGACGCCCGAGATCCCGACCCAGGACGTCGGCTTCCTGCTGATTCGGCTGCTTGGCAACCGCGCCGCACGCGAGATCACCTGGCGCTTCATCAAGGAGAACTGGGCCGTGCTGGTGAAGCGGCTGCCCCCGATGATGGTGTCGCGGGTGATCGAGGCCACCGCGTCGCTGCAAACGCGCGAGCATCGCAAGGAGGTCGCGATGTTCTTCCGCGCGCACCCCGTCGAGACGGCGACGCGGGCGCTCAAGCTCGCCCTCGAGCGCTTCGACATCAACGAGGAGCTGCGGCGGCGGGCCGGTCGCGACCTGCGCGCCTGGCTGGTCGCGCGCGGCGTGGTGTTCGAGCCGTCGCCCGAGCCCGCGCCGGGCGCGTCGCCGGAGCCGGCGCAGGCGCCCGGGACGGACGCGCCGGTCGTCGGCTAGCCGTCGGATAAAGATTCGCCGGACGTCGTCCGGGCGGCGCAGGGCTAGCGTCCCGCCGTCCGGGCGGCTATGGCGATGCAATGAGCACCCAGGGCAGTCCGGCTCCGGCGGACGTCAACGCGTGGTGCCGGAAGCTCGAGATCCCCACACCTGATCTCGCGCGCGTCAAGCATCATCCGCAGGCGAACACCTACGGGCTGCTCGTCGTGGCGCTGCTCGAGCGCGGCGCGCCGATGACGCTCGCCGAGGTCGCCGAGCGCTTCGCGGAGGTCGGCATCGCCACGCGCGACGAGGCGCTGCGCTCGCTCACGCGCTGCAAGCCGGCGCGGCCTCCCGTCTACCGCGACGGCGACCACTACACCCTCGACGTGCACCACCACGAGCTCGACGACTGGGTGATCCGCTACGGCCTGAACCCGCTCTTCGAGGATCCGCTGCCGGGCGAGGACATCGCCCTCGCGTGGCCGCCGGGACCGCAGGAGGCGCTCACGCGGTCCGAGCTCGAGACGGCGTGGAAGCGTGGCATCCCGTCGTCGTTCCCGGCGCTGCGCGTCGCGGTCGCGATCCTCGACGCGCACGGCGGCTCGCTGCCCGCCGACGACGTCGTCGCCTTCGCGACGAAGTTCACGGGCGGCTCCCAGCTCTCGCGCGCGTCGGCCGCGCGCTGGCACAAGGACGCTCCGGTGCAGGAGACCGCGGAGGGACGCTGGGTGCTCGACGCCGCGCACCCCATCGTCCCCGATACGCGCCAGGCGGTGCGCAGCCGCGCCGAGCGCGAGCGCAAGTGGGCCGTGTACCACCCGGACCGCGCGACGCTCGCCGCGCGCTGGAACGAGATCGAGCGCATCCGCATCGCGAGCGCGCTCGAGCTCGCGCGGCTGCGGCGCGTCGTCGTGCACGCGTTTCCGACCTCGGCGCCGCAGGCCGTCGTGCTGATCGACGTCGCGGACCGAGGGATCGAGACCGTCGTCGCGGGCGACGACGAGGCGTGGCTCGAGCGCGTCCGCCAGCGGCTCGCGAGCTACGACGTGATCATCGGCCTCGACGTGCGCGCGCTGCTGCGCGGTCTCGGCTTCGACGCCGGCGAGCGTCGCGTCGTCGACCTCACCCCGCCGCAGAAGTCGATGCGGCTCAACCGCCGCGGCCGCACGCTGCGCATCACGACCGCGATGCTGGTGTGGGGCTCGTGCGGCATCTCGCGTCCGCTCGCCGATCCCGCGAAGCTTCGCGGCTACCTGCGCAAGCACGATCGCTCGCGGCTTCTCCGCCGTCTCGTCGCCGACGCGAAGTCGCTGTTCTGGCTCTACGAGTACGGCCGTCTGCACGGTCGCGTGCGGCTGCGCTGGGGCTTCCGCGACGTCGTGTTCACCGCGCCGTGGGTCGACCCCGACGAGACGCGCCTCTCCGACCTCTGCCGTCTCGCGATCGCCCTGCCCGCAGCGCTCGAGGTGGTCGCGGGCAGCGCACCCGGTTGGAGCGAGCCGTGGTCGCGCAAGCGTCGCTGTCAGGTGCAGCGCTACTCGCACGGCTTCTTGCTGAGCGACGAGGACGGTCGCGTCATCGACCAGCGCGACGTCCAGCTCGCGCGGCTCGAGACCATCGAGCGCACGCTGCACTGACGCGCGCCGCGCGCGGCAAGATCCCGCGGGAAGCATCGAAGCATCGACGAGATCCGTGTCCCGCACACCGATCATGATCCTCGGCTGCACGAGCGACGCCGGGAAGTCCTTTCTCGCGACCGCGCTCTGCCGCCACCTCGCGAACTGCGGCGTACGCGTCGCGCCGTTCAAGGCGCAGAACATGAGCAACAACGCCGCCGTGACGCCGGATGGCGGCGAGATCGGGCGCGCCCAGCACCTGCAAGCGCTCGCGGCGCGCGTCACGCCCGACGTGCGGATGAACCCGATCCTGCTCAAGCCCAGCGCCGACACGGCGAGCCACGTGATCGTGCTCGGACGCTACGACGAGCGCGCGACGCGCATGCCGTGGCTCGAGCGCCGCTCGTACCTCTGGCCCATCGTGCAGCGCGCACTGCGCGAGCTCCTCGCCGAGCACGAGCAGCTGGTCGTCGAGGGCGCCGGCAGCCCGGCCGAGGTCAACCTGCGGCAGAGCGACATCGTCAACATGGCGGTCGCGCTCGAGTGCAATGCCGACGTCTACCTCGTCTCCGACATCGACCGCGGCGGCTCGTTCGCGCACCTGCTGGGCACCTGGATGTGCTTGACGGAGGACGAGCGCGCGCTCGTGCGCGGCTTCGTCCTCAACCGCTTCCGCGGCGATCCGACGCTGCTCGGCGACGCACCCGCGTGGCTCGAGCGCCAGACCGGCGTGCCCGTGGTCGCGACGGTGCCGTACGTGCGCCACGTCCTGCCCGAGGAAGACGCCTTCCGCCACGCGGCGCACTTCGCGCCGGGGCAGGTGAACGTCGCCCTCGTCCTCTACCCGTGGGCCAGCAACCTCGAGGAGTTCGATCCGCTCGTGCACGAGCACGGCGTGCGCGTCGTTCCCGTGCAGCGGGCGACCGCGCTCGAAGCGTTCGACGCGGTGCTGCTCCCCGGCAGCAAGAACACCGCGGCGAGCCTGCGCCACCTACGGGAGAGCGGGCTCGGCGAGCGCGTCGTGCGCGCGGCGCGAGCCGGTCGTCCGGTGCTCGGCATCTGCGGCGGCCTGCAGATCCTCGGCCGCACGCTCGCCGACCCGCACGGACTCGAGGAGGGCGGCGACGCGGAAGGGCTCGGGTTGCTCGAGCTGCGCACCGAGCTCGCGCCCGACAAGATCGCGCGCTGGACGGAGGTCGCGTGGCGCGGCGGCACGCTGCGCGGCTACGAGATCCGCCACGGCCGCAGCGAGCCGCTCACGCCCGGCGTCGTCGAGTGGCTGCCGGACGGGCTCGGCTTCGCGCAGGGCAACGTGCGCGGCGCATACCTGCACGGTCTGTTCGCCGACACGCGCTTTCGCCAGGCCTTCCTCGAGGAGCTCGGCTGGCGCGGCGAGACGCGCGACTGGGAGGCGACGCTCGACGCGGAGCTCGACCGCGTCGCGGACGTCGTCGCGGCGTCCGGCTGGCGCGTGTGACGGGCGGGGCGTGTCGCGCGCGGCCACGAACGAGCGTGCCGCGCGCGACGCGGTCACGTCGCTCGACCCCGTGCGACAGCGGAGCTCGGGAAAAGGCGTCGGCCGCCAGGTTTTCGACGACGATCTTCGCTCGCTCAGCTGTCCTGCCGACCCAGCACCACGACGCACGACACCGCGCCCGGGCCGCCGACGTTGTGCGCGAGCCCGATTTCCGGATCCTTGACTTGACGCTCGCCGCAGTTGCCGCGCAGCTGCTGCACGCACTCGTAGATCATGCGCACGCCGGAGGCGCCGATCGGGTGGCCGAACGACTTGAGGCCGCCCGAGGGGTTGATCGGCAGGTCGCCGTCGACCCGCGTGCGGCCTTCCTCGACCCACTTGCCGCCCTCGCCCTTCTTCGCGAAGCCGAGGTCCTCGATGTTCGAGATCTCGGTCCAGGTGAAGCAGTCGTGCACCTCGGCGAAGTCGACGTCGGACGGCTGGATGCCGGCCTGCTCGTACGCCAGCCGCGCCGCGGCCTGCGTCGAGCGGAAGCCGACGTAGTCGAACGTCGGGTCGAAGTACGGGCGTCCGGTCGCGACCGCGAGCGCGGCGCCCTTCACCAGCACGTAGTCGTCGCGGAAGCGCTTCGCGATGTCGGCGCGGCAGAGGATCGCCGCGGCGCCGCCGTCGGTGGTCGGGCAGCAGTCGAAGAGCCCGAACGGCCACGCGATCATCGGCGCGTTCAGCACCTGCTCGACGGTGACCTCCATCTTGAGGTGCGAGAGCGGGTTGCGCGCGCCGTTCCAGTGGTTCTTGACGGCGACCTTGGCGAGCGTCTCGCGGGTCAGACCGAACTCGTGCATGTAGCGGTTCGCCGCGAGCGCAAAGAGTCCCGGCGCGGTGTTGCCCTTGGCGAGGATCTGGTGGCCGACGCGCGGGATGCCGCGCCCGGGACGGTCCTTCAGCTTCTCCGAGCCGACGACCAGCACGATGTCGTGCTGCCCCGACGCGATCGCGAGGCACGCGTTGCGGAAGGCGTCGGTGCCGGTCGCGCAGAAGTTCTCGACGCGCGTCACCGGGCGGTCGTAGAGCCGTAGCGGATCGGCGAGCGAGATCCCCGCCTTGCCGCCCTGCGCGTGCGGCAGGTACGTGCCGACGTACGCCGCGTCGATCTCGCTCGGGTCGATGTTCGCGTCCGCGTAGGCCTGGAACGCGGCCTCGCAGACCTGGTCCTCGTACGTCATGTCGTAGAGGTCGCCGAACTTCGTGCAGCCGACGCCGATCACGGCGACCTTGTCGCGAATCGAGTTCATAGCGGGCGCGCCTTCCAGAAGTAGTTGTAGTTCTCGCCACCGGCGTGCAGCCGGCGGAAGGTGAGCTCGACCGGGGCGCCGATCTTCACCTCGTCGCTCGTGCAGTCGGTCATCTGGACGTAGACGCGGCCGCCGCCTTCGAGGTCGACCACCGCCATGCCGAGCGGGTGGTCGAGGTTCGCCGCCAGATGGTCCACCGTGTAGGTGAAGATCGTGCCCTTCTTGTTGAGCTTGACGGGCTCGAGCCCCTCGCGCGCCTTGCACTGCAGGCAGACGCGCGCCATCGGGTACTGCACGAGACCGCATGCGCCGCAGCGCGTCCCGTAGAGCCGCGTGTCCTGCTGCAGCTCGCGCGCCTCGAGCACGTTGCTGACGAGCTCGACTGGCGTCTCGTCCTGGCCGAGGATGCGGCGGTACTTGAGGTACTTCTCGTAGCTCGGCAGCGCCAGCGTGCGCTCGAGCGCCTGCTCGACGCCGGGCCGCACCGAGCCCGCGCCGACGCCGTCCGTGGCGCGCAGCAGCAGCGCCTCCGCGCCCTCGCCGTACGCCGCGACGACGATGTCGTCGCCAGGCTTCGCCCGCTCGACGGCACCCGCGAGCTGCAGCAGCGGATCGGGCGAGCCGGTGACGCCGATCCGCGGGATGAGCGTCGGCACGAGACACGTCTTCGCGTCGACGCCGACCTCCTTCGCGAGCTGCTGCGCGGTGCGCGCGTCGGGCGTGCCGATCGCGAGCGCGGCGAGGTCGCCCGTGCCGACGCCCTGCTCGTTCATCACCCGCGACACGACCTCCGCCATGTCGCGCAGGTAGCCGTGCGTCACCGAGAAGCGGACGTCCTGCGTCTGCACGCCGCGGCTCTCGTTGCTGCGCCACTGGAAGGTGAACTCCTCGGCCACCGCCGCCGCGGCGACGAACTCCGCGAGCCGCGGCTTGCCGTCGACCACCACCGCGACCGCGGCGTCGCCGAGCACGCCCTCGAGGTCGCTCTCGGGCTCGGCCGGCCGGCAGTCGGACGCGACCACCAGGACGCGGCGGGCCTGCCCGCTCTGCACGGCGCGCACCGCGGCCGACAGCGCCGCGAGCCCGGCGCGCACCGAGCCCGCGAAGTCCGCGGTGATGATCGCGCGCGGCAGGTCGCACGCGGTCGCGACCACGCTCGCCACCTGCTTCTCGCGGTACGGCGACGAGGTCGAGGCGAAGAACAGCCCGTCGATCTGCAGCGGGTCGAAGTCCTCGAGGCAGCGGTGCGCGGCGGCGACGGCGAGCGTCAGCGCGTCCTCGTCGTAGAACGCGACCGCCTTCTCACCCGGCGGCTGCTTGTTGCCCCAGGCCTTGGCGAGGAGCGAGCGGTCGAGTCGCGAGCGCGGGACGTAGATCCCGATCGAGCTGATTCCCACCATGGTCGAGCGTGTCCTCGTGCGAGACGTCCGCCGGGGCGGCGGACCGGTGACCCGGAATCGCTACCATCCGCGCCCAGGCCGCGCGACCGAATCACACCCCGAAGAACTCGCGCGCGAGCGGCAGGAAGACGTCGAGCCGGTCGTGGTGCACCCAGTGCCCGGCGCCCTCGACGTTCACCACGCGCGCGTTCTGGAAGGCCTCGGCGCGGCCGTCCTTCGACGGATCGCTCGCCCAGGACTCGGTGCCGCGCACGAGCAGCGTCGGGCAGGTGATCCGCCCCCAGATGTTGCGCGCGTCGGTGACGTTGAACAGGTAGGGCGACACCGCGCGCGTGAAGTTGTCGAACTTCCAGCGGTACGAGCCGTCCTCCTCGCGCTGCGCGCCGTGGATCGTCAGGTGGCGCGCCTGCTCCTCGGTGAGGCGCGGGTTCGCCTCGCGCATGCGCGCGACGGCCTCGTCGAGGGTCGCGTAGTAGCGCGGCCGGCGACGCGCGAGCGACTGCATCTCGCGCACCCAGTGCAGCATGCGATCGGCGGCGGGCGTGTCCTTGAACGACGCGATCATGTCGGGCGACGGCCCGAGCCCCTCGATCGCGATCACCTTCGCGACCCGGTCGGGGTAGATGCCGGAGTAGTGCAGCGCGATCGAGCCGCCGAGCGAGTGCCCGATGATGTGCACCGGGAAGCGATCGATCACCTTGAGGAGCTGCGCGACGTCGAGCACGTAGTCGATCAGCGAGTAGATCGAGCCGACCGCCCACTCGGAGTCGCCGTGCCCGCGCAGGTCGGGCGCGACGACGTGGAAGTCGCGCCGCAGGTCCGCCGCGACCCAGTCCCAGCTCCGCGCGTGGTCGCGGCCACCGTGGATCAGCAACAAAAGCGGCTTGTGCTCGTTCCCCCAGTCGAGGTAGTGCAGCTTCAGGCGCTGCGAGATGTAGATGCGCGAGATCGGTCCGAGAAAGTCGGCTCCGGCTCGTTCGTCGACAGGCATGCGCCGGGGTGTATCACGGGTCGCCCGCGAGCGGCACGCTGCGTCGCCAACCGGTAAGACAACCTTCCCAGCAAGCCTCACGGCGGCGAGCAGAGCGGGCTACCGTGGCAACGCGCCACACCCCGAGCACCTCTGCACGATGAGCGAACGTCTGACACGAATGCAACGTATTAGGAGGCGGCACCTCTTTTGAGCGAGCGACCGAATCCGGCCCATCGCTTGCTCGCGCGCCGTCGGACCCCACGCCTTCCCGGGCGGCCCCAAACCGCTCACATCCGGGAAGCCGCAAGGAGCATCCTCTAATGGCCCGTATCTTCCACCGACGCCTCATTCCGTCGACGCTGGCTCTGCTTGCCGCGCCGCTGACGATCGCCCTGGTCGCGTCCGTGGCGGCCGCCGCAAAAGTGGCGGAGCCGCAGCTCGAGCGCGTCGAGATCGTCCTCGACGTCGACGCGCTGCCGCAGGCGGACCAAGAGCGCTTCGCGGACCGTCGCCAGGCGATCGCCGACGCGATCGCGACCGGCATCCCGCTGTGGCGCTCGTTCGACCCGCGGGAGGTGCTGCAGGAGTCGCTCGCGCAGCTCGCCGAGCACGGCGTCGACGTCGGCGAGACCGCGATCGTCAACTTCGACTCGCTCGAGGCCGACGTGCCCGTCGGCAAGCGCGAGGAGCTGAGCTCGCTGGGCTTCGTCCGCCGCGTGCTCTCGCCCGCGTTCGCGACGCCGTCGGGAGAGATCGACAGCGAGGGGCTCGAGGTCATCGGCTCGGACATCGCGAACGCGGCCGGTCTCACGGGCGCCGGCATCAAGGTCGCAATCATCGACTCCGAGTGGCACACCCTCAACGAGACCATCGCGGCGGGTGAGCTGCCCGCGATCCCGGTGTCGATGCAGTTCCGCATCAACGGCATCGCCACGACCATCAACAACCAGGCGGTGCACGGCGGCGGCGTGCGCGAGCACGGCACGGCGGCGGCCGAGGTGGTGCACGAGGTGGCGCCCGGCGCGACGCTGGTGCTCTACCGGCTCGACTACAACGGCAAGGGGCTGGTCACGCCGGCGGCGATCAAGCTCGCGATCCGTCACGCGGTGGACAACGGCGCGCAGGTGATCCTCGTGCCGCTGCACATCATCCGCACGATGAGCGACCCGGGCAGCACGAACCCGTTCGCCGACGACATCGTCTACGCCACCGCGGCGGGTGCGACCGTCGTCGTGCCGGCGGGCAACGAGGCGCTGCGTCACTACGAGGCGCGGTTCACGCCGTGCACGTTCTGCAAGAAGGACGACTTCTGCAATACGGCGAACGACGACTCCTCGTACCACGTCTTCGACGGTGAGTCGCCGATCAACGACATCATCCTCGACGCCGACTGGGAGGACTGGGTCTACGCGTCCGAGAGCTTCAACCAGGTGCGCATCACCTGCTACAGCGCGACCGACTCGCCCAACGCGAACAACTTCCGGATGCAGCTGCTGCGCTTCCGCGAGCGCTTCGACGCGCAGGATCCGCCCGACTACCCCTACTGTCCGAGCGATGCCGGCGTCTCGATCGTCCCCGGGACGGACGTGGCGCTCGGCGACTCCTTTTCCAAGGAGCTGCCGGTCGAGACCGATTCGTTCTACGACTACTACTTCATCGCCGTGAAGCGGATGAAGGACGCCGGCAACGAGCGGCCGAACTTCCGCATCAACTGCACGGTGGGCGCGGGCGAGTTCACCTACTTCACCTCCGAGAAGAGCTTGAACGACCTGGCGGTGGTCAACGAGACCATCGCCGTCGCCGCCGGCGGCTTCCCGGGCTTCGACGTCCTCCTCGAGACCAGCTCGTGGGGTCCGACGTCCGATCCCAACGGCCCGATGAAGCCCGACCTGACCGCGCCGGGCGAGGTGCTGAACTTCGCGACCACGGAGAAGGAGTTCGCCTTCCTCGGAACGTTCAACGGCACGTCGGCCGCAGCGGCGCACGTCGCCGGCGTGGTGGCGCTGCTGCAGTCGCACCGGATCGAGCGCGGGCTCGCGCCGTTCACGCCGGCGCAGGTGAAGCTGATCCTCGCCGGGTCGGCGATCGAGCTCGACGACGGCGATCCGGACCTGGCGGGCCCCGACCCGTACTACGGCTGGGGCCTCGTGCAGGTGCCCGCGGCGATCCTGCCCGGCGTCCCCGGCGACGGCACGCGCGACGACTGGGACGGCGACGGCATCGCCGACCGTGCGACCTACGTCGCCGCGACCGGCACCTTGGCGTGGACCGGCTCGACCGGGGCGTCGGGCTCGCTGCAGGGCTTCGGTGGCCCGGAGTGGCGTGCGGTCCCGGCCGACTACGACGGCGACGCCAAGGCCGACGCCGCGGTCTACAACACCCAGAACGGCAACTGGATCTTCGAGGGCTCGGCCGGTGCGATCGCGCCGTTGAACGGCTTCGGCGGCGCCGGCTTCCTCCCGACGGTCTGTGACTGGGACGGTGACGGCATCGCCGATCCGGGCGTCTACGAGAAGGCGACCGGCAACTGGAAGTACCAGGGCTCGACCAGCGGGCTCGTGCAGATCAACGGCTTCGGTGGCCCCGGCCGCTTGCCGATCCCCGGCGACTGGGACGGTGACGGCCGCTGCGACCCCGCGACCTACCAGAAGGAAGGCAGCTTCTGGTCGTACCGCGGCAGCACCGAGGGTGACGTCACCTTCAAGTTCGGCGGTGCGGGCGCCGGCCGCTTCCGCCCCGTGCCCGCCGACTACGACGGCGACGGTCGCATGGACGCGGCGCTCTACCAGAAGAAGAAGGGCCGCTGGCGTCTGCGGATGTCGAGCTTCGGCGGCGTCGTGGAGGCGTTCAACGGCTTCGGTGGCGCTGGCTTCGTCGCCGTGCCGGCGGACTTCGACGCCGACGGCAAGATGGATCCCGCCATCTTCCGCAAGCTGAACAACAACTGGCGCTACCGGAGCTCGAAGACGGGCGAGTTCCTCGGGCTCGGCCAGTTCGGCGGCCAGGGCGTCCAGCCCATCACCGGCTGGCGTCCGTAGCGGAAAGACGTCGTCCCGCGCGCGACCGGCTACCGCGTCGCGCGCGGGACCACGCCGTCGACCAACCGGAAGCGTGCGGGGTCGGCGGGCACCGCTTCGAGCAGGAAGAGCATCTCGACCTGCTCGTCACACGCGCTCTCGAGCAGCACGAACGGCAGCCCGTAGTCGGCGATCAGCGACTCGAGCTGTGCACGCAGCGAGTCGTGCGTCCAGACGTGGAAATGGGTGTCGTAGCTGTCCTCGAGAATGCGCCAGCCGAGCTCGATCGCCGAGCGCGCGTCGAGCGACGCGTGCATGTTGAGGTTACACTCGGCGACGTGCGCGAGGTCGGACAGGCGCTTCATCTCCGTCCCTGCGCTCGCGAAGTCCCACAGCAGGTGGTCGAGGCTCGTGAGCGGCCGTCCGCGGTCGAAGGTGTAGCGGGCGTCGGGCACGATGCAGAGCGCGAGCCCGCCGGGCTTCAGCACGCGGTGCCACGCGAGCAGCGCACGGATCGGGTCGTGCGCGTGCTCGAGCAGATGGCAGGCGATCACGAAGTCGTACGCGTGGTCCGGCAGCAGGTCGAGCGTCATCGTGTCGCACACGACGTCGGGCCTTCGGATGCGCTCGGGCGGGACGTCCGGGTTGTGCGCGCACAGCTTCTCGTAGTCGAACTTGTCGACGTAGCGGGCGCGAGCGCCGCGCGGCAGCCAGAGCGGGCTCGCCAGCGCGCCGATCTCGACGCCTTCGCCCCGCAGCCGCCGCGCGAACTTCGCGCGCAGGTTGTCGGCCACGTCGCCGCCCGTCCCGGACGCGCTCTCCGCGCCACTCGAACGTCCGCGACGCAAGCTCCGCAAGGCGTTCGCCAGCAAGGACATCCGCGGCGGAGAACCGCCATGCGAGCCGTCGGATGTCAACCGTTGCCCACGCGCGACGCGGGGCGCGCGATCGCCGTTGCCTTCTCCGCCCGCGATCAGCATACAAGAATTTGCATTGCCGGACGGAGGTCGCGTGGAAGCGGCTCACGACGGCAATAGGGTTCGCCATGTCGCCCATGACGCTCGTGCGCTCGGCACTGTCGCGGCTGCGGAACGGTCGGCCGTTCTCGCACCTGCTCGCTCGGTACGCGCCGCTTGCAGCGTCCCACTTCGGCGCGGAGGCGCCCTACCCGTTCGTGCGACGCGACGACATCCGCCTGCGTCATTCGGCGTCCTACCTGCTCGCGGGCACGACCGGCATCGAGATCGGCGCCGGTCCGTACCCGTCGCTGCTGCCGCCGGGCGTGCGCTGCGAGTACTACGACACGCGCGACGCCGCCGGTCTCGCGCAGTACTTCGCCGGCGCGGCGACGCCGCCGACCCGCCACGTCGACGAGATCTCCGCGCGCTTTCCGGACGGCGTCGACTTTCTGATCGCGCACAACGTGCTCGAGCACACCCCGGACCCGATCGGGACGCTGCTCGCGTGGCTTCGCTGGCTCAGGCGCGACGGCGTCGCGATCCTGTCGCTGCCGCACCGCCTGGTGTGCGCGGGCGACGCGCTCCGACCTGCCACGACGATCGAGCACGTGCTGCTCGACTACGCGCTCGGCGAGCAATCGACCTCGCTCGGCTCGCGCGAGCACTTCATCGCCGGCTGCGTCGGCTGGGCCGCGCACTGGCCGGAGATGTCCAAGAACGAGTTCGCCGAAGGCATCCTGCGCGCCTCGACCGGAGCCGAGATCGAGCACCACTTCCACGTCTTCGACGACGTGCTGACGGAGAAGACGGTGCAGGCGGCGCTCTGGCTTCGCGGCGCGGGCCGCATCCTCGCCCTCACCTCGCCCTACACCGATCCCGCGACCGACGGCGACATCATCGTCGTGATCGGCGAGAGCGGTGCGCCCGTCGCGCCGCCCGAGCTCGATGACGTCCGCGCGCTGCTGCAGTCGGCGCTCGACCGGCTCGGGCGAGGAGGCGAGCAATCGTGATCTTGACACGACGTCGGCGCGCTTCTCTGCTGGCCCGGGTGAGCGCGCGCGAACCGATGGCCGAGCCGGAGCCCGCGGTGCGGATCGTCGACCGCGAGGACTATCGCGCGGCGCGGGTCGCGTTCCTGCGTCGGCTGATCGACCCGGCGAGCGCGCGCGGGCTCGAGATCGGCGCGTTCGACCTACCGACCGTCCTACCCGAGCACGGCGCGTGCGAGTTCGCCGACTGGCGCTCGACCGACGAGCTGGTCGCGATGTTCGCGGTGCCGCGCGAGACCATCGCGCCGATCACCCACGTCGTCGCCCGCGGACGCGCGCTCTCCGAGCAGATCACGACGCGCTACGACTACGTGATCGCCTGTCACGTCCTCGAGCACACGCCGGATCCGATCGCGTTCCTCGGCGACGCCGGTCGTCTCGTCCGTCCGGGCGGCATCGTCTTTCTCGCCGTCCCCGACAAGCGCCGGACGGCGGACGCCGGGCGCCCCTCGACGACGCTCGACGAGCTCCTCGAGCGTCACCACGCCGGCGTCACGGAGCCGCCGCTCGCGCAGATCATGCAGTTCGCGCGCGCCTGGCTGCCGGGCTTCGACCGCTGCTCGCTTCGCGAGCTGCACGACTTCGCGGTGCGCAACCTCGCGAGCGGGCTCGCCGATCCGCACTGCAACGTCTGGCAGGACGAGGAGCTGTTTGCGCAGCTCGAAGAGCTGATCGCGAACGGCTTCCTGCCCGACCTCGAGCTCGCCGCCTGCGGCCCCAACGACCCGGCGTTCAACGAGTTCCACGTCGCGCTGCGCCGCAAGGCGGCCTAGCGCTTGCGCAGCCGCATCTCCCACCCGGCCGGCGGGATCGGGATCCGCACCACGCTGCCCGGCGGCGCGTCCTCGTAGCGCTCGACCTGGTCGGCGAAGCGCAGGTCCGGACGCGCCTTGACGCGCCAGTCGAGCGGCATGCCGACCAGCACGAGCACCGCGAGCGCGACGCGCGCGACCCAGCGCGCGCCGCGCCACGGATCGGCGCACGCCGACCGCAGCACGACGGCGAGGAACGCGACCGTCGGGATCACCCAGTAGCGGATGCCGACGTCGCGCCACTGCAGCGCCTGCCAGCGCGGCGCGGCGTCGACCGCGGGCGAGGTCAGCGCTGCGCCGAGCACGAGCACGCCGAACACGATCAGCAGGCGCAGCGCGAAGCTCGAGGTGACGACGAACGCGCGCGCCACGGCGAGCACGCAGACGACGCCGAGCGCCGGCAGCAGCGGCCCCGGATCGCCCTGACCGAGGAACAGCCGACCGTGCACCGGCGCGCCGGCGAGTCCGCCGACGACGATGTGCCCGCCGACGATGCCGAAGAAGCGCCGCACCGTCGGCTCGAGCGGCGTCGCGAACCGACCGCCGCCGTCGGCGGTGAGAAACGCGACCGTCTGCACCACCGCCGTGGCGGCCACCGTCGCGAGCACGACGAGTCGCCACGTGCTGCGCTCGCGCCACCACACCGCGATCGCGACCGGCACGAGAAAGACGTAGGTCGGCCCGCTGAGCCCACCGACGATCAGCAGCAGGAGGTCGCACGCCGCCCACGCACGGCGCCGCGGCGCGTCCGCGACGACGATCAGGAAGCCCAGGATCGCGAGGTGCGTCTGCACGTTGGTGACGTTGCTCTGCACCTCGAAGGAGTTCGGGAGGCCGATCAGGATCAGCGCCGCGAGCGCGCGCAGGCGCCAGTCCGGGATCGCGCCCGCGAGCCGCGACGACAGCAGGTAGAGCGGCGGCAGCGCTTGCCCGACGATCGCCGCGACGTTGAACACGAGCGGCGCGGCGCGCAGCCCGACGGCGACACCCGCTGCCGCCGTCAAGCGCGAAAACGTCTGGAAGTATCCCGCCGCCGGCTCGAGCAGCGCGACCAGCGGACCGCGGTTGTGCGCCGCGGCGAACCAGAGCCTGCCGTCCTCGGCCCAGAACTGCGGATTGGTGAGCGCGTCGGGACGTCGCGAAACGATCAGCGCGAGGACGATCGAGACGCTGCCGCAGATCGTCGCCGCGCGCTTCATCAGCGGCCCAGCAGCTCGCGCAGCTTCGGGATGCCGTCCAGCATCGGCATCGGATCGAGCTCGAAGATCGTCACCCCGTCCTCCGCATAGCGCAGCCTCGCGTAGCGCGACGCGGCGATGCGCTCCGCGTCCGCCGGATCCCCCCGCGCTCCGAGGTAGAAGTAGCGCACGCCGCGGAGCAGAAGGAAGCGCATCGCCTCGTCGTCGTCTCGCGTCGTCTGCACGCGCAGCACGCGCTTCGACACCTCGCGCCCCCAGTTCGACATCCGCGGCGAGAGGCTCGACAGCATCGAGCCCGCGGTCGTGCGCCGATTCGTGAGATAGGGGATCCAGTAGCCGGCGTCGGTGCCGTGCGGAAAGCCGGGCAGCCAGAACATCGTCCGCACCGCGAACATGGCGTCGGGCGGCGTGTTCTCGCGGATCCACGCCATCGCGCGCAGGTCGGCGGGCGTGACGAAGAAGCGGTGCGGCTCGAGCTGCGTCACCCGGTCGCGCGCGCCGAGCGCGCCGAGGACGAGAAACAGAAGCAGCACGGCCCTCCGTACCGTCGCTCCGGCGCGCAGCCAGCCGAGCAGCTCGTGCACGCCGGTCGCGACCAGCAGCGAGGCCGGCAGGTAGAGCGCGATCAGCACCGCGCCGACGTTCGTGAACTGGAGAAACGGCACCCGCAGCCGGTGCGCCTCGCCGAGCGCGAGCAGCGCCACCACCCACACGACCGTCAAGCACGCGAGCGTGCTGCGCCGCACGACCGCGACCGCCGCGAGCGCGAGCACGACGGCGATCGTCGCCGGCCCCGCGAACAGGTAGGCGATGCTCTCGACGGAGAACGAGAAGTACTCGGGATCGCCGGTCAGCCGGTCGCCGTCGGGCGCGGCGATGCCGCCGCGGAACTGCGCCGCCGCCCAGTGTCCGGCGACGTAGCCGTGCACCGCGCGCACCATCCCCGGCGCCGCGAGCGCGCCCGCCGCGAGCGCCAGCAGCGCGGCGACGAGCAGCAGCCGGTGTCGCGCCTGCGGCGCCGCGCGCACGCGCCAGAGCTCGGCCGCGAAGGTTGCGGCGAGAAGCGGCACCAGGAAGAGCGCGACCCGGAAGTGCAGGAGGAAGACGCCCGCGACCAGCAGGCAGGCGTGCAGCGCCGTCGCGAAGAGCGAGGCGGGCGCGCGCGCGGCGTCACCGCTGGTCGCGTCGCCTTCGGACGCGTCGCCGCTGGACGCGCCGCCCGCTGCGGCGCGCAGCGCGTCCCAGGCGACGAGCCACGCCGGCAGCACGATCGTCTGCGCGGCGAGCTGCGTGAACCGTCCCCAGTTCACGTAGAACGCCGGCTGGTGCGAGACGAGGCCCGCGCACACCGCGCCGATCACCGCCGGCACGCGGCCGACGCGGCGGTCGAGCACGAGGTAGACGCCGAGCCCGCAGAGACCGTTCAGGACCTGCGCGAGCCACAGCGTCGCGGTGTGCGCCGGCACGTCGGCGAGGAGCTGCAGCGTCCCGGTGAGGGCGTAGAGACCGAGGTGGTAGCGGTCGACCGACACCGGGAAGTACGGCTCGAGCGACGACGGCAAGCGTCCGTGCCGCGCCGTGAGCTCGGTGAGCAGCACGTGGTGCAGCGAGTCCGACCACGCCGGGAAGGGCTCGACGTGCGCGACCCACACGCGCGTCCCGAGCGTCACGAGGACGACGCCGAGCGCGAGCCACTCGAGGCCGGCGAACCGAACCGTCGCGAGCGCCTCGCGACGCAGCGCCGCCGAGGCGATCAGGCCGAGCGCGAGGAGCAGCACGACGAGCGCGCCACGCCCGAGCGCGACGCCGGGTGCGATCACGCGCAGCAGGAAGAACAGGATTGGCCAGAACGCGACGCCGAGGCTCGCGGCGACCGCCCACGCTTCGAGCGGCGCGTAGCTGCGCCAGGCGCGGCGCACGCACAAGAGCGCCCAGCCCGGCACGAAGAGCATCGCCAGCGTGACGAGCAGGACGCGCAGCTCCGTCGCGGCCGACGGCAGCTCGAGGCTCACGTGCGTCCGGGCGCGTCGCCGCCGTCAAGCACCGCCGTTCACGCCCGTGCGGGCCTGGAAGCGTGCGGCGCGCGCGACGCGGTCCTGGTCCAGTCGAGGCGCACGAAGCAGCGCTCGCGCAGGATGCGCTCGAACTGCTCGGCCGATCCCTGCCACGTCCGCTGCTGCATCTCCGCGGCCGCGGCCCGCCCGAGCTGCTCGCGCTGCGCGGGATCGTCGACCAGACCAATCAGCGCCTGGGCGACGCTCTCGGGCTCCGGCTCGGCGAGGCGGCAGGTCTTGCCGTCGTCGATCATCTCGCGCACGCCCGGCACGTCGGCCTCGACCACCGCGCAGCCGCACGCCATGCCCTGCAGCGGCACCCACGAGATGTTCGCCGACAGCGAGAAGCAGAGCAGGATGTGCGACGCGTTCATCTCGCGCGCGAGATCGGCGTGGCTCAGCACGCCGAGGTTCTCGAACTCGAAGTCGACCTCGCGCAGCTCCTCGTCGCTCGCGCCGAACATCGCGATGCGCACGTCGGGACGCGCTTGCTTGACGCGGCGGAGCGCTTCGATGCCGAGCGGGAAGCCGCGCCGCGGCAGGCTCGGACGCGCGAAGAACAGGATGCGCGTCGGCGCGCCGCGCTCGGCGGGATCGCGCTCGAGGCGGAAGATCGAGTGGTCGACCGCGAAGTCGATCGACAACGCCGGACGCCCCGTCACCTCCTCCATGCGACGCGCGAGCGAGCGGCCGATGGTGATGATCTGCAGCGGCAGCTCGTACGTCGCCTCGGCCCTGCGGTAGAGCGGATCGCGCGCCTCGTAGAACTCCGGCTCGAAGTCCTGCACGAAGTACGCCTTGAACAGCGAGTCCGCGAGCCGGTCGACGGTGTACGCGGTCGGCCAGTTGGTCGCGATCGAGACGTCGGCGGGCAGGATGTGCTGGTGGCCGATCACCGGATCGACCTTCAGCGGACCGAAGTTCTCCTCGAGGAAGCGATGGATCTCCTCCTCGGAGAGCCCTTCGAGGTGCGCGATCGGCTCGACGTAGACGCGCACGCGGTGCCCCGCGGCGCCGAGGTGGTTCGCGAGGCGGAAGATCGTCCAGTAGCCGCCGCCGGTGCCGGCGATCGGCGCGCGCACGATCCAGTTGATGATCAGCGGGCGCTCGACCGCGCCGCGCTTGCGCAGCGACGCGAGCTTCGTGAACAGCCCGGGCGCGGCGGTGGTGGTGCGGTGACGCGCGAGCGCGTCCTCGAGCGCGCGCGCGCCCATCGCCTCGCGCTCGGCGGGATCCTCGACGAGCCGGGCGAGCGCGTCGCGCCAGCCGTCGCGGTCGGGCACCAGGAGCCCGTTGCGCCCGTGCTCGATCACGCGCTCGAAGTCGGGGTGCGCGCTCGCCACGGTCGGCACGCCGACCAGCGCCGCCTCGAGGTACTTGATCGAGCTCTTGCACTCGGTGAACGGGTTGCCCTTCTCGAGCGGTGCGAGGTTGATGTCGACCTTCGCCATCAGCGCGAACAGGCGCTGCCACGGCATCAGCGGCACGTGCGAGTGGCGCGGCCCGAAGCGGCCGAAGGTGCCGCTGACGTCGATGTGGCCGACGGTGAGCAGGCGGACGCCCGGATAGCGATCCATCAGCCAGACGATCGCCTTCTCGGCCTCGGCGAAGTCGCGGCGGTGCGTCGGGGTGCCGCTCAGGTACGCGATCACGACCTCTCCGGTCGACCGGCTCGCCTGCCCGCGCAGCTCGCGAACGCGCCGCGCCTGCGCCGCGAGCTGCACCATGTCGCGGCTCGCGACGTTCTCGTGCACGAGCACCTGGGGGACGAGGCCCTTGGCGCGGCGCGCGAGCGGCTCGGTGGAGACGATCGCGCCGTCGCAACGCTGCAGCGTCGCGCGGTAGCGCTCGAGGCCGCGGCGGTAGAGCTCGCGCTCCTCGCGCGGCTTGCCCTCGAGCGCCGCGACGTAGGGCATCGAGCTCACGTCGAACACCCAGTCGTCGGTGTCGAACACGACCGTGCGGCCGGTGCGGCGCACCTCGCGGATGAAGTGGTCGACGTCGGGACCGAACGGCACGCGGTGCAGGACGAAGTAGCCGTAGGTGCGCAGCGCCCACGAGAGGTTGATCTCGCCGTAGATCGCGACGTCGGCGGTGATGCCGAGGAGCTGCAGCTGCTCCGCGTGGTGGTCGCAGCGGTAGCGCTTGGCGTCGCCCGGACAGCCGCTCAGGAACAGCACCGCCTTGCGCGGCTCGCCGCCGAGCATCGGCGGGCGGCGCGGCTCGAGGCCGAGAAGGCGGCGCGGCAGGTCGCTGAGCTGGCGCGCCGACTCGGCGAGCTGGCGCAGCGGCGCGGTGATCTTCCACGACTTCGAGCGCAGCACCGCGTCGAGGATCGCGCGCGTGTGCTCGATCTGCTCGTGCTGCTGGTGGATGAACGCCTCGTGACCCTCGATCGCTTCGCGCGCGAGGCGCAGCTGCTCCTCGAGGTCGGCGCAACGCGCGAGCGCCTCCTCGTGCGAGAGCTGCGTGCGGGAGCGCTCGCCGTCGCGCAGCGCGTGCTCGCCGGCGCCGAGCAGGACCACGCGCCGCGCCGCCGCCGCGATCGTCGCCTCGTGGCGGGTGTTCTTCGCCGCAATGGCGCCGCCGACCGCGCCGAACACGCGCGCCACCAGCGCCGGCGACGGACCCTTCGGCGCGCGCTCGGCGAGCGCCTGGTTCTCCTCCTCGACCGACTGCAGGCCGGCGTCACGCCGCGCGCTGAGCGGGATCGCGTGGATGTACCGGTACGGCGAGTGCGAGACGTCGCCGTACGCCGCCATGTCGCGGTTGTAGTCCTCGAAGAAGTCGCCGACCTGCGGGTCGAGGTCGAACATGTTGAGGAAGATCAGCATCTGGACGAGCAGCCAGTTGCCGACGTCGTTGGTCGCGAGCCGGCGGAAGCTGCGTCCCGATGCGGTGATCCACTCCTCGAGCCAGGCGCGCGAGGGCAGTCCGTGCTGCAGGTGCTCCTCGAGCCACTGGTGCGGCAGCCCGTCGGTCGAGCGACGGTGGAACTCGCGCAGCGCGTCCTCGGCCTGCTCGATCTCGGGCGTGCGGTACGGCCCGGCGACGATCACCAGCTCGCGCGCGATGCGCACGAGCTCGCTCAGCACGAGCCCGCGGTCACGCTCGGCGACGTGCTCGAGGACGTCGCTGCAGCAGACGACGTCGAACGACCGATCCTCGAACGGCAGCCGGCGAGCGTCGGCGACGGTGTCGACGTCCGAGCCGCGACGCAGGTCGACGACGCGCACGTCGTGCAGGAACTCGCCCATCAGCCCGCCCGACCCGCCGACGTCGAGCACCGTGAAGGGCTCGCCGGACGCGAAGGCCCGGTGGCACAGGCGGGCGATCCACCAGTTGCGGCTGTACGCGTCGGGCGGAATGCGCAGCGGTGGCGTCAAGGGTTCGCGCGCGACGCGCTTCGCCTCGAGCGGAGACGCCTGGCCGAGCCCGTTCATGGCCGACTGCTGGTGCGGCGCAGGTGGTCCCGCCATCGCCCCCTCACGACGCGGTTTCGTTCAGGACAGCCGCATCCGTCCAATGCGCTCGATCGCCTCCTCGACGTTCTCCCGTGAGTTGAACGCGCTCAGCCGGAAGTAGCCCTCCCCCGAAGGCCCGAAGCCGGCACCCGGCGTACCGACGACGTGCGCGCCCTCGAGCAGGCGATCGAAGAACTCCCATGACGAGAGACCGGACGGCGTCCGCAGCCAGATGTACGGCGCGTTCACGCCCCCATACACCGTGAGGCCGGCGCGAGTCAGCCCCTCGCGGATCAAGCGGGCGTTTTCCATGTAGAACTGGATCACCTCGCGCGTCTGCCGCTGGCCCTCGGGCGAGTACACCGCGGCGGCGGCGCGCTGCACCGGGTAGGAGACGCCGTTGAACTTCGTCGTGTGGCGCCGGTTCCACAGCGGGTTCAGCGCGACGCGCTCGCCGGACGCGGTCTGCGCCTTGACGTCCTTCGGCACCACGGTGAAGGCGCAGCGCGTGCCGGTGAAGCCCGCGGTCTTCGAGAAGCTGCGGAACTCGATCGCGACCTCGCGCGCGCCGTCGATCTCGTAGATCGAGTGCGGCAGCGAGGGATCGGAGATGAACGCCTCGTAGGCCGCGTCGAACAGGATCACCGCGCCGGCGCGGTGCGCGTAGTCGACCCAGCGCGCGAGCTGCTCACGCGTCGCCGCAGCGCCGGTCGGGTTGTTCGGCGAGCACAGATAGATGAGGTCGACGCGCTCCTTGGGCAGGTCGGGGACGAAGTCGTTCTCGGCCGTGGCCGGCATGTAGACGATGCCGGCATAGCGGCCGTCCTCGCCCGCGGCACCGGTGCGCCCCGCCATGACGTTGCTGTCGAGGTAGACGGGGTAGACCGGGTCGGTGAGCGCGACGACGTTGTCGGTCGCGAAGATCTCCTGGATGTTCGCGCTGTCGCACTTCGAGCCGTCGGAGACGAACACCTCGTCCTGCGCGATCTCGACGCCGCGCGACGCGTAGTCGTGCTCGCGGATCGCCTCGATCAGGAAGTCGTAGCCCTGCTCCGGGCCGTAGCCGCGGAAGCCGGCGTCGGTGCCCATCTCCTCGACCGCGGCGCGCATGGCGTCGACCACCGCGGGCACGAGCGGACGCGTCACGTCGCCGATGCCGAGCTTGATGACCTTGGCGTCGGGGTTCGCCTTCTGGAACGCCGCGACCCGGCGGCCGATCTCGGGAAAGAGGTAGCCCGCCTTGAGCTTGAGGTAGTTCTCGTTGATGCGCGCCATGACGGCGACGCATATCGGTTGCTCGCGCGGCGCGCTACGCCGCGTGGGATGGCGAGCCGCGGAGGCTCGCGTCGGGCGGGGGAGAGCTGCCGAGGCCCGCGTCGGACGGCGGGCTGCAAAGGCTCGCGCCGGTGGGCGGCGCCGCGGGCTGCGGGCTCCTCGAAGCCCGGCCCACGGCGAGCGCCCACGCGCCGTGCGAAGCGAGCTCGCGGCCCCTTACGGCTCCTGCTCGGGGTGGAACTCGATCGAGTAGTTGACGACCGTCGGCACGGGCAGACCGGTCTGCTCGATCTGCACCGTCGCGGGCCAGGTCGCGATGTAGGTGATGCTCCCGTCGAGGCCCGAGCACCAGCGCGCCCCGCCCGTGATCGTGCAGGTCGGAGCATCCGCGGGGATGAAGCCGTTGACCATCAGCGACACGGTGACGCTGGTATCCGCCCCCAGCGTCGCGTTGGTCCAGGCGCGGAGGTTCTTGAGCTGGCCGTACGGCATCGGGACGGAGACCTTGTCGGCGTCGGTCGAGTAGCCGGCGATCCCCGGGCCGCTGTACACCACACCCGTCGCCGTCGAGATCTCGGCGCCGGTTCCACCGGTGAGCAACGCGTAGCCAGCCCCTGCCGGGCCCGTCGCGCCGGTCGGTCCGGTGGGGCCGGTCGGCCCGGGCTCACCCGCAGGTCCGGCGGGGCCGGGGTCTCCGCTCGGGCCGGGCTCGCCAGCGGGTCCGGCGGGGCCGGGGTCACCCGAAGCGCCCGTGGCCCCGGTCGGCCCGGTGGGACCCGTCGCGCCCGTCGCGCCGGGCGCGCCCTCGAGCGCGAGGACCGCCCACGCGCCCGGGGTCGATTCCGGATCGTTGCCCAGGTTGTCGTCGATCAAGCTCAGGTAGCTCGAGCCGCCGAGGCTGACGGCGTCGTTGACCCGGTAGGTCGTCGACGGCGACCAGACGTCGCGCCAGGCGAAGCCCGTTCGCTCCCAGGTGAAGAGCGTCTCGCCGTCGGGACAGTTCTGCTTCGGTCCGAGCTTGCGCAGGACGTTGATCCGCCCGATGTCGGTCTTGATCTTGGCGACGCAGGTGCGTGCCGGAGCCGGCGGCGGCGGTGGGTCCGAGTCGGCGTACGCGGCCGTCGACAGCGCGACGACCAGACCCATCGCCCAGGGGAGTGCGCGGTTCCTCGTGCTCAAGGTTGATCCCTTCTCGCAGCGTCGCTGCGCCTTGCTCGCAGCGGTGCGCTGCAGAGAGCTCCCCGCTCCATCGGACGAACGCGGCGCGCACGTGAGCACGACCTCGACGTCAAGCATCGCGCATGGTCGACGCGGTACGCGCGCCGCGCGCGAAGTTCCGCGCGCTCGGTGGGCACGTCGCGGGCGGCGCCGTGGGCTCGGGCTCTCCGATCCAGCCCACGGCGCGCCCACGACGTGCGCGCGACGCGTGCTCGCGCGGCCTTACGGGTCCGGCACGTACTCGAGCGAGTAGGTGACGGTCACCGCCTGGCCGTTGGTGGCCGGATCGCCGTCCATCAAGATCGCCACCGAGACGATGTGGTCGTCGCCGATCTCGCGGACGGTCTCCAGATCGTCGCACGAATCCATCCCGAACGAGATGGTGCAGTAGATGGGGTACTGCTCTTGCGTATCGCCGTCCACCACCACCTGGACGAAGATGACGTTGGGCTCGGTGAGCTTCGCGCTCGACCGTGCGCGAAGCTTCTGCAGCTTGCCAGGGCCCAAAGGAACCGAAACCTCGAAGGGGTTCTCCGAGAAGCCGGCGACACCCGGACCGACGAAGACCTGACCCGTCGACGAGTTGACCGTGGAGCCCGTTCCGCCGGTGAGCACCAGGGCGGTGCTCCCGGACGGCGTGTCTTCCGGTGGACGCTCCTCCTTCGGCCCGAGCCTCGGCAGGAGGTTGTCCGTCCTGATCCTCGCGATGCTGGTGCGCGAGGGTTGCTGCTGAGGCGACGGAGGGTCGTCGGCGTACGCAGCCGTCGACAGCACGACGACCAGGCCCATCGCCCATCGGATGGCGCGATCACGCGTACTCACGTGTCCTCCTTTCTCGCAGCGTGCGCTGCGGGCTTGTCACAGCGGTGCACGCTCGAGCGCAGCGGCCGCTGCGAGGAGAGCCCCGGGGTGCATCGGACGAACGCGGCGCGATCGTAAGTCCGAGCTAGCGCAGGCTTCGCATGCTTGACGCCGCGAGGTCGGAGCGATCGCGATCGAGCGCCATCCTCGCGCGCTCTGCGGCAAGGTCGCGATCTTCTTCCGCAGCGCGCGCGCGGGCGGATGCGCGCCGGGCGGAGCCGGCGCGTGCGGCGCATGACGCGTGCTGGGGCGAAGGCCAGCTCGGCCGCGCGACGCCGGCTGGAAGCCGGCTCGGTCACGCGGCGCGGGCGGGCTCCTCCGACCTCACTCGCTGCCGGCGGCGCCGCGCGGCGGCAGCGGCTCGCGCATCGTCACGAGCTCCTCGGCCGCGGTCGGGTGGATGCCGATGGTCGCGTCGAGCTGCGCCTTGGTGGCGCCGCACTTCATCGCCACCGCGAAGCCCTGGATGATCTCGCCCGCCTCGGGTCCGACCATGTGCACGCCGACGACGCGGTCGGTCCGCGGATCGACGAGCAGCTTCATCATCGTCGTCTCGTCGCGTCCGGTGAGGGTGTGCTTGAGCGGTCGGAAGCGCGTGCGGAAGACCGTCACCTCGCCGAGCTCGGCGCGCGCCTCGGCCTCGGTCATGCCGACCGCCGCGACGTTCGGGTGGCTGAAGACCGCGGACGGCACGTCGCGATGGTCGGGCTTGGTCGGCTTGCCGCCGAACAACGTCGCCGCGACCGCCGCGCCCTCGTGGATTGCGACCGGCGTCAAGTTGATCCGGTCGGTGACGTCGCCGACGGCATAGATGCTCGGCACCGACGAGCACGAGTACTCGTCGACCAGCACGGCGCCGGCGGGATCGAGCTTGACGCCCGCCTCCTCGAGCCCGAGGCCGCGCGTGTTCGGCACGCGTCCGGTCGCCATCAGAACCTGATCGACCTCGAGCACGCTGCCGTCGGTGAGCGTCGCACAGAGCGTCGAGCCGCGCCGCTCGACCGCCGCGAGCTGCACGCCGAAGCGCAGATCGATGCCCTGCTTGCGCATCTCCTCGGCGAGCACGCTGCGCACGTCGTCGTCGAAGCCGCGCAGGAAGAGGTCGCCGCGGTAGATCTGCACGACGTGCGCGCCCAGGCCGTGCAGGATCCCGGCGAACTCGACCGCGATGTAGCCGCCGCCGACGATCAGCACGCGTCGCGGCAGCTCCGGCAGGAAGAAGATCTCGTTCGAGGTGATGGTCAGCTCGCAGCCGGGTCCCGAGGGGACGAACGGGATCGAGCCGGTCGCGACCAGGATGTAGCGCGCGGTGACGCGTCGGCCGTCGACCTCGACGGTGTGCGGGTCGAGCACGCGGGCGCGGCCGTGGAGGATCTCGACCCCGTGGCGCTTCAGGATGTCGCCATAGACGCCGTTCAGGCGGGCGATCTCGCGGTCCTTGTTGGCGATCAGGGTCGCCCAGTCGAAGCGCGGCGGCGGGACCGTCCAGCCGTAGGCGGCGGCATCACGGAAGTCGACGCCGTAGTGGGCCGCATAGAAGAGCAGCTTCTTCGGGATGCAGCCGACGTTGACGCAGGTGCCGCCGAGCCGCTTGTCCTCGGCGACCGCCACCCGGGCGCCATAGGAGGCCGCCATCCGGCTCGCGCGCACCCCGCCCGACCCGGCCCCGATGGTGAAGAGGTCGTAGTCGTACTCCGCCATCGCGAAAACCTCGCTTCCTTTCCACAGGACCGTCCGTTAAGTTCCCACGGCGCCGGTCCGATCATCCTCGGCGTGCCTCGCCCGGCCCCCGCCGCCGCCTCCGAGAAGGACTTCTCCATGGACCAGGAACAGATTCGCCAGAAGATCGCGAGCTTTCCGCGATGGCACTACCAGTTCGACCTTGCGGGCAACCTGACGCCGATCTTCCGCGAGAAGTGGATCATCCGTCACGCCGAGCGCAAACGCTACTTCTTCGACCCGGTGGTCGACCTGCTCGGCGGATCGCTCAAGGGCAAGCGCGTCCTCGACCTCGGCTGCAACGCCGGCTTCTGGTCGCTGAACGCCATCGAAGCAGGGGCGGACTTCGTGCTCGGCGTCGACGGGCGTCAGATGCACGTCGACCAGGCGAACTTCGTCTTTGACGTCAAGGGCATCGACAAGAGCCGCTACCACTTCGCGCAGGGCAACCTGTACGAGTTCGACTTCTCGCCGTGGGCCCCGTTCGACATCGTCTTCTGCTTCGGGCTGATGTACCACATCGCGAAGCCGATGGGGCTGATCGAGCTGATCTCGCGGATCAACACCGACATCCTCATCATCGACACCGGCATCATCCGCCTGCCCGGCTCGTTCGTGCGCTACCGTCGGGAGAGCACCAACGACCCGCGCGCGACCATGGAGTACGAGCTCGTCAGCTCGCCGACCAAGGAAGCGATTCGCGACATGGTGCAGACGCTCGGCTACAAGGCGGTCGTCCTGCGGCCGCAGTTCCGGAGCTACGTCGGCTCGCGGCGCTACGAGAACGGGCTGCGGCGCGCGTTCCTCTGCGCGAAGCAGACCGACCTCTCGAAGCTGCGCGTGCCGATCGAGGGCTGGGAGGAGCCGACGCGCTGGTTCCACGCGCCGGTCTGGTACGCCTACCGCCTGGTTCAGAAGGCGCGCGAGAAGGGCCTGCCGGGCTTCCGCACGCCGACCTGAGCCGCGCGCTCCGTCACTCGACGTAGCCGAGCGCGCGGAGCTGCTCGACGGTCTGCGGATCGACCTCCGGCTGGTCCTCGTGGAGCTCGCTCGACGCCTCGCGGGACTTCCGCAGGCGCCGCTCGAAGCCGAGCAGCACGAAGCGCATCCTGCGGATCACGTCGGGCTGCGCCTCGGCGAGGTTGTTCTGATCGAGCGGATCGCTGCGCACGTCGTACAGCTCGAGCACGCCGGGGTCGTTGCGCGGCATGTGGAAGTTCCCGTCGGTGATGCTGCGCAAGCGCGAGAACCAGGCGAAGTTGTAGACGCGCTCGGAGCTCGGCTTCGTCCCGGGCGCCGCCCCGGACGCCGCTGCGCTTTCATCCGACGCCGCCGCGGCGGCGATCAGCGGCAGCAGGCTGCGCCCCTCGCTCGTCGGCGGCGCCTCGCGACCCGCGAGCTCGGCGAGCGTCGGCATCACGTCGATGCCACGTGCGATGCTCGCGACGCGCACGCCGGCGGGCAGCCGTCCGCCCTGCACGATGAGCGGCACACGGAGCAGCTCCTGGTAGACCGTGTGCCCGTGGCCGAGGCCGCCGTGCTCCATGAACTCGTCGCCGTGGTCGGCGGTCACGATGAAGATCGTCTCGCGGCCGCGCGAGACGCTCTCGAACATCGGGAAGAGCTCGCGCAGGCTGTCGTCGACGTACCGGATGCAGGCGTCGTAGCTGTCGACCATGAAGCGTAGGTCGCGCAGGCTCGGCTTCGGCTCGCGCTCCTCGAACGTGCCGTTGCGATAGAAGTCGCGCCCCCACGTCGTCTGGAAGACGCGCTTCAGGTGCTCCGGCGGCAGGTACGGATTGTGGACGTCCATGTAGTGGACGTACGCGAAGAACGGCCGGCTCGGATCGAGCTCCGCGACGAGGTCCTTCGCCGCCGCGTTCACCTCCTCGGCGAGCGCGTGCCCGTGCGCCTTGGACGTGCCGGGCAGGTAGCGCGACAGACGCATCCCCTGCGCGAAGGTCGCCTCCGGCGCGTGGTGCGGGTTGGTGAACACGCCGAGCGTGTCGTAGCCGACCTCCGCGAGCATCTCCGCCAGGGTCGAATTTTGGTCGGCGAGGCGGTAGATCGTCCAGAGCTCTTCGGGGCGCGCGTTGCGGCGGACCAGCAGCGGCGCCACCTGCCCCGTGAGCAGCGCCGCCGTCGCGTTGAACGTCTGCGGCGCGTGCGACCACGCGTTGTCGAACACGACGCCGCGGCGCGCGACCTCGTCGAGGAAGGGCGTGACCGGTCGCGGATAGCCGTACGCGCCGACGTGATCGCGGCGCAGGGCATCGATCACGACCAGCACGATGTTCGGCTGCGGCGCGGGCCGCGGGACCACGGCGTACGCGGCCACGAGGCCGACGCCGACGACGGCGAAGACGATCAGCCAGAGCGCGGCGCTCGCGCGCCGGCTGCGCAGCGCAGGTCCTGGGCGTGCTTCCTTGACCATGCCCCCCAAAATTCGCCCGAAGACGACGCGTCGGCTCCCCACCGACGCGGACCCCACGTTTGACTAGCGCCTCGCGACGCGGCTGTAAATCACCGAACGATGGAATGCCGCCCGGCAGGGCTGCTACCTCTTTCTGCCGCATGGACTTCCTGTCCCGCGTCGCGACCTTCGTCGAGGACCTGATCGAGCTACCGCAGTTCCTGCGCGTCAAGCGCGCGCTGGACGCGGCAGGGCAAGGCGCGCTCGCCACGATGGGCTACGTCTGCCGCCGGCAGGCGGAGAAGATCCCCGATCGCACGGCCTTGCGCTTCGAGCGCGAGCAGGTCACGTACGGCGAGTTCAACGCGGGCGTGAACCGCTACGCGCACGTGCTCGCCAAGCACGGCGTCCGCAAGGGCGACGTCGTCAACATCATGATGGAGAACTCCCCCGCCATGCTGATGGCCCAGGGGGCGTGCGCGAAGCTCGGCGCGATCGGCGCGCTGATCAACACGCACCTCGAGGGACGGGCGCTCCTGCACGTGCATCGCGCGTCGCGCGCGAAGGTCGCCGTGGTCGACCGGCCGTGCGCACGCGCGATGCTGCCGCTGCTCGACGAGCTGCGCGATCTGCAGGTCCTCGCCGACGTCCCGGAGATCGTCGCCGAAGGCTCGCGCTTCCTGTCGCTCGGCGAGGCGCTCGACGCCGCGTCCGACGCCGAGATCGACATCCCCGACGTCAAGATCTCGGACGTCTTCCTCTACGTCTACACGTCCGGCACGACGGGCTTCCCCAAGCCCGCGATCGTGCGCCACGGACGCTTCACCGCCGGCGGCCACTCGCTCGCGGTCCTGCTCGATTTGACGCCGGACGATTGCTCCTACGCGCCGACGCCGCTCTACCACGGCTACGCCAACTTCGTCGGCTTCGCGCCTGCCTTCCACATCGGCGCATGCTTCGCGTCGAGACGAAAGTTCAGCGCGACGGAGTTCCTGCCCGACGTCCGCCGGCACGGCGCGACGGTGTTCTGCTACGTCGGCGAGCTCTGCCGCTACCTGCTGCGCACGCCGCCGACGCCCGGCGACCGCGACCACCGCCTCCGCCTCGCGACCGGCCCCGGCCTGCGTCCGGACATCTGGCTCGAGTTCAAGAACCGCTTCGGCATCGAGCGCATCATCGACTCGTACGGGCAGACCGAGGGCAACGTCAGCCTGCAGAACCGCCGTGGGCGGGTCGGGTCGTGCGGTCGCTGCGCGCCGTTCCAGCACGATCAGCTCAAGCTCGCTCGCTACGACCTCGAGCGCGGCGAGCTCGTCCGCGGCCCGGACGGCTTCCTCGTCGAGTGCAAGGTCGGCGAGGCCGGCGAGCTCCTGAGCCGCATCTCGAAGAAGAGCGCGATGGCGTTCGATGGCTATGCGGATCCCGCCGACAACGAGCGCAAGCTGGTGCGCGACTGCTTCGAGAAGGGCGACCTCTACCTGCGCACCGGCGACCTGCTGCGGCGCGACTACGCGTCGTACTACTACTTCGTCGACCGCATCGGCGACACGTTCCGCTGGAAGGGCGAGAACGTCGCGACCATGGAGGTCGAGCACCTGCTGAACCAGTGCCCGGGCGTGCACGAGACCGCGGTCTACGGCGTGCAGGTGCCCGGGACGGAAGGACGCGCCGGCATGGCGCTGGTCGTTCCCGCGGACGGCGCCGGCTTCGACCCGCAGGCCTTCTACGACCACGCCGCGCGCGCGCTGCCGCCGTACGCGCGACCGCTGTTCGTCCGCGTCGCGCCGAACGTCGACGTCACCGGCAACTTCAAGACGCGCAAGACGCGCCTCCAGGCGGAAGGCTTCGATCCCGAGCGGGTCGAGGATCCGCTGTGGTTCCGCGACGACGCGCGACGGACGTTCGTGCCCCTCGAGCGCGAGCTGTACCGAGAGATCGTCGAGGGAAGGGTCAAGCTCTGATGCTCACGGTGTTCGTCAGCCTGCACGGGCAGGTGCGCAAGGCGCCGATGATCGACCCGGCCTGGCTGCGCCCCGACAGCACCGCGAACGTCTGGGTCGATCTCGCATCGCCGACCGAGGAGGAAGCGCGCATCCTGCGCGACGTCTTCCACTTCCACGAGCTCGCGATCGAGGACGCGCTGATGGAAGTGCACCACCCGAAGGTCGAGACCTACGGCGACTTCCTCTACGTCATCCTGCACGGAATCGACTTCGAGGCCTCGCGTCACCACTTCGCGACGCACGACACCGACTTCTTCCTCGGCCGCAACTTCCTCGTCACGGTGCACGACGGCACCTCGCGTTCGATCGGGCACCTGCATCGGGTGTGCGAGCGCAACGCGCGCGTGCTCGAGGAAGGTCCGGCGGCGCTCATGCACCGGATCGTCGACACCATGGTCGACAACTACGTGCCCGAGGTCGAGAAGCTCGCCGACAAGCTCGACCAGATCGAGCACCAGGTGTTCGAGGAGCCCAACAAGAACCTGATCAAGGAGATTCTTGCCTTGAAGCGTGACGTCGCCGCGATGCGCCGCGTGGTGCTGCCGCAGCGCGACGTCGTGAGCCGGCTCGCGCGCCGCGAGTTCGACTTCATCGGCGAGCAGGTCTCCTACCGCTTCCGCGACGTCTACGACCACCTCGTGCGGCTCACCGACGAGTCGATGCTGTTCCACGACCGGCTGTCGAGCCTGCTCGACGCGCACCTCGCGAGCGTGTCGAACCGCCTGAACCAGGTCATGAAGGTGCTGACGGTGATCACGACGATTTTCATGCCGCTCACCGCGCTCACGAGCCTCTGGGGGATGAACGTGAAGCTCCCCGTCTACCCGGGCGGCGCGGCGCTGCAGTTCTGGTGGATCGTCGGCATCATGATCGTCACCGCGGTCGCCATGCTGGTCGCCTTCCGCAGGCGCCGCTGGCTCTGAGCGGGCGCTCATCGCGTCTTCACCCGCTGGCGAAGCTTGCGTGCCGGCGGGCGCGGCGTGCTGTCGTCGCGTCGTGACCCGCTGCCGAAGCTTCTGTGCCAGTGGGCGCGCCGCGGTGTCGTCGCGTTTGTGACCCGCTGCCGAAGCTTGCGTGCAGGTGGGCGCGTCGCGGTGGGGCCGGGTCCGGCGCCGCCGCACCGCGTTCACCGGCACAGGACGCTCACCGACGGACGCAGGCGACGACGACGGCGCCAGGACGGTGCGACGGCGCGCGCGTCGCGTCACGCCGCCGTACACCACGTCGTCGCCGCGTCACGATCTCGACGCGTGATCGCCGCGCGCGCACCGGAGCACCCACGTCCGCACGGCCCGTTGCGGGCGTCGCGCGCGGCACACGCCGTGCATCGCCCGCCGCGCGCGTCCGGTCCGCCGGACGCGACACGCGACGCGGGAGGTGCGCACGACATGGTTCTTTCCCGATCCCTTCTCCTCGTGCTCGCGGCGTGCGCGACGCTCGTCGCGGCTTCCGTCCGCGACGCGCGCGCCGGCAGGGCAAGCTCCTCCTCGCCCACCCTGCCGCCTGCCTTGTGCTTCGCGCCGGGAACCGACCCCGCGCTGGTCGAGGATTACGCTCGCGCGTTCGCCATCGGACCGTCGCTCGGCGCGCGCCGCAGCTCCGACCTCGCCGGCCCCGCCGCGCAGTACCAGGACGGCTGGCGCTGGACGAGGACCGCGACCAACGGCTCCGGCCTCAAGCAGGGCGACCCGACGACGATCACCTGGAGCATCGTCCCCGACGGCACGCCGATCGAGGGGACGGCGGGCGAGCCGTCCGCGCCGAGCAACCTGCGCGCGTTCCTGAACTCGATCTACGGCAGCGAGACCGTCTGGCTGCCGATCTTCCACGAGGTGTTCGCGCGCTGGGGCGAGCTCACCGGCATCACCTACGTGTACCAGCCGACCGACGACGGCGTCCCGCTGTTCTACTACGAAGGCGTGCTCGGCGTGCGCGGCGACGTGCGGATCGGCGGTCACCGGATCGACGGCAACGGCAACGTCCTCGCCTACAACTTCTATCCGAACAACGGCGACATGGTGCTCGACACCGCCGACGCGTTCTTCGCCAACACCAGCAACAACTCGCTGCGGCTGCGGAACACCATCGCGCACGAGCACGGCCACGGCCTCGGCCTGCGGCACAACTGCCCCATCAACGAGACGAAGCTGATGGAGCCGTACTTGACGCTTGCGTTCGACGGACCGCAGCACGACGACGTGCTCGGCGCGAACCGCGCGTACGGCGACGATCTCGAGCACAACGACCACACGGGCAGCAGCTCCGACCTCGGCGCGCTGAGCAACGGCACGGTGACCGTGCGCGGTCTCAGCGCCGACGACGACACGGACGTCGACTACTTCCAGTTCCGCGTCGGGCCGGGGAAGAAGGCGACGGTCAAGGTCACGCCGGTCGGCATGGCGTACCCGCAAGCGACGCAGGCCCCGTCGGGCTCCTGCAATCCTTGGGCGCTCTACAACTCGCTCACGCAGAACGACCTCGCCGTGCAGCTCCTCGGCGCCGGGGGTCAGAGCGTGCTCGGCACCGCGAACGCCGAGCCGGCTGGTCGGGCGGAGACGCTCGCGAACGTCGCGCTGCCGGGCGCCGGGACATACTTCGTGCGCGTGCTGCCCGGGCCGAACGACGTCGCCCAGCTCTATGATCTGAGCTTGACGATCGCCGACGTCGCGCCGCTGCCCGACAAGATCTTCGGCGACGAGTTCGAGAGCCCGTCGCTCGCCGGGTGGAGCCTCGCCAGGACGGGCAACGGCAAGCTCTTCCCGTCGACGGCCGCGGCGATGTTCGGCGCCCGCGGCCTCGAGGCGGTAGTCGACGTCCCGAAGCGCCTCTTCCTCCAGGACGACACGCCGAACGCCGAGTCGCGCTACCGCGTGCGCTTCTGGTTCGATCCGAACGGCTTCGTCCCGGGCCCCAACAAGAGGAAGGTGCAGATCCTGCAGCTCTTCAGCCGCGAGCCGAAGAAGAAGAGGATCGTCTCCGTGTTCGTCCGCCGGACGGCGAACGGCTACCAGATCAACGCGAAGGTCCGCCGCGACGGCGCCGGGATGGTCGGCACGGGCTGGCGCGCGTTCAGCGACGCGCCGCACGCGATCGAGCTGGATTGGAAGAAGTCGGCGTCGCCGGAGGCGGGCGACGGGCACCTGCAGCTGTGGATCGATGGTACGTCGGTCGGGCTGCTGTCCGGCCTCGACAACGCGGCGCACTTCGTCGACTTCGTGCGCTTCGGTCTGCCTGCGGTACGCGCGACGACGTCGGGGCGGGTGTACTTCGATCGCTTCGAGTCGCGGCGCGCGTCGTACATCGGGCCGTGAGGGGCGCCGCGCGCCGTGTCGGTGGGCGCGGCGCGCGGTCGTCGCGTTTGTGACCCGCTGGCCGAGGCTTCTGTGCCAGTGGGCGCGTCGCGGTGGGGCCGGGTCCGGCCCCGCCGCAGCGCGCCCACCGGCACAGACTCCCAGGAACGGATGCACGCGCCGACACCCCGATCGTTCGCACCGGCACGAACGTCGACCGTCGAGCGACGCACGGTGCCGACGAGCAAAACGTGCAGCGAGAGCGCCCTCGCTCCGACGGCGAACTGCGGCAACGCGCGCGGCGGCGCGCGCGTCACTCGCCGATGATTTTCACGAGCACGCGCTTCTTCCGCCGCCCGTCGAACTCGCCGTAGAAGATCTGCTCCCACGGGCCCAGGTCGAGCGCGCCGTCGGTGATCGCGACGACCACCTCCCGACCCATGATCTGGCGCTTCAAGTGCGCGTCCGCGTTGTCCTCGCCCGTGTCGTTGTGCCGGTACTGCGACGTCGGCGCGTGCGGCGCGAGCTGCTCGAGCCAGCGCTCGTAGTCCTGGTGCAGCCCCGGCTCGTCGTCGTTGATGAACACCGACGCCGTGATGTGCATCGCGTTCACCAGCACGAGCCCCTCGCGCACGCCGCTCGCGCGCACCTCCGCCTCGACCTGCTTCGTGATGTTCACGAAGCCACGCCGCGAGGGGACGTTGAACCACAGCTCCTTGCGGTGACTCTTCACGCCGCCCCCGTGTCGTCGAGCGGATACACCGCCTCCGAGCGGTGCACCGCGCGCTTCGCCGAGAGCCGGCTCGAGTAAAGATGAAACTCCTCGACGCGGAACGGCTCCGCGCGGAACAGACCGTGCATCGCCATGAAGCTCCCCACCGCGCGCTCGGGCGTGTTCTTGAGCCGCGCGATCGTCACGTGCGGCGAGAACTTCCGCCGCTCGGGCTCGAGGCCGACGCGCACGAGCGCGCTCTCGACCTTGTCGTGCAGCGCCTTGAGCTCCGGGCTGCGCTCGAGCCCCGCCCACAGCACGCGCGGCTCGCCGCGCGGCGGGAAGTGGCCGACGCCGCGCAGCGTGAGCTCGAACGGCGCGAGCCGGACCTCGCCGAGCGCGTCCATGACGTCGCGGAACACGACGCCGTCGACCTCGCCGATGAAGCGCACCGTCAAGTGCATCTCGTCGGGCTCGAGCCAGCGCGCGCCCGGCACGTCGCCGGACAGACGCGCGAGCGCCTGCTTCTGCGGCTCGGGAATCTCGACGCAGACGAACAGACGGTACACGGACGACCTTCCTCGCAGCTCCTCAGCGCGTGCCCGGCGCGTGCGGCTCGACGCCGACGCCGTCGAGCACCTCGAGGAAGCCGCACAGGATGCGGTAGGTCAAACCCCACACCGTCTTGCCGCGGTAGAGGAAGGCCGGGAAGTCCGCCTCGAAGCCGTCGCGCGACAGGTGCGTCGAGCCCTTGTAGCGGTCGTCGCGGAAGATCCGCATCGGCACCCACAGCGCGTCCGCGACCTCGCTCGTGTCGGGCGTCGGCGGACGCACCTCGTCGAGGAAGAACACGAACGGCGTGATCACCATGTCGAGGTCGCGCCCGCGCGCCTGCGCCTGGATCTCGTCGAGCGGCGCGATGAGTCGACCGTCGCGCACGAGATCGATGCCGACCTCCTCGCGCGTCTCGCGGATCGCCGTGCGCTCGAGCGACGCGTCGGTCGCGTCGTGTCGACCGCCGGGGAACGCCATGTGCCCCGACCACGGATCGAGCGGGTGCTTGGCGCGCTCGATCATCAGCGTCCAGAGCTCGCCGTCGGACGGCGCGATCACCATCGCGACCGCGGCGCGCATCACCGGGTCGAGGTCGACGACGCGAGGCTTGCGGTTGCGGATCCGCTCCTCGATCAGCGGCAGATCACGCGGCGTCATCGGCTTGCGTCCGGCTCCCACTCGAACGGCAAGCTGTGCTTCTTCGCGTCGTTGCAGGCCTTGCAGGCCGGCACCACGTTGCCCCGCGTCGAGCGCCCGCCGCGGATGATCGGCACGAGATGGTCCATGGTCAGCGCGCGCGCGCCGACGTTTGCGCCGCAGTAGTGGCAGATCCCGCTCGCGCGCCGCCGCTTCCACCACTGGCTCTCGCGCAGCTCGCGTGCCTTCGCCCGCTCGCGACGGACGTGCGCCTCGTCGACCTCGACCAGGAACGGCGCTCTGGGGAATTCTGCCACGGTCCGAATCTTCGCACGCTCACGCCGCTTCGACCACCGCGGGCAGGACGACGAAGAGCTGGATCGCGTCGAACACGGCGTGCGCGACGATGCACGGCACGACGTCGCCGCGCGCGCTGAACACGCGGCCGATCACCAGCGAGACGACGAACACGCCGACCAGCATCAGCGGCAGGCCGTAGCTCGCGTGGCTCGCGGTGAACAGCAGGCTCGAGACCAGCAGCCCCGTGCGCGCCTGCAGGAACGAGCGGAAGAAGAGCTCCTCGAAGATGCCCGCCGACAGCACGAGCGCGAGGCGCTGCGGCACCGACAGCCCGACGATCGTCCGCACCACGCCGGGGATCTCCTCCTGCTCGGCGACCGCCGCGCCCTCTCCTCCGACCAGACCGACCAGCGTGCCGACGACCGCCATCGCGAGCATCGTCACCGCCCAGCCGGCGAAGCCCGCCGCCACGCCGCGACGGATCGCGCGCAGCGGATTCTCCGTGCGCACGTGCAGGAAGCGCAGCAGCGGCCGGAAGCCGGCGAGCATCCACCACACGACGAGGAAGCCGAGCAGCAGCGCGTGGCCGAGGAAGAGCGCGGGGAAGTCGACGTGCTCGAGGCGCTCGGTTGGAACCGGCTCGCCGATGCGGGTCGCCGGCATGACCACCGTCAGCGCCAGCGTGACCGTCAGCGCGGCGTACGCGAGGAAGCGACGCGCCGGGCTCGGGAACTCCTCGACGACGAGGCGCGGCCAGGAGGTGCGCGACGTCAAGCCGATGGTCGCGACCGCCGATAGGATGAGGGCGCCGAGCATGCTCATTGGCGCGCTTGGAACCGTTCAGGCATAAGGCAGTCGCGCATGTCGACGATAACACGCAATTCCGACTCGGGCGGCAAGCTCGGCCTCGTGCTCTCCGGCGGCGGCGCGCGAGGCCCCTTGCAGGTCGGCGTCTACGAGCGCCTGTTGCGTGACTCTCGCTTCGCCGACGGCCCGCAGGTGCTGAGCGGCACCTCCGCGGGCGCGCTCAACGCCGCCATGATCTCCGCCGGCTTCACGCCGAGCGAGATGATGGACTTCTGGTACGGCCTCGCCGACGACCCACCGGTCGTCGCGAGCGCGCGCTTCTTCCGCACGCTCGCCCAGACGCTGCTCAAGATCGCGGCGCGCGAGCTCCTCGACGTGCCCCGCCGGCTGCCGCGCGACACGATCCGCTTCCTGCAGCGCGCGCGCTACTACTGGCCGCCGCAGCTCGGCTCGCTCGCGGCGCTGGTCACCGACTACTTCCTGACCAGCCGCTTCGACCTGGTGAGCGAGATCCTCGAGGGCATCGAGGAGCCGTTCCTGGTCGACACGGGACGCCTGCGCGATCGCCTGGTGAAGCTGTTCGGCGGAACGCGCGTACCGAGCAAGCGGCGGCTCGCGATCAACGCGGTCGACATCCACACCGGACGCGTCGTGCGCTACGTCACCGGACCGGTGCCGGCGGTGCCGGCGTCGGAGTACGTCGTGGTGCCGGCGATCAGCGTCGACATGCTGGTCGCGAGCGCGAGCATCCCGCTGCTGTTCAGCCCGGTGCCGATCGGCACGCGGCTGCTGTGGGACGGGGGGCTGCTGGTCAACACGCCGCTCGCGCCGGCGGTCGCGCTCGGCGCGGATCAGATCATCACGGTGCTGGTCACCGAGCAGCACCGCACCGGCAGCCTGCGCCGCTTCGGCCGCGCCGTCGAGCGCACCGCGGACTCGTTCCTCGAGAACGCGTACAACGTCGACCGCATGCTGCTGCTCGAGCGCAACCGTCTCGCGCGGATGGACGGCAGCCCGTACCGCGAGGTCAAGCTCTACGAGGCGCTGCGTCCGGCGCACGACCGCGCGGTGTTCAGCGCGGGCTCGTACCTGAACTTCCAGCGCCCGACGATGGCCGCGATGTACCGCGCCGGTCAGCGCGCCGCGACCGACTGGCTCGCGCAGGGTCCGCCGATCGACCGCCTCGACGCGCGTCAGAACGTGACGCGCAGCGCGCGCACCGGCTGATTCGCCGACGCGTTCCGTTCACGCGGCGACGCGCGCGAGGACCGCGGCGACCACGGCGTCGCAGCGCTCGTTGCCGAAGCCGAAGCACTCGCGCAGCCGGAGCCCGAAGCGCGTCTCGATGTCGCGCCGCAGGAGCTCGCGCGCGCGGTGCAGCCGCGTGCGCACCGTCTCCTCCGGGACGTCCTGGCACTCCGCGGTCTCGGCCGTGCTGAGCCCCTCGACGGCGCGCAGCACGAACGTCGTGCGGTAGACCTCGGGCAGCTCGCCGATCGCGCTCTCGAGCGCGCGGCGCAGCTCGACGTCGATCGACTGCTGCTCCGCGCTGCATGCGACGTCGGGGAGCGCGTCGCCGGCGTCGGTGGCGTCGAAGGTGCGGCGACGCAGACGGTCGCGCTCGATCGCATGGTTCAGCACGATGCGCGTGAGCCAGGTCGAGAAGCGCGCCCGTCCCGCGAACGAGGCGAGGTTGGCGTACGCGCGCACCCACGCCTCCTGCATCGCATCCTCCGCCTCGTGGTCGTCGCGCAGCACGGCGCGCGCGGCGCGGTAGACGCGCTGGTTGTAGCGGCGCATCAGGACCTCGAAGAGCCGGACGTCGCCGGCCAGCACGCGCTCGACGACCTCCTCGTCGGCGAGCGCCGCCGCGGACGCCAACGTGTCCCCCGCCGACGTCGGTCGGGTGTCGAGCATGAACGCTCCTCGCATCTGGACCTCCGCAGCCATTCGACGGCGCGGCTCACGAAACGTTCCCGCGGGAACGTTCCGGCGCCCCGGCGCTCTCATGGCCAGGAGGCAACGTCATGGGAGAGCATACTCGATCGCGCCTTCGCGCGCGCTGGGTTGAGGCCGTCTTGCTCGCCACCGTACCCTTGGTGTTCGTGGCGCTGGTCGGATTGTCCGGCGCCGCGGGGCCGATTCGCATCCCGCACGGTGGCGGGGCGCTGCCGGGGCGCGGCGGCCCGCGCGCCGACCCGGTGCTCGAGAACGCCGCGGCGCTGATCGCCGAGGGCCGGCGCACGTTCCGCGAGGACACCTTCGGCGACGAGCAGTTCTGGGGCGGCACGCTGCGCCTGCACGAGGCGATCGCCGGCGCCGCGCACGGCGGCGTCGGACCGGGCGTGAGCCCGCGCGCAGCGCTCGGCGTCGGGCTCAAGGTCGACGCCGAGGCGCTGCCGCCGCAACTTCGTGCGCGGCTGCGCCGCGGCGAGCTCGACCTCGACGATCCGGCGACGACGCTCGCGCTGCTCGAGCTCGACGCGGTGGTCGGCGTCAAGGGCTTCTTCGACGGGGCCGGAAACCTGAGCTCGCTCGGCATCCAGTGCGCGTTCTGCCACTCGACGGTCGACGACGCGCTGGCGCCCGGCATCGGCAAGCGCCTCGACGGCTGGGCGAACCGCGACCTGAACGTCGGCGCGATCATCGACCTGTCGCCCGACCTCTCGCCGATCGCCGCGCTGCTGCAGGTCGACGAGGCGACGGTGCGCACCGTCCTGCGCTCGTGGGGACCGGGCAAGTTCGACGCGTCGCTGCTGCTCGACGGTCGCGCGCTGCGTCCCGACGGCACGCCGGCCGCGACGCTCATCCCGCCCGCCTACGGCCTCGCCGGCGTCAACCTGCACACCTTCACCGGCTGGGGCGGCGTGAGCCACTGGAACGCGCTGGTCGCGAACGTCGAGATGCAGGGCCAGGGGAGGTTCTTCGACCCGCGGCTCGACGACGCCGAGCAGTTCCCGGTCGCGGCGCGCGCCGGCTTCGGCCACCTGCGCGCCGACGTCGACCGGATCACGCCGAAGCTCCCGGCGCTGCAGCTCTACCAGCTCTCGCTGCCGACGCCCGTGCCGCCGCCCGGCAGCTTCGACGCCGAAGCCGCGGCGCGCGGCGAGGAGCTGTTCAGCGGTCGCGCGCGCTGCGCGACCTGCCACGTGCCGCCGCTCTTCACCGAGCCCGGCTGGAACATGCACACCGCCGAGGAGATCGGCATCGACGACTTCCAGGCGAGCCGCTCACCCGACCGGCGCTACCGCACCACACCGCTGCGCGGGCTCTGGGCGCACGCCAAGGGTGGCTTCTACCACGACGGACGCTTCGCGACGCTCGCCGACGTCGTGCGCCACTACGACGCTCACTTCGCGCTCGGCTTGACGGAGCAGGAGATCGCCGACCTGGTCGAGTACCTGAAGTCGCTGTGAGGTCGCGGTGACGCCGTCAAGCCAAAGCGCCGCCGCAGCTCGAGCCAGCCCCGGCCGTGCAGCCGAAGCAGTGCGGCCCGGTGACGATCTCGCGTCCGGCGAGCGCCGCGAGCCGCTCGACGTCCCAGATGGTCCGTACGGGCGCGTCCCAGGCGAGCTCGAGCATCTGGTTGAAGTCGCAGTCGTAGAGCCGGCCGTCGTAGCCGACCGAGACCAGCGTCCGGCACATGAGGCCGTCGACGGTCTGCGGGTTGAAGTGATTGACGAGCAGCGACAGGTATTCCGCGAGCTTGCCCTGGCGCTCGAGGTCGTGCGCGAAGCGCTTGATCGGCATGTTGGTGATCGTCAGCAGCCGGCGGAACTCGATGCCGTGGCGCTCGCGGAGCTGCTCGCGGTACTGCTCCTCGAGCGTCGCCTGCGCGGGCGGCAGGAAGGCGCCGACCGGGTTGTAGACCAGGTCGAGCGGCAGCCGGTCGTTGCGCCCGTAGCCGAGCGCGTTCAGGCGGTGCAGCGCGGCGATGCTCTGCGCGTAGACGCCGCGCCCGCGCTGGCGGTCGACGTTGTCCTCGGCGTAGCACGGCAGCGAGGCGACGATCTCGACGCCGTGCTCGGCGAGGAACTCCGCCGTGTCCTCCTGGCCCGGCTGCAGGAGCACCGTCAGGTTGCAGCGGTCGATCACGCGGCGTCCGAGAGCGCGCGCGCCGCGCACCAGATCGCGGAAGGCCGGGTTCAGCTCCGGCGCGCCGCCGGTCACGTCGACCAGCTCGACCTCGGGGCTCGCCGCGAGCAGCGTCAGGACGCGCTCCACGGTGCGCGCGTCCATCTGCTCGGTGCGCTTCGGCCCGGCGTCGACGTGGCAGTGGTGACACGCCTGGTTGCAGCGCTTGCCGACGTTGACCTGCAGCGTGGTCACCGCGGCGCGCGCGAGCCGCCCGAAGCCCGAGCGGCCGAGCGCGTCGTCGAACGAGGGCGTGGGCGTCCCGTGCGCGTCCGCGATCGACGGTGTCGAGGCGACGTCCTGCACGCCGTCATGGTGCCGTCTGCCGCGGCGCCGCGCCAGCCCCACGGCGCCGAAGCGCGAGCCCCGTCGCGCGGCGGCGCGGTGTATGCACCCCGCGCCGCTTCCGCTGCGCGACGCGCGCTACGACGCCGCGCTCTGCGCGCGCGCCGCGAGCGCCGTCTTGTCGACCTTCATCCCCGGCGTCAGCGGCAGCTCCGCGCACACCACCACGCGGTCGGGGACCTTGTAGTCGGCGATGTGACGCGCGACGAAGGCGCGCACCTCGTCCGCGTCGGGCGGCGTCGCCGGGTCACGAGGCACGATGAACGCGACGCCGCGCTCGCCGAGCACCGGGTCCGGCACGCCGACCACCGCGGCCTGCGCGATCGCCGGGTGCTCGCCGAGCACCGCCTCGACCTCGACCGGGTACACGTTGTAGCCGCCGCGGATGTACATCTCCTTCTTGCGGCCGACGAGCCGCAGGTAGCCCTGCTCGTCGAGCACGCCGAGGTCGCCGGTGTAGAAGAAGCCGTCGGCGTCGAGCACCTCGGCGGTCGCCTCCGGCTGCTTCCAGTAGCCGCGCATCACCGCCGGCGAGCGGATCGCCACCTCGCCGACCTCGCCCGGCGGCAGCGGCCGGCGCGCGTCGTCGACCACGCGCAGCTCGACGATCGAGCTCGCATGGCCGACCGTGGTCGCGAGCTGCTCCTCGGTGTCGCCCGGGCGCGAGCCCGTGCCGACGGCGGTCTCGGTGCACGAGTAGCGCGTGACGAGCTCGATCTTGAGCCGCTCGCGGATCTGACGCACGAGCTCCGGCGTGAACGGCGCGCCGCCGATCGCCCCCGTGCGCAGCGACGACAGGTCGAAGCGCTCGAGCTCCGGGTCCATCAGGATCAGGCTGTACTGCGCCGGGACGCCGCCGATGTAGCTGACGCGCTCGCGCTCGATGGTCTCGAGCACGGTGCGCGCCTTGAACGACTCGAGCAGCACCGTGGTCTGCGCGCCCGAGATGTTGGCGACGATCTTGGTCATGAAGCCGACGTGCGAGAACGGCGTGCCGGTCGCGAGCGCGCGCTCGCCGTACTCCTGCAGCAGCTCGTGCCGCGTCTCGCGGACCGCGTCGAGGTTGGCGTAGGTGAAGGTGGCGCCCTTCGGACGTCCGGTGGTGCCGCTCGTGTAGACGAGCGCCACGACGTCGTCCGGTGAGAGCTCGACGTGCGGCGGACGGCGCGTGGGATCGTCGCCCTCGAGCGCCGCGAAGGGCGCCAGCGCCGGCACGCGCACCGACGGGTCGCGGCTGCACGAGCAGGCGTCGATCTGCTCGACGTCGCCGTCGACGACGAAGACGTGCTCGAGCGTCGGGATGCGCGCGCCGAGCCGACGCGCGAGCGACGCGAGCTCGCGCTCGCCGTGCCGCGCGATCGCGACCACGGCGCGCGCGCCGCTGTCGCGCAGGATGAACTCGATCTCGCCGTCGCCGAAGCGCGGGTTGATGCCGGTCGTGATGACGCCGATCTTCGCCGCCGCGAGGTAGCACAGCGCGTACTCGACCCGCGGCGGCAGCAGGAGCGCGAGCACGTCGCCCTTGCGCATCCCGAGCTCGGCGAGCCCGGCGGCGAGCGCGTCCGAGCGCCGGTCCCAGCCGGCGTACGTCAAGCGCAAAGGCGGACCGTCGGGATCGGCCGGGTTGCGGTAGACGAAGGCGTCGCGATCGCCGTCCACGCGCGCGATCTCGCGCAGCCAGTCGCCGAGAAGCTTCACGCGTCACCTCCGACCTGCGTCTCTTGCAGCGCGCGCAGCCGGTAGAGCGCCGCCGCGATGTCGTTGAACACCAGCGTGCCGACCTGCAGCACGTCGCTCGACGGCAGGACGCGCGCGTAGAGCGCCGCCGTGCTCGTCGTGAGCTGTCCGATCTGCAGCGTGCGCTCCTCGCCCGACTCGAGCTGCAGGACGATCGTCGCCTGCGGATCCTCGAGGCCGAAGTCGCGCAGCGCGCCCGCCTGCAACGGGAAGCGGTCGATCTCCGGCAGGGTGACGATCTCGCGCACCAGCGTGTCGAGCGTCTGGTCGATCTCCGCCTGCGAGGGCGGAGTGAGCCCGGCTGCGTCTTCGGCGTCGGCGCGCGCGTTGCGCACCGCGAGCACCTCCCAGTGGCCGTTCGTCCGCCGCGCGACGATCGCGCCCTGCCAGCTCCGCACGTCGATCGCGCGCACCGCGCTCGGCGCGAAGTCGAACACGGCCTTCACCTCGGCGGACGGCGGCGGCGGTGGCGGCGGCGCCATCCGCCAGGCGATCCAGGTCGCGAGCGCGGACGCCGCGATCACCGCGAGCGCAACGAGGCTCTGCCGTCCGGGCGTCACCCGCTCCCCTCCTCCGCTCAGCGACGTCGGCGGCGGCCGATCACCACCACCAGCCCGACCAGCAGCACGAGCGCCGGCTGCGCGACGACCGTGACGGCGAAGATCACGCGCGCGAGCTCGTCCGACACGTAGAGCGGCGACATCGGCCCGAGCTGCGTCTGCTGCATCTGCGGCCGCGCACCCTGCGCGCGCTCCTGCACGAGCCAGCCGACGGTGTTGACCAGCAGATCCTTGTTGCCGAGCAGCGACAGGAAGGAGTCGCTCGCGAAGTCGGCGTCGCCGATCACCGCGAGGCGTCCCACCACGCCCGGCTCGCTTCCGATCACCGCGACGCCCATCACGCCGATCGGCCCGGGGCGGTCGCGGCTCTCGTCGAACGTCACCTCGCCGGCGCGCGTGCGCGACGCGTCCTGCGCGGCGAAGCTCTCGTTCGCCGAGCGCGCGACGATCGTCGCCGGGCCGCCGCCGTCGTCGCGCGCGTCGCCGGTGAGCGACACCGAGCGCGCGCGACCGAGCACCGACGGCACGTCCATCGTCCGCGTCGCCTCGTGGTCGCGGTAGTACGGCACGACCACGTTCGTGCCGTCGCTGCCGTAGACGCGGTTCGCGCGGTCGATGACGACGTCGTCGCCGAGCCGGAGGCCCCAGCGCGCGACCCACTCCTCGAGCCGCGGCAGCCGCACGGGATCGACCATCACGAGGACCGCGCCGCCGCGCTGCAGGTACGTCGTCAGCGCTTCGAGCTCGCTCTCGACCAGGTCGAGCTCCGGCCCGGCGAGGATCACGGCGCTCGCGTCCGCCGGCACCTCGCGCAGGTCGAGCAGGCCGAGCGTCTCGACGACGTAGCCTTCGGTGCGCAGCACCTGCGCCGCGCGTCCGAGGTTCTCGTCCTTGCCCGGCGCGATCTCGCGCTCGCGGTGTCCGGTGACGAAGTACAGGACGCGCGGCTTCTCGTGCAGGATGCGCGCGATGCCGCCGATCAGGGCCTCCTCGTTGCCCGCGCCGGTGACGATCTCGCGCCCCTCGTAGCGCAGCACGGCACGGTCGTAGTGATCGACGCGGTGCTCCTTCGCGCGGCCGGGATTGCGGTCGAGGTCGATCAGCTCGTAGCTGCACATGCGGCAGTGGTCGCGCACCATCTCGAGCAGGTCGTGCGCGCGCTGCCGCTCGCCGCGCTCGTAGTAGTACTCGATGCGCAGCGGCGCCTTGACCTCCTCGAGCACGGACAGCGAGTACGGCGACAGCGACAGCCGCTGGGTCAGCGTCAAGTCGAAGCGGCGGTTCGCGAGCTCGGCGAACGACTGCACGGCCACCGCGACCGACAGCACCGCCGCGAGCGACAGCGCGAACGCGATCCAGTGCGCGAGACGCTTGCTCAAGCCTCGCCCCGCCCTCCGCGACGCGTCTTCCTCACCGCACGCCCCGCCAGCGCCGCGAGCCGAGCGCGAGCACCGTCCAAGTGAGGAAGACGATGCTGAACAGGATCAGGAAGGTGACGTCGCGCGTGTCGATGCCGCCGCGCGAGAAGGTGTAGAAGCGGTCGAACAGCGACAGCGGTTGCAGCACGGTCAGCACCGGCGCGCCGACCGCGGCCTGGTTCCAGGTCATCATCCAGAACAGCAGCAGCAGCGTGAAGGTGACCGCGGCCGCGAGCACCTGGCTGTCGGTGAGCGACGACACCAGAGTGCCGCAGGCGAGGAACGCCGCGCCGAGCAGGAACAGCCCGACGTACCCGGCGACGAGCGCTCCGAACGCGATCGGCGCGTGCGCCGGCAGCAGCAGCAACGGGTAGACCAGCGTCGGCAGCAGCATCAGGCCGAGGACGATCAGCGACGCGAAGTATTTGCCGAGCACGATCTCGACGTCGCGCAGCGGGTACGTCCACAAGAGCTCGAGCGTCCCGAGCCGTCGCTCCTCGGCGAAGAGCCGCATGGTGAGCAGCGGCAGCAGCGTCAGCATGATCTGCCGCATGTCGTGGAGCTGGAACTGCCAGAGGCCGCGCGCGACGTCGAAGCCGCCGCTCAGCAGGAAGAACGAGAGGTTCGAGTAGAAGTAGAAGCCCGTCACCGCGAGGAACAGCGTGATGACGACGTAGGCGAGCAGCGAGCTGAAGTACGTCACCAGCTCCTTGCGCAGCACCGCGATCATGCCGCGTTCGACTCCCCCGCGCGCGAGCCCGGACCGTCGACGCGCACCAGGCGCAGGAAGATCTCCTCGAGCGACAGCGACTCGCGCGTCAATTCCAGAATGACGAAGCCGCGCGCCGTGACCGCGCGCGACACCTCGCGGATGGTCGCCTCGTCGTTCGCGTGGAAGCGCCAGCGTCCGTCGCCGTCCTCGAGGTCGCGCACGCCCGGTACGGCGGCGATGGTCTCGCGCACGTCCGACGCAGGTCCGTCGGCGCGCAGCCAGACGCGCACCGCGCCCTCGATGCGTCGCGCGAGGCCTTCCGGCGTGTCCTCCGCGACGACCCGTCCGCGGTTGATGATCACCACCCGCTGCGCGACCTGGCTCACCTCCGACAGGATGTGGCTCGAGAAGACGATCGTGCGCTGGCCGCGCAGGCTCTTCACGAGCTCGCGGATGCCGGTCACCTGCTCGGGGTCGAGGCCGGAGGTCGCCTCGTCGAGGATCAGCACCTGCGGGTCGCCGAGCAGCGCCTGCGCGATGCCGACGCGCTGGCGGAAGCCCTTGCTGAGCTTGCCGACGAGCCGCCGCCGCACCTCGCCGAGGCCACAGGCGCGCAGCACGCGCTCGATCTCGGAGCGCTGCGCGCCGCGCGGCAGACGCTTCGCGCGCGCGACGAACGCGAGGTAGCCCTCGACGCTCATCTCCGGGTAGTACGGCGCGTTCTCCGGGAAGTAGCCGACCAGGCGGCGCGCCGCGCTCGGCTCGCGCTGCACGTCGTACCCCGCGACGCGCACCGTGCCGCGCGTCGGCGGGAAGATGCCCGCGATGACACGCATGGTGGTCGTCTTGCCGGCGCCGTTCGGGCCGAGGAAGCCGACGCACTCGCCGGCCTCGACGGTGAAGCTCACGTCCTCGACGGCGGTGAAGTCGCCAAACTCCTTGGTGAGGTGGGCTACCTCGATCATCGCGGTGCTGCCGGGTCTCCCTGCACCCGACGGGTCGGACGTGGGCGCGCCCCGATCGTCGACAGGGTGGCCGCGCGCATCGAGGCAGCGTTATTCCGTTCGGCAGCGACGGGCAAGCGGCGCGCCGGCACGCGCGATGTCGATCTCGACCGACTCCCGACGACCATCCACGTCTGCTGCCGCAAGACGGCGAAAGGGAGGACGCGATGAGGTTCCTGCTGCTGGCGTAGGGCGACCGCGAGAAGGTGCAAGCTCTGTCCAAGGCCGAGTTCGAGGCCCTCGCGGCCGAGTGCCGCCGGCACGACGAGGAGCTGAACCGTACGGGCCGCGTGCGGGCGGTCGAGAGCCTCGAGTGGGACACCCGAACGCTCCGGCCGCGCGGCGGCAAGACGGTCGTCACCGACGGTCCGTTCGCCGAGGCCAAGGAGCAGGTCGGCTCGATCCTGGTGATCGAGGCCGAGGACGTGGACGACCCGGTGCGGATCGCGTCGCTGCACCCGGCGGCGCAGCTCGGCGAGGACCTGGGCTGGTGGATCGAGCTGCGGCCGATCGCCGCGGGGTGCCATCCGTAGCGGCGTCGCCGCGAAAGCGGCCGCGCGTGCGTGCCGTGCGCGTGCTGCGCGCGCTCGCGTCCGACACCCGCACGCTCGCCAGCGCGCGCTACTCGCCGACGAGCTGGCGCTGTGCCTCGTCGAGCAGCAGCACGGCCTCGCGCTCGCTCGGCGCCTCGGCGTGCAGATGCAGCAGCGGCTCGCTCCTCGACGGCCGCAGCAGCACCCAGCGCTCGCCGTCGAGCACGAGCTTCAGCCCGTCCAGCGTCACCACGCGGCGCACCGCGAACGGACCGAGGTCGTCCGGCGGATCGGCGAGACGCTGCGCGAGGCGCTCCCTCGCCTCCTCCGTCGAGCTCAGCTCGCGCCGCAGCAGGACGCGCGGACCGACCTCGCGCTCGAGCTGCGCCAGCATGTCGCGCAGCGACCTGCGCCGCAGCGCCAACATCTCGGTCACCAGCAGGCTGGCGAGGATGCCGTCCCGGTCCGGCACGTGGCCGACGATCGAGAGCCCGCCCGACGCGTCGCAGCCGAGCAGGACCTCGCCGCGCGCGAGCAGCTCGCCGACGTGCTCGAAGCCGACCGGCGTCTCGACCACCTCGAGGCCGCGCGCCGCGGCGACCGCGTCGATCAGGTGGCTCGTCGCGACGCTGCGCGCGACCTTGCGCGGCAGGTGCGGCCGCGTCTCGCAGAGGTAGTCGAGGAGCAGCGCGACGATCCGATCCTGCGGCACGAGCGCGCCGTCCGCATCGACGACGCCGAACCCTTCCGCGCCGGCGTCGATCGCGAGGCCGAGCGCGTGGCCACCCGCGACCGCGCGCGCGAGCGCCGCGAGCGTCGCCTCGCCGGGCTCGGGCCTGCCGCCGCCGAAGTACGGATCCGGGTCGCCGTGCAGCAGCGTGCCGAGCACACCCCACTCGCCGAGCAGCCGATCGAGGTAGCCGCGTCCCGTGCCCCACAGCAGGTCGACCGCGACGCGCAGCCCGCTCGCGCGGATGGTCGCGACGTCGATCTGCCGCGCCACGCCTTCGAGGTAGAGCGCGCTCACGTCCTGGTCGCGCCAGAGGCCGATCCGGCGCGCGGCCTGCTCGGGCAGCGCGTCGACCATGCGTCCGCGCGCGAGCCACGCGTTGGCGCGCGCTTCGAGGTCCGCGGCGATCTCGGGACGCGCCGGTCCGCCGCCCGCCGGCGAGAACCGGACGCCGTTCCACGCGCCCGGCTCGTTGCCCGCCGTCACGGTCAAGGCGCCCGCGAGATCGCGCCGCGCGATCGCGTACGACACCGCCGGCATCGGCAGCGGCGCGCGGCTCCACAGCACCGGGACGTCGTTCGCCGCGAGCACGCCGGCCGCCTGCGCGGCGAGCTCGCCGCCGAGAAAGCGCGTGTCGTGCGCGACCAGGATGCCGCGCTGCGCGAGCGCCGGCGTCGGCGACTCGAGCACGTGCTCGGCGATCGCCTGGCTCACGGCGCGCAGCACCGGCCCCGTGAAGCCGTCGGCGATCTGCGCGCGCCAGCCTGCGGTGCCGAAGCGGATGCGCGGCGCGCCGCCCGTTCCCTCGCGCCTGCGCGCGACGACGCGGCGGTAGAGGTGCGCGTAGCGCACTGCGGAGTGCTTCCAGGAGAAGTCCCTGGCCATGCCGCGCAGCATCAGCGCGCGCCACGTCTCGTGTGATTGACGATAGGTCCCGACCGCGCGCCACACCGCGTCCTCGAGCGCCTGGCTCGTGTGGTCCTCGAACCAGAAGCCGGTCGCGTGCTGCGGCGCCGCGGCCATGTCGAGCACCGTGTCGACGAGCCCGCCGGTCGCGCGCACGATCGGCACCGTGCCGTAGCGCAGACCCATCATCTGGTTGAGCCCGCAGGGCTCGTAGCGCGACGGCATCAGCAGCATGTCGGCGCCGGCGAGGATGCGGTGCGCGAGCGGCTCGTCGAAGGCCTCGCGGAAGGCGAGCTTGCCCGCGTAGCGGGAAGCGAGCTCGCGCAGCGACGCCGTGATGCGCGGGTCGCCGCGGCCGAGGATCACCACGCGGATCCCGCGCTCGAGCAGCGACGGCAGCGCCGGCAGCAGGATGTCGAAGCCCTTCTGCGCCGCGAGGCGCGAGATCATCGCGACGATCGGCTCGTCGAGCCCACCCTCGAGCTCGCACTCGAGGATCAGATCCGCCTTGCAGCGCCGCTTGCCCTGCAGGTCGTCGGCCGAGTAGCGCGCGACGAGGTGCGGATCGGTCGCGGGGTTCCACACCTCGTCGTCGATGCCGTTCAGGATGCCGGTCAGCTCGCCGACCCGCTCGAGCAGCACGCCCTCGAGCCCGGCGCCCTGCTCCGCGGTGCGGATCTCGCGCGCGTAGCGCGGGCTCACGGTGGCGACGTGGTCCGCGAAGCGGATGCCGCCCTTCAGGAAGTTGACGCGGCCGTGGAACTCGACGCCCTCGATGGCGAACAGCCGTCGCGGCAAGCCGGCGACGGCGAAGTCCGCGGCCGGGAAGACGCCCTGGTAGCCGGCGTTGTGCAGCGTCAAGACGACGGCGGCGTCCGCCAAGCGGCGCGCGGCGCGCGCCGCCGCGTCGCCGTCGGCGATGCCGGCGCGCAGGTAGACCGGCACCAGCGCCGTCTGCCAGTCGTGGCAGTGGATCACGTCCGGCGCGAGCCCGAGCGCGTCGATCGCGGCGAGCGCGGCGCGGCAGAAGTACGCGAAGCGGCGCGCGTTGTCGGCGTAGTCGCCGGTCGGCTCGCCGTAGAGATACGGCCGGTCGAAGTAGCGGTCGCCGGCGATCGCGAAGACGCGCACCCCGGGCGGCTCGTCGAGCGCGCGCAGCACCGCGGCCTGCTCGACGCCGTCGTGCATGCGCACGGCGAGCGGCCCGACGCCGGCGTCGGCGAAGCGCGCGCGCAGGCCGCGGTAGAGCGGCAGCAGCAGCGACACCTCGAGCCCCTCGCGCGCGAGCGCCGCGGGCAGCGCACCCATCACGTCGCCGAGGCCGCCCGTCTTGACGTACGGCACGGCCTCGGAGGCAAGCATGACGACCTTCACCGCTTGCCTCGAGCTCTTTCTAGCGGCGACGCGCGCTCGCCAGGACCTCGGGGTTCGCGATGTAGGGCGGCTCCTCGCCGCGCAGGTACGCCTCGATCGACTGGCACATCATCTCGCCCTGGTGGGCGATGACGTCGACCGTCGCGCCGCCGATGTGCGGCGTCGCGATCACGTTCGGCAGCTTGACGAAGCGGTTGTCGGGCTGCACGGGCTCGTTCCAGAAGACGTCGAGCGCCGCGGCGCGGATGCGCTTGCTGGCGAGCGCCTGGTAGAGCGGCTCCTCCTCGACGGCCGCGGCGCGCGCGGTGTTGACGAAGTAGACGCCCTCCTTGAGGAGCCCCAGCTCGCGCTCGCCGAGCATGCCCTTGGTCTGCGGGACGTCGGGCACGTGCAGCGACAGGAAGTCCGCGGCGCGCAGCACGTCGTCGAGCTCGCCGCGCGCCGCACCGATGCGCTCGAACGCCTCGTCCGGCACGAACGGATCGTAGGCGAGGACGCGGGCGCCGAACGCGAGCACGCGACGCGCGACCCGCTGTCCGATCGCGCCGAAGCCGATCAGGCCGACGGTGCGTCCGTAGAGCTCGACGCCCGTCATCGCCTCGTACATCTTCAGGAAGTCGCTCGCGTCGCCGAAGCGATTCTCTCCGTTCTTGACAAACGACACCGCGTCGTAGACGTGGCGCGCGAGCGTCAGCATGAAGCACAGCGTCAGGTCGGCGACCGCGTCGGCGTTGCGCGCCGGCGTGTGGAAGACCGGGATGCCCCTCTCGGTCGCGAGCGCGATGTCGACGTTGACCGGCTCGCCGCGGCAGGCGCCGATGATCTTCAGATCGACCGCGTCGAGCACGTCGCGGTGCACGAGATCGGCTTCGACGATGACGACGTCGCAGCCTTCCTCACGGATGCGCTTCGCGAACTGCGCGCCGTCGAAGAACAGGTTCTTGGTGACGCGCCAGTCCTCGACGTGGACCGGCATGAGCTTCTCGAGCCGCGCGAGGCTCGCCGCGTCGAACGACGCGGTGAGAAACGCCTTCACTCTCGGCCGCCCCCTTTGGCTCCCTCCTGCAGACCGTCGAGCCCGATGAGCGTCTCGACGAGGCGAACGATCTGCCCGCGCACGCGCGCGCGGACCTCCGGATCCTGGATGCTGCCGCCGAGCATCTCGCGGACGAACGGCGTGTCGAGCATCGACACGAAGAGCACCGACTGCACCGTCAGCATGAAGAACGAGAGGTCCTTCTCGGACAGGCGGTTGGCGGTGAACGACCGCACCCACTCGGCGAACTGCTTCCAGTTCGGCGCGAGCGTCGCGCGCATCTCCGAAGGCTCGACCAGATCCGACTCCATGAGGCGGCGCATGAGGAGTCGCGGAACGGTCGGATTCTCGACGTAGAAGTCGAAGGTCAGACCCATCGCGCGCTCGACCACCGCGCGCGCGTCCTCCGGCGACTCGGGAATCACGATCTCGTCGCGCAGCAGATCGACGAGCTGCTGGAGGATGCGCTCGAAGATCGCGAGGTAGAGCCGCTCCTTCGACTCCCAGTGGTAGTGCAGGCTCGAGATGTTGACCTCGGCGCGCGCCGCGATCTCGCGCGTCGACGCGCCCTCGAAGCCCTTGGCCGCGAAGACCTCCTGCGCCGCGGCGAGGATGCGCGCCTTGGTCGAGCCCGGCGCCTCGCGCACCTTGTCAAGAGCAGACTTCACGCCTGCAGGACCGCGAGCCGAGGGACTGGTCACCCGACCGACTCGAGCGCCCCGGCGGACGCCGCCGCGGCGTGGGCTCGTGCCTTGGGCGCGGCGACGTCGCCTTCGGCGCCGTTCGGGGCCGCCGCACCGCTGAGGCGTGCGATTTCCTGCTGCAGCAGCGCGCGCTCCTCCTGCCAGGCCCGCTCGCGCTCGGCGAGCAGCTCCTCCTTGGCGCGGAGCTCGGCCTCGAGGCGGGGCACGCGCTCGACGATGTGCTTGACCTGACCGACCTCCTGCACGAGCAGCGTGAGCTGCGCTTCGAGCGACTCGTTCTCGCGACGCAGCGCGGCGGTCGCCCGCGCGACGGCGCGATTGCGACGCGCCTCGGCGTCGGCCAGCTTCTCTTCGGCGGCGGCGAGCGCCTTCTTCAGCGCCCGCACCTCCGCGCGCAGGGCGGCCGGATCGGCGTCCTTGGCCGGCGTCGCGGCGACCGTCTCGGCCGCCGGGCGCGGCGCCTGCGCCTTGCCGTCGCGCGCCTGCGCGGCGCGCTTCTTCCGGCGACGGCTGCGGGATCCGGCCATGGTTCGGGTGTCATATCGCTCCGGGGCCAAGCGCCGCAAGGCGCACGTCGTCCCCAGACGCGGCTGCCGGGCACGACGCGCGAGCGCGCCTCGCCAGGCGAGAACGACGCGCCGTTCCGGCTCAGTCGAGCCGCCAGCGGCGGTGCATCCACAGCCACTGCTCGGGGTAGCGGCGCACGATCTCCTCGAAGTCTCGGTTGAGGCGCGTCATCACCTCGAGCAGCGCCGCATGGCCCCGCTCCGGCGGGTCGAGCGGCGGGCGGATCAGGATGTCGTGCCGGATGCTCGTGCCGCGCCGCACCAGCACCGCGACCGCGATCGGCGAGCGCGTGAGCTGCGCGAGCCGCGCGGGACCCGGCGTCGTGGCCGCCGGACGCCCGAAGAACGGGATCGGGACCCCCTCGGCGCCGGGCTGATGCTGGTCGATCGGGATCGCGATCATCGCGTCGTTGCGCAGCAGCCGGATGATCTCGCGCGCCGCGGCGTGCTTGTAGATGACGTCCGTGCCGGCGCGGGAGCGGAGCTGGTTCAGCAGGTCGTCGAGCCGCGGGTTGCGCAGCGGCCGGTGCACGATGTGGATCGGGTGGCCCATCAGGCCCTGCGCCTGCGCGAAGAGCTCCCAGTTGCCGAAGTGTCCGGTCGCGACGATCGCCCGCCCGGCGTTGACGCGCTCGTGCCAGATGCGCTCGGACTCGGCGTCGGCGAAGCCGACGCGCTCGTGGATGTTGCCCGGACGGAGGTCGTCGAACCACGCGACCTCGGCGGCGAGCCGGCCGAGGTTCGCGAACGACGCGCGCAGAGTCTCGCGACACCAGGCCTCGTCGCGCTCCGGGAAGGCGCGCCGCAGGTTGTCGAGACCGATCTCGCGCCAGCGCCGCGTGATCAGCATGCCGCCGCCGACGAGACGCGCCATCGCGTCGCTCGCGCGCTCGAGCGGCAGGCGACGCAGGCTTCCGAGCAGCAGGCGCACGCCCTGGTACTCCATCCAGGCGCGCACCGGCGAGATCGGCTTCTTGTGACGCCGCGGCGCCGCGCTCACGACATCTGCTCCTTCGCCATCTCGCCGTCCGCGATCCAGCGCGCGAGGGACTGTCCGATCTCGTCCTCGTCGTGGACGTACATCATGAGGGTGCTCCCCGTGAACCCCGGGATGGTCTCGCGGCGGCCGCCCGGGTGCGCAAGGCTGCCGCGTCCGCCGGGGCCGTGACCACCGCAGCAACCGAGCTCGTCGCGCGCTGGCGGCCGCTCGAATTGCCGACGGTTAAGCGTCCGGTTATGCCTAGCTCGTGTTGGATCGGAGCTCGCGGCGCCGGGTGCCGTACGTTCGCCTGGTCGTCGTGCTGCTGCTCACGGCGAGCTTCGGACTCGCCGGCTGCCCCGTGAGCTCGGTCGCCGGCAAGGGGAACGGCGCGACGCGCGAGACGCGCGACCTCGACCCCGGACCGCCGTCGGTGTTCAACCCGACGCTGCTCGACCGCGGCTGATCTGATCGCGGCGGAACGGTCGGCGCGCGCGGCGCCGCTCAGCTCGCCGCCCCTGCGGCGTCGCCGGTCGCGGCGCGGCGCTGACGGAAGTCGACGGCGCGGTAGCGGCCGCGCTTCAGCGCCTCGACCAGGTCCTGCTCGTCGGCGATGTCGTCTTCGAACTCGGTCGCGCAGATGCCGATGAAGCTCACCAGGTGCGAGTCGCTGCCGCCGAAGCCGTGGTAGCCGTACTGCGCCATCAGGTCCTTGACGCGCTCGTTCTCGGCGGCCTTGCTGCCGCCGTTCAGCGCCTCGACCGCGACCACGCCCTCGAGCGGCGGCTTGGTCTCGTAGTGCGCGCACAGCCCGACGTTCGCGCGTCCGGGGTGGCACGGCACCGCGATGCCGCCCATGCGCGCGACCTCGGTGATCACCTCCTGCGCCGGCAGGCGGACGTTCGAGAAGTCGAAGCGGCGCAGGATGTCGGCATTGACGCCGTAGATCAGGATGTGCCCGTACTCGGTCTCGACCTCGGCGCCGCGCAGGATGCGAAACCCGTACTTGTCCTCGAGGTGGCGGTAGTCGGCGTGCGGGTCGAACTTGCGGTGCTCGGTGAGCACGAAGCCATCGAGCGGACGCTCGGCGCGCTTGCGCATGAGGATCTTGAGGTAGGCCTCGACGGGCGCGCGGCTGTCGTCGCTGGCCTCCGAGTGGAGATGCAGATCTAGGATCACGTGACTTCCCCGGCTGGGCGCCGCTTCCGCGGTCACCCGCCTCTTGCTACTCGCTCGCGACCGGCTTGAAGCGCGGGATCGCGATCTCGTCGTTCACGTCCTCGAACGTCACCTCGACCGGCATGCCGATCCGCACCTCGTCCGGCGGGCAGCCGACGATGTTGGTGAGCATCTGGATGCCTTCGTCGAGTGTCACGTACGCGAGCACGTAAGGCAACTCGTCGCGGAAGCCGGGCGCCTGGTTCTGATAGGTGACGGTGAAGGTGTAGACCGTGCCGCGGCCGCTCATGCGCTCCCAGCTCGCGTCGCTCGACAGACACTGCGGACACACGGCGCGCGGGTGGTAGCGCAGCGTGTTGCACGACGTGCAGCGCTGTAGCACGAGCTCGTGACGCCGGCACGCCTCCCAGAAGCCCTTCGACTCCTCGTCGATGCGCGGGATCGGCTTCTTGTACGTCTTCTCCTTCTCCACGAGCTCGCCCCTACCCTGCGCCCAGGATCAGCGTCGCACCGCTGTGCTTGATGCCGAGCCAGCCGCCGGTGCCGTGGCAGAGCGCGATCTTTGCGTCCTCGACCTGACGCGCGCCCGCCTCGCCGCGCAGCTGACGCACCGCCTCGATCACCAGGAAGATGCCGCGCATGCCGGGATGGTTCGACGACAGCCCGCCGCCGTCGAGGTTCACCGGCAGCTCGCCACCGAGCCCGATGCGGCCGTTCTGCACGAACGCGCCGCCCTCGCCCGGCTTGCAGAAGCCGAGCGCCTCGAGCGTCGAGAGCACGGTGATCGTGAACGAGTCGTAGATCATGCACAGGTCGACGTCGGCATGCGTGACGCCGGCGCGCTCGAACGCCTTGGCGCCCGACTGGCGCGCCGCGATGTCGAGGATGTCGCGCTGGCCGATGCCGTTGTGCCGGTTCGCCACGCCCGCGCCGAGGACGAAAACCGGCTTCCTGCGCAGGTCGCGCGCGCGCTCGGCGGAGGTGACGACCAGCGCGCCGCCGCCGTCCGAGATCACGCAGCAGTCGAGCAGGTGCAGCGGCGAGGAGATCATGCGCGACGCGAGCACGTCCTCGACGGTGATCGGATCGCGGTACTTGGCGTGCGGGTTGAGCGACGCGTGGCGGCGCATCGTGACCGCGATCTCGGCGAGCTGCTCGCTCGTCGTGCCGTACTCGTACATGTGTCGCTGCGCGACCATCGCGTACGCGCCGACGATCGTCGGACCGTAGGGGATGTCGAAGTTGTCGGGCGGATCGGTCGAGAAGCCGCCGCCGGTGCCGATCGCGAAGCGCTCCGACGCCGCCGTGCTGCCGTAGGTGATGAGCACCGTGTGACACAGCCCGGCGCGGATCGCAGCGCCCGCGTACGCGACCTGCGCGACGAACGACGAGCCGCCGATCGCGGTCGAGTCGATCCAGTCGGGCTTCAGGTTCAGGTGGTGGCACATCGACAGCGCGCCGATCGGTCCGACGCCCGACGTCGCGTAGCCGTCGACGTCCTGGATGGTGAGCCCGGCGTCCTCGAGCGCGCCGCGCGCGCACTCCGCAGCGATCTGGAACGCGGTCTTGTCCGGCGCCCAGCGACGCGGGTGCTCGTACGCGCCGACGATCGCGATCTCGTTGCGCAGGCTCATGCCGCGAGCTCCGCGACGAAGCGCTCGATGTGAGCGTTCACCTCGTCGGCCTTCTCGAGGTGCGCGACGTGTCCCGCGCCCGGCACCGTGACGAGCCGCGCCCGCGGCAGCGCGCGCGCGAGCTCGTCTGCGCCGTCGCGCGCGCACAGCTTGTCCGCCTCCCCGACCAGCACGAGCACCGGGCACGTCACGCGCGCGAGCCGCTCGGGAATCGTCGACGCGCGGTACGCCAGCATGTCGGAGAGGCGCACCCTCGGATCGGTCTTCACCATCTCGCTCCACCACTCGCGCATCACCGCCATGTCGGGCGCGTCGCCGAAGTACGGCGTGTCGAACTGCTGCCCGAGGCGGCCGCGCACGACGTCGCGCAGCTTCGCGATCGCGTCGTCCGGGATGGCCGCGCGCGCCGCGGTGCCGATCGTCACCACGCCGCGCACGCGCCCGGGCTCCGCGATCGCGACGGCGAGCGCGACGTGGCCGCCGAAGCCGTGCCCGATCAGCACTGCGGGCGGCGCACTGAGTCCGGCGAGCAGCGTGCGCACGTGCTCCGCGGCCTCGTCGACCGACTGCGGACCGTCGAGGCCGCTCGAGCGCCCGTGCGCCGGCAAGTCGAGCGCGACGGGGCTGTGCGCCGCGCCGAAGTGCGCGAGCTGGCGCGACCACAGCGGCGCGCTGCCGCCCTCGCCGTGGACGAAGACCAGGCACGTGCCACGCGAGAGCGCGGGCGGCTCGTCGGGCAGCGTCGTCGCTCCCGAATGTGCGTAGTTCAGCGCGAGATCGCCTGTTCGCAGGTACTTCGTCGGCATGACGTCTCCGAGCGGGCGCGTCCTGCTTACGAGCCGGCGCCGTGCCGGTCAACCGCGCGGTCGCCTGCGCTCGACCGCGCGGTCGCTCGTTCGGTCGCAGGTCGCGCGCACGTGCACCAAACGTTTTGCATTGACTTCGACGGTGGCACGTGGTTCTCCGCAACGAGGCAGCTTCATGGCCAGCCGACATCGGAAGCCCACCGAAGGCGACCTGCTCGGCGTCGTCGATGCGATCTACGCGGCCAGCGTGGATCCCGAGGCGTGGACGACGGTTCTGCGTCGCATCGTCGACGTGACGGGCGGCGAGGTCGCCGGCATCGTCGAGCACTCCCTGCGTGACGGTCGCGCCACCGTGCACACGATGTACGGCACGGACGAGCAGCAGACGCGCGCCTACGAGCGCGACTGGGCGCCGCGCAACATCTACCTGCACGCGAGCGGCGTTCCGGTGCGTCAAGGAGCGGTCCGCTTGAGTCACGAGCTGGTGCCGCTGCGTGAGGCGCTGCGCACGGAGTACGTCAACGACTTCCTGCTGCGCGAGGGCGTGCTGCACATCATGGGCAGCGTGCTGCGGGCGAGCCCGAGCAGCGCCGTCATCCTGCACATCCTGCGCGCGCGCCACCGCGAGTGCTTCGACACCGGCGACGTGGCGGTCATGGAGCGGCTGCTGCCGCACATCCGGCGCGCGGAAGAGGTGCGACGCCGGCTCGCCGACGTCGATCTGCGCCACCGCGCCGCGGTCGAGGGTCTCGACCGCTTGACGATCGGCGTCGTCTTCCTCGACGAGCGCGGCATGATCTCGTTCTCCAACCGCGCCGCGGATCGCATGCTCAGCGCCGGCGACGGTCTCTCGGTGCGCGCCGGCAAGCTGCGCGCCGTCGACGCGCGCGAGCACGGAGCGCTCGAGCGCGCGGTGAGCGGCGCGTGCGGACGCGAGGGCGAGCTCGGGCCGAGCGGCGACACGCTGCTGATCTCGCGTGCCGCTTCGGGTCGCCAGCCGCTGGTCGTCATGGTGGCGGCGCTGACGCGCGAGGTACCGGGGCCGTGGGCCACCGGACCGGCCGCGATCGTGTTCATCACCGACCCGCACGCGACCGCGCCCGACGCGCAGATGATCCTGCGCCGTCTCTATGGCTTGACGCCCGCGGAGGCGAACTTCGCGCGCCACCTGGTCGAGGGCGGCCCGCTCGAGGACCTCGCCGACCGGCTCGGCGTGACGCTCAACACCGCGCGCACGCACGTCAAGCGCCTGCTGATGAAGACCAGCACGCGCAGCCAGCGCGAGCTCATGCAGGTGCTGATGGCGGCGACGCTCGCCTCGCGCCTCGGCGAGTCGGGCGGCGCTTGACGCTGGCTCGACGCCGGCTCGATGCCGCGCGAGCGGAAGTCCGCTCGGGACGCGACAGCCGCGACGGCTCGACGCCGACGCTGCGAGTACACGTCCGCTAGGACGCGACGGCGCTGCGCCGGCTCGCGTCGCGCCACACCGGCGTCAGCCAGCTCGCGTACTTCGGATCGCCGCCGCGCGCGACCGAGCGGAAGCGCTCGGCGACCGCGCGCGTCACCGGGCCGATCGAGCCGTTGCCGATCACGCGACGGTCGATGCTCGCGACCGGCGTCACCTCCGCGGCGGTGCCGGAGAGGAAGACCTCGTCGGCGACGTAGAGCTCGGTGCGCGAGATCTTGCGCTCGACGACCGGCAAGCCGAGCGGCGGCGCGGCCGCGAGCTCGAGGATGCTGCGCCGCGTGATCCCCTCGAGGTTGTCCGACGTCGACGGCGGCGACACGAGCTCGCCGCGGCGCACGATCAGCAGGTGCGCGGCGCTCGCCTCGCTGACCTCACCGGTCTCGGTGAGCACGATCGCGTCGTCGTAGCCGTTGCGCTTCGCCTCGGCGCGCGCGAGCGCCGAGTTCAGGTACGCGCCCGTCGGCTTGGCGCGCGCCGGGATCGCGTTGTCCGACACGCGTCGCCACGACGACACGCAGAGGTGAATCGACTCGCTCGTGAAGTAGCGCCCGAGCGGCAGGCAGTAGACGCTGAGCGAGATCGGCACGTCGGTGAGCGTCGGCGAGAGATCGTCGGAGTCGACGTAGATCAGCGGGCGGATGTAGTAGTCGGTGCGCGCGTCGTTGCGGCGCAGCAGCTCGAGGATGATCTCGCCGATCTCCTCCGCCGTCGCCGGCGCTTCGAGCCCGAGGATGCGCGCCGACTCGAGCAGCCGCGCCACGTGATCCTCGAGCCGGAACACGTAGAGCTCGCGCTTCTCCTCGCTCCAGTAAGCACGGATGCCGCCGAAGCAGCCGAGCCCGTAGTTCAGCGCCTTCGCCCGTACGGTGACGGTCGCCGCCTCGTCGTCGACGAACTGGTTGCGATGGTAGGTGATGCCCACGTGTCCTCCGACTCGCCCGCCGCGAGTGGCGGGCAAGGTGCAATTCCGCACAACCGCGGCGAGCAGGCAACCGTGCGCGTACGAGCGTGGGAACTTCGTGGGGAGGCTGCGCGTGCTTCGGCGCTTGCTGCGCGTCAGCGCGGGCGGAAGTGCAGCAGCGTGACCTGGTCGTCGACGCGCTCGAACACCGGCTCGACCGCCATGCCGATCTCGACCTTCTCCGGGTCGCAGTCGACGAGCCGCGTCGGCAGGCGCACGCCGGCGTCGAGCTCGACCACCGCATAGACGTACGGCGCGTGCGCGAAGAACCACGGCGTGGTCGGCTTGCGCACGACGGTGAAGGTGTAGACGCGCCCCGTGCCCGCGACCTCCTCCCACGCGACGTCGCGCGACAGGCACGACGGGCAGAAGGCGCGCGGGTAGAAGATCAGCTTCGCGCACGCCTTGCAGCGCGGCAGCTCGATGCGACCCGCGGCGAGCGCGCGCCAGTACGGCGCCGCGTCGCCCTCGACGGCCGGCAGCGGCCGCGGGAACGACATCTTGGCGAGGTCGGCGGCGTCGCTCATGGCTCCCTCCCGAGGACCAGCGAGCACTCCTCGGTGAACGTGCCGCCGTTGCCGTGCACGAAGGCGACGTCGTTGCGCTTGACTTGACGCGCGCCGGCGCGCCCCATGACTTGACGCGCGCCCTCGACGACCAGCGTCATGCCGCCGCCGAGCCCCGGCTGGCCGAAGGACAGCATGCCGCCGTGCGTGTTGAGCGGGAAGTCGCCGGCGAACGTCAAGTCGTGCGATTCGACGAACGGACCGCCCTCGCCCTTCGCGCAGAAGCCCGCGTCCTCGAGCTCGATCAGCACCGCGCTCGTGTAGCAGTCGTAGATCTCGGCGAGCGTCACGTCCTGCGGCCCGAGCCCCGCCATCTCGAACGCGCGTCGCGCGGACTCGACGGTCGGCGTGACCAGGAAGTCCTCGCGCTGGAACGGATCGGGCTCGAGCGCCTCGCCGAAGCCGAGCACGTACGCGGGAGCATGCGGCAGGTCGCGCGCGCGCTCGGCGCTCGTGACGATCACCGCCTCGGCGCCGGTGCACGGCATCACCACCTCGAAGAGGTGCAGCGGGTCGCACACCATCGGCGAGGCGAGCACGTCGTCGATCGTCGCCGGCTTGCCGTGGAAGAGCGCGAGCGGGTTCTGCTGCGCGCTCGTGCGCTGGTCGGCGGCGATCTTCGCGAGCTGACGCGAGGTCGTGCCGTAGCGGTGCATGTGCAGCTTCGCCGCCATCGCGTAGTCCGCGTTCGCGCCCGCGGCGCCGTAGGGCAGCGTGAAGTCGCGCATCTGCGTCGCGAGCGGCGGCGGCTTCAAGTACATGCCCTTGGGATCCCACGTGTCGCCGTTGACGCAGAGCACGACGCGCGCGCGTCCGGTCGCGACCGCGGTCGCGGCGCGCGCGATCATGGCGCACGAGGTGGCGCCGCCGAGGTCGACGAAGTCGAGGTAGCGCGGCGAGAGCCCGAGGTGCTCGGCGACGATCGAGGGCCAGAGCATCGAGTACTGCATCATCGCGGGGCAGACGACGAGGCCGTCGACGTCGGCGCGCCCGAGGCCGGCGTCCTCGATCGCCGCGATGGAGGCCTCCGCGATCAGGCCGAGCGGCGTGCGGCCCTCGGGCGTCTTCGTGGGCTCGAGCTCCGCGAGCCCGACGATCGCGGCCTTGCCGCGCAGCGCGCGCGCGGCGGCGACGGACGTGCTGGTCGTCATGCGCGAGGCGTTATACGAGCGCGCGCGGTGGGAAGCCAAGCGCGGACGCGTCGGTTGTCTTGACCGGCGCGACGGTTGGGATCGCGCGCCCGCGCCCACGTCGTCGGCGCCCTGACGTCACCGTGCGGTGGCGTCACGCTCGTGCGCGGGTTTGGTGCAGGTGGGCGCGCCGCGATGTGGCCGGGTCCGGGGCCGCTCTCCCGAGCCGTCCTCGGCGGACGCGAGAGCCGCCGCGGTCCGCGCCGTGCGAGGCGCGGCACCGGACCCGGGCCCACCGCACCGCGCCCACCGGCACGAACCCAGCCCGGCGCGTGCACGGATCCTACGCCGCCCGCGCCGTCGGCGCGGCGGGCAGCCCCGGCACCGGGAAGCGCGCGCACAGCGTCTCGACCTCGGCGCGGATCTCCGCGAGGCGCCGCTCGTCGGCGCGCGACGTCAGTGCCTCCACGATCCAAGCGGCGAGGCGGCGCATCTCCTCCTCGCGCATGCCGCGCGTCGTCGCCGCGGGCGTGCCCAGCCGGATGCCGCTCGGACGCAGCGGCGGGTTCGGGTCGTCCGGGATCACCTGCTTGTTGGTCGTGATCGACACCGCGTCGAGCACACGCTCGGCCTCGCGCCCATCGATGCCGAAGCTCTGCACCGTGTCGAGCACCATCATGTGATTGTCGGTGCCGCCGGTCACCAGCACGCCGCCGCGCGCCACGAGCTCCGCGGCGAGCAGCCGCGCGTTCTTCAGCACCTGCTCCGCGTACGCGCGGAACGCCGGCTCCTGCGCCTTCTTCAGCGCGACCGCGATGCCGGCGATCGTGTGCATGTGCGGCCCGCCCTGCAGACCAGGGAAGACCGACTTGTCGATGCGCTGCGCGTGCTCCTTGCGGCACAGGATCATGCCGCCGCGCGGGCCGCGCAGGCTCTTGTGCGTCGTCGTGGTCACGACGTCGAAGCCGGCGTCGAACGGGTTGCGCATCACGCCCGCCGCGATCAGCCCGCCGACGTGCGACACGTCCGCCATCGTGATCGCCCCGACCTCGTCGGCGACGCGCTTGAACTCCGCGTAGTCGTAGTCGCGCGGATACGACGTGTAGCCGCAGAGCACGAGCTTCGGCCTCGTCTCGCGCGCCATGCGGCGCAGCTCGTCGAAATCGATGCGTCCCGCGTCGTCCGGGTGCGTGCGGTAGCGCACGAAGCGGAAGATCCGCCCCATGTGCGAGACCGGCGCGCCGTGCGTCAGGTGGCCGCCGTGCGACAGGTCCATCGCCAGCACCGTGTCGCCGGGCTCGAGGAACGCGAGGTAGACCGCCTGGTTCATCGGCGATCCGGAGAGGGGCTGGACGTTCGCGTGCTCGGCGCGGAACAGCGCGCACGCCCGCTCGCGCGCGAGACGCTCGACCGCGTCGGTGTACTCCTGCCCGCCGTAGTAGCGGTGGCCGGGATAGCCCTCCGCGTACTTGTTGCAGAGCACCGTGCCGAGCGCGCCCAGCACCTCGGGGTAGGTGTAGTTCTCAGACGGGATCAGCTCGACGCCGCGCTGCTGCCGCGCCTCCTCGCCGGCGATCGCGCGAAAGACGTCGGGATCGTTGCGCTCGAGCAGCTCGCGGTAGGCGTCCACGGCTTCTCCTTCGTCTCGTCGCCTCGGACCGGCAGCCTGCGCTGCTCAGTCGTCGGCGATCGTGAAGCGCACGCCGCGCTCGAGCTCCGGTACCGGCGGGGCGAGCTTGGTCACCGTCAGCGCGAGGCGCGCGCCGCGCGGCAGGCGCTTGCGCACGAGGCCGTAGAGCTCGAGCGCGAGGCGCTCGATCAGGCGGAACTCGCGGCCGCGCACGTGCTCGCGGGCGAGCGTCGCGAGCTCGGCGTAGCAGACGGTGTCCTCGAGCAGGTCCGTCCAGCACGCGGGCGGCAGCTCGGCGAAGCGGATTCCGATCTTGACCTCGACGTCCTGCGGCACGGCGCGCTCGGCGGGCTGGCAGCCGAGGCGCACGCGCAGGCGGATCGCCTCGACGTCGAGCCGGATCTCGCGCGGCGCGCTTGCGACCTCGGCGCGCAGCGCGCCGCCTGCGCCCTCGACCTGCTGCGTGCCGTTGGTGCCGCCGATCGTGCTCGTCCCTTCGCCCTGCATCGCGCTCCTCCTCCGGAGCAGCCAGGACTAGCGGGCTCGCGATTGATCAGCAACGTTAACTTTCCTATCCACTTCGTCCAGTGAAACTGAACGATCTCGACCTGAACAAGCTGCAGGTCTTCCTCACCGTCGCCGAGCGGCGCGGGATCAGCGCCGCCGCGGAGGAGCTCGGGCGCACGCGCTCGGCGGTGAGCCAGAGCCTGTCGGCGCTCGAGCGCTCGCTCGGAGTCAAGCTCTTCGACCGCGTCGGCAAGCGGCTCGTGCCGACGCGTCCGGGACGCCTGCTGCACGAGCGTCTGCGCGACCACCACGCGGCGCTGCAGCGCGCCGTCGACGAGGTGGTCGGCGAGGGCGGCGAGATCCGCGGCCTCGTCCGCGTCGGGCTCTTCCTCGGCTTCCCGCGCGTGCGCCTGGCGTCGTTCCTGTCGCGCTTCGCCGAGCGTCATCCGCGGGTGTCGCTGCGGCTGCTGTTCGCGCCGCAGGACGACCTGACGGCGCGGCTGCTCGCGAACCGGCTCGACTACGCCTTCTCCTTCCAGCCGCTCGGCGGCGGCGCGCGCGACCTCGAGGCGACGCGGCTCTTCGCGCAGAAGCTCGTCCTGGTTTCGGGGAGGAAGTTCTTCCGCGGCGGCTTCGACGCGCGCGAGCTGCGCACGACGCCGGTCGTCGACTACTACCAGAGCGATCCGCTGATCGAGCGCTGGCTCGCGCACCACCTGGGCGACGCGCGGCCGCCGGTCGAGGTCAAGGTGTGGGCCGCGACCACCGACATGGTGCTCGAGCTGGTGCTGAACGGCGTCGGCGTGGGCGTGGTGCCGGACTCGCTCGCCGCGCCGTACGTCGCGCGCCGCCGGCTGCGCGTGCTCGGCACGCGCCGCGGCGAGCTCACCGACTTCATCTGGCTCAACGAGCCGCGCGGCGCCTACCGCGACGCGACGCTCGAGGCCTTCCGCGCGGCGGCGCTCGACGAATTCCGCTGACCGCCGCGCAGCGCCGCGCGACCGGCACGAGAGCTCACGCAGGCACGAGCCCCGGGCGCGCTCGCACGAGCCGCGCCGCTCGGGCACGCGCCCGGCGCGCGCTAACGTCGGCGCGCGCTCCCTCCGAAGGAACGTTCATGCCCACGGATCGCAACGGCTACGAGATCTCGGCCGCCTCGAGCGCGCTCGTCGAGGACCTCGACCGCTTCGCCGACGACTTCCTCGCCGCCCGCGACGGCGCGGGCCGCGTCTTCGCGCTCGCCGAGCAGAACCCGGACTGCGCGCTCGCCCAGGCGTACGCCGCGGCGCTGCACTTCTACGCGCAGTCGAGCGCCGCGATCGAGCGCGACGCCCTGCCGCTGCTCGCGCGCGCCGACGCGCTGCGCGACCATCTGACGCCGCGCGAGACGCTGCTGCTCGACGCGCTCTCGGCGTGGGCGCGCAACGATCTGCAGACCGCGATCGCGCTGCACGAGCGCATCGCCCTCGACTGGCCGCGCGACCTCGTCGCGGCGAAGCTCGCGGAGTTCCTGTTCATCCAGGCGCCGGACTACCGGCGGCACCTGCGCTTCATGGAGCGTCTCGCGAGCGTCAACGACGGCTCGCCGCACTTCCTCGCCATGCACGCGTTCGCGCTCGAGATGTGCCGCGAGTTCGAGCGCGCCGAGCGAGCCGCGCGGCGCGCGATCGAGCTCGAGCCGAGCACGGCGTGGGCGCACCACGCGCTCGCGCACCAGATGCTGAACGAGCGCCGCATCGACGAGGGCCTCGCGCTGCTGACGGAGCTCTCGCCGACGTGGGTCGAGCACTCGGGCGCGACCCGCTGCCACAACTGGTGGCACGTCGCGCTGCTGCACCTCGCGCTCGGCGACGCGCAACGCGCGCTCGAGCTGCTGCACGAGCGCGTCGTCGGAGCGGACGGCGCCTCGGCGGTCGAGCTGACCGACGCGATCTCGCTGCTGTGGCGCATCGAGCTCACCGGGGAGCGGCTCGACGACGAGTGGAGCGCGCTCGCGCCGCACGTCGTCGAGCGCGCGTACGAGCAGTGCTTTCCGTTCCTCAACGCGCACTGGGCCTACGCGCTGACGCGCGCCGGCATGGACGACGTCGTCGACGACGCGCTGGATGCGCTGCGCGCCTACGCGCTCCGGCAGACGGGTGCCGCGGCGCGCGTCTTCCGCGACGTCGGCGTGCCGCTGGTCACCGCGTGCGCCGCGTTCGCCGCCGGGGAGGCGGCGCGCTGCGTGGCGCTGCTCGAGCCGGTGCTGCCCGAGGTCGCGTGCGTCGGCGGCAGCGACGCGCAGAACGATCTCTTCCGCCAGACCTACCTGGTCGCGCTGCTCGAGTGCGGCCGTCACGGCGAGGCCCGGCGCTGGCTCGACGCCCGCATCGGGCAGGCGCGCCCGACCGCGATCGAGCAGGGCTGGCTCGCGCGCGCGTAGGCATCTCGTCCCGCTCTTTTTCTCCCGCCGACGTCGATCTGCGCCCGGCGCGATCGACAAGCTCACGAGAGAGCCAACCCGTGATGGGGGAAAGGAGCAGCGAGATGGCCTACGTCGATGGATTCGTCGCCGCGGTTCCGACGGCAAACCGCGAGAAGTACCGCGAGCACGCCGCGAAGGCGGCCCTGGTGTTCAAGGAGCACGGCGCGCTGAAGGTCGTCGAGTGCTGGGGCGACGACGTGCCGGAGGGCAAGCTCACGTCCTTCCCGATGGCGGTGAAGTGCCAGCCGGACGAGACCGTCGTGTTCTCCTGGATCGTCTGGCCGTCGCGCGCCGTGCGCGACGCAGGGATGAAGAAGGTCATGGACGACCCGCGCCTCGCGCCCGACGTCAACCCGATGCCGTACGACGGCCGGCGGCTGATCTACGGCGGCTTCGAGACCATCGTCGACGTGTGAGCCCGGAGCGTGGGCCGAACTCGATCGAGCCGCACGTCGTGAACCCCGCGGCGACCGACGTCTTTCCCGCGAGCGCGGCCTGGGCGCGGCTCCGGTTCCGGGCGCGGTCGTCGCAGCGCGCGACGGGCCTGCGACGCCTCAGCTGCGCTCGGCGACGGCGAGCAGCGCGAGCGCGACGAGCGCGAAGATCGTCACGAACGGGGACGTCAGATCGAGCATGAAATTTCTATCGGCAGGCCGCGCGCGAAGCTTAGCCTCGCGCGCGGCCGCCGTGGCTGGACCCGTCAGAAGGCGACTTGGAAGCGCGCCAGCAGCACGTCCTCGCGGCTGCGAACGGCGTTGTCGATCTTGATCGGGCGGTTGAATTCGGTGCGCTCGTAGTTGAGCTGCACCTTGAAGTGGGGGTTCCAGTACCAGTTGACACCAGCGGTGTACGCGACCGCGCTGCCGACCGAGGTCTCGGGGTTCACGAAGCCGGCCTCGAACGCCTCGTCGCCGAGATCGACCCACGAGCCGCGGGCCGCGATCTCGAACGCACCCCAGTCACCGTTGACCGGGTCGAAGGGGTTGGCCGGGATGACGCCCTTGAAGGACGCGTTCTCGCCGGTCAGCACGTACGACGCCTGCAGGAAGCCGCCCTGGTTGGTGAAGCGGGCCTTCGCCGTGCTGCCGTCCTCCCGCGGACCCTTCGCGGCCTGGTCGGACCAGTAGTACTCGCCCATCATCCCGAACGGTCCCCAGTAGTAGTAGAACTGCGGGGCAAGCCGGCTGTGGATGCCGTCGCCCGTGACGCCCGAGGCGATGCGGTAGATCGTCGCACGGCCCGCGGTCTGGATGCGCGTGCCGTCGATCGGATCGTCGTCGTTGTTGCCGTACGTGCCGGCGAAGCCGAAGCCGAAGCTCTTCAGCGCGTCCGACTCGGTCGTCGCGAACGGATGGATGAAGAAGCGGCCCGCGAAGTCCTTGTCGGAGTTGAAGTCGCCGTCGACCGAGCCGCCGTCGACCGAGCCATTGAAGAGGCCGAGCTCGTAGTAGAACACTCCGTTCGAGAACGGATCGCCGTGCAGCATGAAGCCGACGTCACGGTTCGGCGGGATGTTCTGCGCGAGCGAGCGCTCGACGAACAGCAGGTTCGAGCCCGACTGCAAGCGCTCGAGGCTGAACGGCACCTTGTACTTACCAGCGCGGAAGCGTGCGTACGGGAAGTACTTGACGTCGACGTAGGCGTCCTGCAGCGACGGCGAGATGCTCGTGCTGCCCGAGCCACCGAAGTCCGGCATGATCTTGTAGTCGAAGTACTTGAAGACCGTGCCCTCGATGGTCGGACGCACGCGGCGCAGGAAGAAGGCGCTCGTTCCGTCGTCACCCGAGGTGTTCGGGAACCAGCGCGCATCCGCCTGGACTAGACCGCGAAACTTGATCTTGTAGTTGCCGTCCTGCGACTCGATGAAGAAGCCGTCCTTGTATCCGGTGAGCGGCTTCGTCTTCTTGATCTCGTCCTGCGCGATCGCCTTGACGCGCTCCTCGTCGATGGGCTGCGCGCCGGCGGCCGGCGCTGGGGCCGCGGCCGGGACGGCGGCCGGCGCCGCGCCCTCGCCCTGCAGCCGCTCGAGCCGCTCGAGCTTACGCTCGAGGTCTCGGATGCGCTGCTCGAGGTCGGCGCGCGACTGCGCGGCCGCCGTCAATGGCACTGTGAGCTGAAACAAGAGGAGGGCGGCCAGGGTGAGGCCGGCCGCCGTTTTCTTTCCGATCGACCGGTGCATCGAATGCTCCTTTCGGGTCGAGCATCGCGTTGCCTCCGGTCGTTCCGGTCAGCCCGCGGCGAAGATGGTGGAATCGCCTCCCTTTGCTCGGGTCGGCTTCGTGATGTTTGACGTGCGCGCTACGACGATCGCTCGCGGTGCGACAGCCGCACCTTCTCGGTCCTCTCGACGAGGACCACCACGCCGTCCTGCACGAGCGCCGTCACGGCGCCGTAGCGAAGCCCCTGCAGGGCGGCCCTGATGCGCTGCAAAGCGTCGTCGGTCGCCTGCTCGATGCGCGCCTTGTCCGGCGCAGCCTGAACCGTCGTCCCCATGATGAGCTCCCTTCCTCAAATGGCGTAGTCTTGAACGAACACGCGCACGCGGCGCGGCGAGACATAGACGTGATCACCAACGCTGAGGCGCAGCTCCGCGAAGCGCTCCCAGCCGACGTCGACGTTGAGCGCGAGACCGAAGTCCTGCGCGATCACCCGCACCTTGACGACGCCGCGCGCAGGATTGACCTGCACGACCTCGCCCTTGATCGTCGAGCTGCGACCGTTCCAGGTGCGCGAGATCTCGAGCTCGTGCGAGCGGACGAACGCCGTCGCCGACGCTCCGTCCTCGGCCGTCGAGTCGGGCGAGCCGACCTCGAAGTCGCCGACCTTGATCCGCCCGCCCTCGATGCGGCCGTGGAAGACGTTCACGTCGCCGAGGAAGTCCATGACGAACGGGTTCGCCGGGTGCTCGAAGATCTCGCCCGGCGTGCCGACCTGCTCGATCTTGCCGTGGTTCATGATCACGACCTGGTCGGCGACCTCGAACGCCTCTTCCTGGTCGTGCGTGACGAACAGGCTCGTCACGTGGATCTCCTCGTGCAGCCGACGCAGCCACTGACGCAGCTCGGTGCGGACCTTCGCGTCGAGCGCACCGAACGGCTCGTCGAGCAAAAGAACTTTGGGGGACGGCGCCAGCGCTCGCGCCAGCGCCACACGCTGGCGCTGCCCCCCCGAGAGCTGGGAAGGGAGGGATCTTCCCAGGCCCTCGAGCTGCACGAGCCGGATGAGCTCGTTCACCCGCTGCTCGATCTTCTTCTTCGGCCAGCGCCGCACGCGCAGACCGAACGCGATGTTCTCGAACACGTTCATGTGCCGGAACAGCGCGTAGTGCTGGAAGACGAAGCCGACGTTGCGCTCGCGCACGTGCGACGCGGTGACGTCGTCGTCCTCGTAGTGCACGGTTCCCGAATCGGGCACCTCGAGCCCCGCGATGATGCGCAGGAGCGTCGACTTGCCCGAGCCCGACGGCCCGAGGATGGCGACCAGGGAGCCGCCCGGCACCTCGACGGTCACGTTGTCGAGCGCGACGAAGTCACCGAAGCGCTTGGTGATGTTCTTGGCCGTGATGCTCATGACGGACCTCCTCAGGCCTCGCCGCCCGCAGTGCGCAGGCGCGTCGCTTCCTCGATCTCGCGACGGGTACGCCACTCGAGCGTCACCTTGATGACCAGCGTGACCAGCGCGAGCAGCGTCAGCACGGACGCGACCGCAAACGCGCCCGGCAGGTTGTACTCCTGGAACAGCTTCTCGACCCGCAGCGGCATCGTGTCGGTCTGACCCGTGATGCGGCCCGACACCACCGCCACCGCGCCGAATTCACCCATCGCGCGTGCGTTGCACAGGATGAGGCCGTAGAGAATTCCCCACTTGACGTTGGGCAGCGTGACCCTCCAGAAGAGGTGCCGCGCCTTCGCCCCGAGGCTCACCGCCGCGATCTCCTCGTCCGCCCCGGTCGCCTCCATGAGCGGGATGAGCTCGCGCGCGATGATCGGGAAGGTGACGAAGGTCGTCGCGATCACCAGGCCGGGATAGGCGAAGATGATCTTGATTCCCTCCTCGCGCAGCCACGGCCCGAGGAAGCCCTGCAGACCGAAGAGCAGCACGAAGAGGAGACCTGCGACGACCGGCGACACCGCGAACGGCAGGTCGATCAGCGCGGTCAGCAACGAGCGCCCCGGAAACTTGAAGCGCGCGATGGCCCACGCCGCCGCGAGCCCGAAGATCAGGTTGAGCACCACGGCGACCGGCGCGACCTTCAAGGTCAGCGTGATCGCGGAGATCGTGTCCTCGTCCTCGAACAGGTTCGCCCAGTAGACGTCGAAGCCCTGCGCGAACGCCTCGTAGAAGACGTTGATCAACGGCACGAGGACGAGGACCGTCATGATCAGGAACGCGACCCCGATCATCGTCCAGCGGACGATCGCGGGATCCTCGGCGCCGCGTCGAGACTTTCCTCCGATTGGCTCAGACATACCGCCTCCGGCTCCAGCGCTCGAGCAGGTTGATCGCGAAGAGCGCGCTGAACGACATCGCCAGGAGCACGACGGCCACGGCGGCGGCGTCGCCGTACTTGAACGCTTCGAGATTCGAGACGACGACCACCGGCGCGATCTCCGTCTGGTACGGCATGTTGCCGGAGACGAAGATCACCGAACCGTACTCCCCGATCGCCCGGGCGAACGCGAGCGCGAAGCCCGTGATCAGCGCCGGCAGGATGGTCGGGAAGATCACCCGCAGAAAGGTCTGGAGACGGTTCGCGCCGAGGCAGGCCGCGGCTTCCTCGACGTCGGCGTCGAGGTCCTGGATCACCGGCTGGACCGTTCGGACGACGAACGGGAAGCTGACGAACGTCAAGACCAGGACGACCGCCGTCCGCGAGTACGCGCCGTGGAAGCCGAGCGGCACGAGAAACCGCCCGAACCACCCGTTCGGCACGTACAGGCTCGAGTACACGAGCCCTGCGACCGCGGTCGGCAGCGCGAACGGCAGGTCGACCAGCGCGTCGAACAGCTTCTTGCCGGGGAACTCGTAGCGGACGAGCACCCACGCGATCAGCAGCCCGATCACCAGATTGATCAGGCCGGCCGCGAAGGACGCGCCCATCGTGAGCTTGTACGCCGCGACCGCGCGCTCGTTCCACACGGCCTCGACGAACTGGTCCCACGAGAGCTCCGCCGACTTGATGACGATCCCGACGATCGGGATCAGGACCAGCAGGTTGATGTAGAGCAGGGTGTAGCCCAGCGAGAGACCGAAGCCGGGCAGGATCCTGCGATTGATGTCGAGCATGGGTTGCTCCCTTCCGCTCGAGAGTGGCGGTAGAGGCGGGCCTTACGCGCTTGCGCTCACTTCGGCTTGTAGATCTGATCGAAGATCTTGCCGTCGGCGAAGAACTTCTCCTTCGCATCCGACCAGCTCTCGGCGATCGCCGTGATCGGGAAGAGCTCGATCGGCGGCAGCGTGGACTTGAACTGCGCGAGGATCGCCGGGTCGGTCGGACGGTAGAAGTGCTTGCCGATGATCTCCTGCGCCTGGGGCGTGTAGAGGAACTCGAGGTACGCCTTGGCGACCTCCTCGGTGCCCTTGCGCTTGACGTTGGCGTCGACCCACGCGAGCGGCGGATCGGCGAGGATGCTGATCGGCGGATAGACGATCTCGACCTCGCCGCCGGCCTCCTTCACCTCGAGGTGCGCCTCGTTCTCCCAGGTGAGGTGGACGTCACCGATCTTCTTCTGCACGAAGGTCGTCGTCGAGCCGCGCGCGCCCGCGTCGAGCACCGGCACGTGCTTGTAGAGCTCGGTGACGAACTTCGCCGCCTCCTCTTCCGTGCCGCCACGCTGGGTGACCGAGCCCCACGCGGCCCACAGCGAGAGCTGGCCGTTGCCGGAGGTCTTCGGGTTCGGCGTGATCACCTGAACGCCTTCCTTGATCAGATCCGGCCAGTCCTTGATCCCCTTCGGGTTCCCCTTGCGGACGACGAAGACGATCGTGCTGTTGTAGGCGCTGGCGTTGTTCGGCAGGCGCGTCCTCCAGTCGGGCGCGATCAGCCCGGCCTTGGCGATCGCATCCACGTCGGACGCGATCGCGAGGGTCACGACGTCGGCGTCGAGGCCGTCGATGACCGCGCGGGCCTGCGAGCCCGAGCCGCCGTGCGACATCTTGATCGACAGATCGGTGCCGGTCTTCTCCTTGTAGTGCGGAATGAACGCGGCGTTGATCTCGCGCCACAGCTCACGCGTCGGGTCGTACGACACGTTGAGCAGGTCCTTGGTCTCGGCGGCCGCCGCGTAGGCAAAGCCGAAGGCGCCGACCACGGCGACGATGAACTTGAAAACGTTGAGCCTGAATTCCTTCTTCCTGCGCATGATCCTCTCCCGTTGCGGCGGACGCACGTCGAGCGTCGCCGCTGATTTTTGAGCTTGTTGTGAACGAGGAACGGGGTGCCGGAGGCGGGCGAGCTTCGCCGGCCTCAGCAGGGGCAACAGAGGCAGGTGTGGAAGAGCCGCCACAGGCGCCGGTTACGGCGCTCGGGGATGGGATTGGTCTGGCTCATCTTCGTCTCGATCGTCTCGCTTGGTCTGTGCTCTCGGCTCGCGCTTGCGGTTGCGGAAAAACAAAAAGGCCCGGAGGTTCGAGACCTCCGGGCCTTTGGTTGTTCCGTCGTTGGACCGGCGTCCTAGACGCCCTGTCCTTCCGCGCGCACGGCACGACCCCAGGCACGAGAAGCCTCGTTCCTCTTCGCGGGGCGACAACAACAGATGCCGGCGAGCGACATGGTTCGGCGCTTGTACCTGCGCTGCACACACTGCGCAAGCCCCCTCGAGAAAAATTTTCCCCACCCCGGTTTTGTGCTTGATGGGCTTGCTTCGGCGGTAAAGACCGCGTATCGGAACCGATATGGCGTTCGCGATCTGTCGTCGTCCAGCGACGTGGTGGAAGCTCCTTCCGCCGTCTGCCCGCTGAGACGAGATCGCGCGCGGAGCGAAAGCGAGCCCACCACCTGCCGAGGTCGGTGGGCTTTTCCGTCTCTACCGCATCGCTCTCCGACCTGACGGCTCGTCGCCGGGCCCGAGAAAGGACGAGAGAGTGATGAACCCGCTGAAGACCGCGCCCTGGCGCGCGGCGCGCCGTCACGGCCGCGTGGCCGTCGGGGACGTGCGCGTCCGCCCGTCACGACCGAAGAGCACCACGCCGCGCGTGCGGCCCCTCGTGGCGCGCGAGCGCGCGTACGGCTGGACGACCGAGCAGTACCGCGAGGCGTGCCGCCTCCTGCCCGGCTTCGAGCTGCTCCCGGTCGCGATGGTCGCCGCGTTCGCGTCGCACGCGATCTACTTCGACGCCGCGGGACCGCTGCGCGCCGAGGATCGCGACGAGATCGCACACGCGATCACCCGACGGCGCTACCCGGGCTTCGGCTCGCCGGACGACGGGCTTCCGCGCGACGGCGAGCGGCGCGTGCTCGTTCGACGCCTCGCGGAGCGCGCGCTCGAGCCGTTCGCCTCGCTCGAGCCCGAGGTGTCGGCGTTGCTCGACGCCGGGGTGCCGGCGCGCGAGGTGCGCGTGATCGTCCACGCGCTGCTCGCGCTGCGCTTCCTCGCGACGCTCGGCGCCGCGATGCTCCTGCAGCCCCCGCTCGACGCGGACATCGGCTGACGCGCCTCGCCGGTTGGCTCCTTCCATCGGTCATGGCGGAGGTCTGCAAAACCATCCGACCGGGTTCGACTCCCGGAGGGGCCGCTCTTGCCGCGGGCGCGTGTCGCGCCGGCGCACGTCCCGTGCGCACGGCCGGCGCATGTCCCGTCTTCCGGCAGCCCGCACGATCGGCTGGTGCCGCACTGGCTCCGGGCCTTCGCAGCGATGAGATGCGGGTCGTGCCAGCGCGAGAGCTCTGCCGACGACGACTTCTGCGCCGCCTGCGGGACGCCGCTCGTCCGGCGCTGCGCCGCCTGCGGGCGCGCAACCTCGCCGCGCACCGCTTCTGCGGCGGTTGCGGACGCAGGCTCGCGCCTGACCTCGCCTCGGCGCACGACCCGCGCTCGCTGACGCCGCGCCACCTCGTCGAGCGCATCCTCACGACGCGCCACGCGCTCGAGGGCGAGCGCAAGCAGGTGACGGTGCTCTTCGCCGACGTCCAGGGATCGCCAGCTAAGCGTCGCGACCGTCGCCGTGCTCGACACCGGCGTCGACGGAAGCCATCCCGCGCTCGCCGGCAAGATCGTGCGCGAAGCCTGCTTCTCCGGCAACGGGAACTGTCCGAACGGCGCCACCCAGCAGATCGGTCCTGGGCCCGGCGTTGCGTGCACCTACGCGGGAGACTGTAAGCACGGCACGCACGTCGCCGGAATCGCGGCGTCGCGCTCCGGCGTGGCGCGCAGAGCGAACATCATCGCGATCCAGGTGTTCTCGCGCTTCACGGGCCCGATCTGCGAGGGCTTCGGCGATCCCTGCGCCTTGACCTACACCTCCGACCAGATCGCCGCGCTCGAGCACGTCTTCGAGCTGCGCAACAAGCATCGCATCGCGGTCGTGAACATGAGCCTCGGTGGCGGGAGCTACTCCTCGCAAGCGGCGTGCGACGCCGACAACGTGGCCCGCAAGGCGGCGATCGACAACCTCCGCGCGGCGGGAATCGCGACGGTCGCGGCTTCGGGCAATGCCGGCTACGCCCACTTGATCGACGAGCCCGCCTGCATCAGCTCCGCGTTCTCCGTCGGGTCCGTGACCAAGAGCGACCAGGTGTCGGTCTTCACGAACTCGGCTTCGTTCCTCGACTTCCTCGCACCCGGCACGTCGATCCGGTCCACCGTTCCCGGAGGCGGGTTCAAGGTCCTGTCCGGAACCTCGATGGCGACACCGCACGTCGCGGGCGCATTCGCCATCCTCAGCCAGCGCCTCGGGCGCGCCGACGTCGACAGGGTCGCCGACGCGCTGCCACGACCGGTGTGGGCGTCCTCGACCCGCTCAACGGTCTCACCAAGCCGCGCATCGCCGTCGACACCTGCCAGGGTGGCGCGGGCGTCGACCGGGCGAAGAGGTGCGAGGTCGTGCAGTGCGTCCCCTGACCGTGCACGCGACGGGCGCGCTTCTCGACACGCACGAGGGCGCGTCCGTCGCCTGATCCGCAGCACCCGTCGGTCCCGCGGGTCGCTGCCCACGATCTCCGTCAAGGACTTCGCGAGCGCTCGCGCGGCAAGAAGTTGCCCGCGCGAGCGCTCGTGATACGAAGCCGCGTCGATGAAGCGCGCGATGGAATCTCTCCCGGCGCAAGCGTGCGCCGGGACGTCCTGCGCATGAGCGGGTTGCGATGACGACGGACGCTGCATCGCAGGGCACGACGACGCGCGACGCGCAGGGCCTGCCGCGTCTCGGCCTCGTGCTCGCGTTCTGGGAGCGCTCGGGCGGCAAGGACCCATGGGCGCAGGCCTGCGAGACCGTCCGCGCCGCGGACCGCCTCGGCTACGACAGCGTGTGGCTCACCGAGAGCTGGAACCGCGACCCGATCACGCTGCTCACGCACCTCGCCGGGCAGACCTCGCGCATCGGGCTCGGCTTCGGCGTGCTGAACGTCTTCAGCCGCTCGCCCGCGGTGCTGGCGAACACCGCCGCGACGCTGGACGAGCTGTCCGGCGGGCGCGTGATGCTCGGGCTCGGCGCGAGCACGCCGAACGTCGTCGCGGGCTGGCACGGGCTCAAGTTCGACAAGCCGCTCCAGCGCGTGCGCGAGACGATCGAGATCTGCCGGCTCATCTGGCGTCGCGAGCGCGTCCATTACAAGGGCCGCATCTTCTCGCTCGAAGGCGTGCGGCTCGGCTATCAGCCGCTGCGCGAGCGCATCCCGATCCTGCTCGCGTCGCTACGACCGAAGAGCATCGAGCTCTGCGGCGAGCTCGCCGACGGCTGGATCCCGACGATCTATCCGCTCGACGGCATCGCCGCGGGACGCGCACGGATCGCCGCCGGCGCCGCGCGCGCCGGTCGCGCACCGGAGGACGTCGAGGTGCGTCCCGGCGCGACGGTGCTGGTCACGGACGATCCGTCGCAGGCGGCGCAGATGGGACGCTTCGCCGCCAGCATCTACATCGGCCCGCCGAACAGCCCCTACGCGGCGACGGCGGCCGAGCTCGGCTACGCGGAGGACGTCGAGCGCGTGACGAGCGTCTACCGCTCGGGCGACCACGCGGGCGCGATCGCGGCGGTGAGCGACCGGCTCGCCACCGCCTTCACCGTGGCGGGCACGCTCGAGCAGGTCCGCGACCGACTGCGCGCGCTGCGCGCGGCCGGCGCGGATGCGGTCAACGTCTCGCTGCCGTCGTACGCGCCGGAAGTCGCGGTGCCGGTCCTCGAGAAGCTGATCGCCTGAGGCGCGGAGTCGCGCTTCAGCGAATTTTTCGCTTACTTAGGCTTCGTCGCGCGTGCGCGATGCGCTCCTGCTTCCCGTAGAGCCCGCTATCGCACGGGCGATACCGCATGGCGACCTTCTACGCGCTCTCCATCGCCTTGCGAAAACGCGCGCCTTCGCATGCGGTCTTCTTGTTGAGACAGGCAAGCACGCCGCTCATGAAAACGCGGCCCTCGACGCGCTGCCCGATCTCCGCTGCCGCGGCCACCTCGCGACGATCGTCGGCACCCCGCGCCCGGATCATCTCGTCGGCACCGAAGGCCGCGACGTGATCGTCGGGCTCGGCGGCGACGACCTGATCGAGGGACGCGGCGGCAACGATCTGCTGTGCGGCAGCGCGGGCGACGACCTCCTGGTCGGCAAAGGAGGACTCGACGTCTGCCGGGGCGCCCGCGGCGCCGACCGGGCGAAGCCGAGCTGCGACGAGGCGCCAGGCGTCGCGTGACGCGTCACGCCGCAGGCGCGCCTCGCGACCCGCGCGGCCGCGCCCGTCGCGCGCCCGCTCGACGCCGGGGGCGGCAGGCTTCACCGGCTGAGCTGCGAGCCGCGAGCCGCGCCACGCGCCGCTTGCCACGAGCGTCGCCGCCGTGGATGCTCGACGCGCGCGTGCTGACGCGCGGGAGGGTTACACGTGCACGATCTCATCATTCGCAACGCGACCATCTGCGACGGCACCGGCGCCGACGCACGACCCGGCGACATCGCAATCCAGGGCGGACGCATCGCCGCGGTGACGGAGCCCGGCGCGATCGCGAGCAACCCGAAGAACGCCGCGCAGGAGATCGACGCCGGCGGTCTGGTCGCGGCGCCCGGCTTCATCGACGTGCACACGCACTACGACTGCCAGCTCTTCTGGGATCCGACCGCGAGCCCGTCGTCGTGGCACGGCGTCACGACCGTGGTCATGGGCAACTGCGGCTTCACGATCGCGCCGTGCCTGCCCGAGCACCGCGAGACCGTGATGAAGCTCCTGCTCTACGTCGAGGGCATGCCGATCGACACGCTGCGCGCCGGCATCAAATGGAGCTGGCAGGAGTTCCCCGAGTACTTGACGGCGCTCGAGCGCCAGGGCGTCGGACCGAACGTCGCGGCGTTCATCGGCATGTCCGCCGTGCGTCTGCGCGCGATGGGCAAGGCCGCGGTCGAGCGTCCGGCGACGGCAGAGGAGATCGAGCGCATGCGCGCGATCGTGCGCGACGCGATGAAGGCCGGCGCGATCGGCTGGTCGACCTCGCTCTCGCCGACGCACTTCTTCGGCGACGGCACGCCCGCCCCCACCCGCCTCTCCGAGGACGCCGAGCTCGACGCGATGGCCGAGGTGCTGCGCGATCTGCCGCACGGGATCATCGAGCTCGCGCCGCAGAGCCTGCTCGCGCCGCCGAAGGAGAAGCTCGCCGAGCTCGAGCGCTTCGAGCGCCTCGCGCGCATCTCGGGCAAGACGGTCACCTTCGCGCCGCTGCACGACAACCCGTTCTTCCCGGGCTCGGCGCAAGAGGTGCTCGCGGCCGCGACCGAGCGTCAAGCCAAAGGCGCGAGCGTCGTGCCGCAGGTCGGCTGCCGACCGCTCGAGCTGCGCTTCGACTTCCGCGCCCCAGCCTTCGGCCTCGAGAACAACGCATACTGGAAGCCGATCCTGCACGAGCCGCGCGAGGCGCGTCGCGCGCGCTTCGCGAGCGAGGCGTTCCGCGCGGAGCTGCGCGGCTTCGACGGCAACTTCAAGGCGCTGCTCACGCCGAGCTGGGAGCGGATGTTCCTGCGCCTGCCGGCCCGGCCGGAGAACGAGCGCTTCCGCGACCGCAGCGTCGCCGACATCGCCAACGAGCTCGGCAAGCACCCGGTCGACGCCTTCCTCGACATCACGCTCGCCGACGACCTCGAGGGCCAGTGGGGCGTCGAGATCCTCAACGCCGACGAGAAGGGCGTCGCCGAGCTGATGCGCTCGCCGGCGACGGTGCTCGCGCTCTCCGACGCGGGCGCGCACGTCGACACGCTCTGCGACCAGGGCTTCACGAGCTACCTGCTCGGCCACTGGGTGCGCGAGCTCGGCGCGCTGCGCCTCGAGGACGCCGTGCGCATGCTGACCGCGCGTCCCGCCGAGGTCTACGGCCTCACCGACCGCGGCACGCTCGCGCCCGGCAAGGCGGCCGACGTCGTGCTCTTCGACCCGAAGACGATCCGCATGCTGCCGACCGAGCTCGTCGCCGACCTGCCGGGCGGGCAGAAGCGCCTTCTGCAGCGCGCGGAGGGCATCCCGCTCGTGCTGGTCAACGGCCAGCGCGTGGTCGACGACGGCAAGCCCACCGGACGGCTCGCGGGCCGCGTGCTGCGCGCCGGCGCGGCGTGACGCGTCCCCTGCGCGTCGCGCGAGCAGCAGCGAGTCGCGACCGCGCACGGCCGCTCACGACGACCGCAGAATCGATCGGCGTCGGCGCGGCTCAGCGCGCGGTGAGCAGCGCCACCGCCTCGACGTGGTACGTCTGCGGGAACAGATCGATCGGCTGCACGCGCGCGACGTCGTACGCGCGCGCGAGCGTCGCGAGGTCGCGCGCGAGCGTCGACGGGTTGCACGACACGTAGACGATCCGCGCCGGCGCGAGCTGGACGAGCGGCGCCAGCGCCTCCGCCGCACCTGCGCGCGGCGGATCGAGCACGACGACGTCGAAGCGCCGACCGTCCTCGACGAAGCGGCAAAGCACGCGGTCGGTCGCGCCGGCGACGACCTCGAGGTTCGCGAGCCCGAGACGTCGCCCGTTGTCGCGCGCCGCGGACGCGCTCGACGTCGAGCGCTCGACCGCGGTGACCTGCGCCGCCCGGCGCGCGAGCGGGATGCCGAGGTTGCCCGCGCCCGCGTAGAGGTCGGCGACGCGCGTCTCGGACGTCACCGCAGCGGCGTCGATCACCTCGCGGATCAGCGCCGCGTTGCCGTGGTCGCTGACCTGGCTGAAGTCGCCCGCGGCGAGCCACATCTCGTCGCCCGGCGCGCCGCAGGCGAGCGGCACGCGCACCGTGACGTCGCCCCACGTGCGCTTGAAGCCGCGTCCGTGCAGCACGAGCCCCGCGACGCGAGGGTGCGCGCGCAGCCACCGGGCGCTGGTCTCGGCGTCGCGCGCATCGAACGCTCCGTCTGCCTGCGCGACCAGCGCGACGTGCTCGTCGTCCGCCGCGGCCCCGGTCGCGACGAGCTCGATGCGCTGCACGCGGGTCGCGAGCGATTCGACCCAAGCCTGCGCGAGCGGGATCGCGCCCGCGAGCCGGTCCTCCGCGAGCAGGCAGCGCGCGACCGGCACGACGTCGTGCGACGCCGCCGCCATGAAGCCGAGCCGGCGCTGCGGATCGACGCGCAGGCTGAGCCGCCGGCGGTAGCCGAACTCCGCCGGCGCGCGCAGGATCGGCCGCACGACGTCCGGCGCAAGCCCGCCGACGCGCGTCACGAGGTCGCGCACCGCGGCCTCCTTCGCCTCCGCCTGCGCGGCGTAGTCGACGTGCTGCCACGGACAGCCGCCGCAGCGCGGCAGGTAGACGCACGGCGGCTCGCGGCGTGCGGGGCCGGGGGCGATCACGCGCGCGACGCGCGCGTACGCGTACGCGCGCCGGTCCTCCTCGACCTCGAGCTCGACCTCGTCGCCCGGCGCGGCGCCGCGCACGAAGTGCACCTTGCCTGCGACGCGCGCGATGCCGTGCGGCCCGTACGCGAGCGAATCGATGCGAGCGACGACCATGGAGGAACCCGCGAAACGTTGACCCGCGACCGGGGCGCTCCTACCGTCGGTACCATGCCGCGCGCGGTGCTGCCGTACGGATCCTGGCGCTCGCCGATCACGGCGGCGCTGCTGGTCGGCGAGTCGGTCGGGCTCGGCGCGATCGCGGTCTCGGGCGACGACCTGTACTGGGCCGAGTCGCGACCCGCCGAGGCCGGTCGGACGGCGATCGTGCAGCGCAGCGCCGCCGGCACCGTCGCGGACGTCCTGCCGCAGCCGTGGAGCGCGCGCTCGCGCGTGCACGAGTACGGCGGCGGCGCGTGGACGGTCGAGCGCGACACCGTGTACTTCGTCGACGACCGCGACCAGAGCGTCTTCGCGTGCCTGGTCGGCACGACGCCGCGGCGTCTCACCGAGCCCAGCGCTCGGCGCTACGCGGACCTCGTCGTCGACCGTCCGCGCGCGCGGCTGATCGCCGTCTGCGAGGAGCACCACGACGACGGCCGCGAGCCGACGAACACCCTCGTCGCCGTGCCGCTCGACGGCTCGTCGCGCGTCGAGACGCTGGTCGCCGGACACGACTTCTACGCCTCGCCGCGCCTGAGCCCGGACGGCACGCGCCTCGCCTGGCTCGCCTGGCGTCACCCGCACATGCCGTGGGACGAGACCGAGCTCTGGCTCGGCCGCGTCGCGGAGGACGGGCGCATCGTCGACGCGCGCTGCATCGCCGGCGGACGCGGCGAGTCGATCTTCCAGCCCGAGTGGTCGCCCGACGGCATGCTCTACTTCGTCGCCGACCGCACCGGCTGGTGGAACCTCTACCGCTGGAGCGGCGAGGAGGCGCAGCCGCTCTGTCCGATGCGCGCCGAGTTCGGATTGCCGCAGTGGAACTTCGGCATGACGACCTACGGCTTCGCGAGCGCGTCGAGCATCGTCTGCACCTACGCCGAGCGTGGCGAGTGGCGGCTCGCGCGGCTCGCGATCGAGAGCGGACGCCTCGAGCGCTTCGACGTGCCGTTCGTCGCCTTCTCCGGCCTGCGCGTGACGCCGCGCAAGGCGTACTTCGTCGCCGGCTCGCCGGCCGCGCCGTCGGCGCTGATCGAGCTCGACCTCGAGAGCGGCGCGCACCGCGCCGTGCGCGGCTCGTCGACGCTCGCCGTCGACCCGGCCGACGTCTCGATCGCGCAGTCGATCGAGTTCCCGAGCGCGAACGGCCGCACGGCGTACGCCTTCTACTACCCGCCCGCGAACGGCGCGTACGCCGGGCCCGAGCGCGAGCGGCCGCCGCTGCGCGTGCGCTCGCACGGCGGACCGACCGCCGCGACCGACGGCGCGCTCAAGCTGCCGATCCAGTACTGGACGAGCCGCGGCTTCGCGGTGCTCGACGTCAATTACAGCGGCAGCACCGGCTACGGGCGCGAGTACCGCGATCGTCTGCGCGGCGCGTGGGGCGTGGTCGACGTCGAGGACTGCGTCGCGGGCGCGCGCTACGTCTGCGAGCAGGGTCTCGCCGATCCCGCCCGCGCGACCATCAGCGGCGGCAGCGCGGGCGGCTACACGACGCTCTGCGCGCTCGTCTTCCACGACTTCTTTCGCGCCGGCGCGAGCCACTACGGCATCGGCGACCTGACCGCGCTCGCCGCCGACACGCACAAGTTCGAGTCGCGCTACACCGACTCGCTGGTCGCGCCGTATCCCGAGGGCGCCGAGATCTACCGGGCGCGCTCGCCGCTCTTCCACGCCGAGCGCCTGTCGTGTCCGGTGATCTTCTTCCAGGGGCTCGAGGACCGCGTCGTCCCGCCGGCGCAGGCGGAGGCGATGGTCGCGGCGCTGCGCGCGAAGCGGCTGCCGGTCGCCTACGTCGCGTTCCCCGGCGAGCAGCACGGCTTCCGGCGCGCCGAGAACATCCGCCGCGCGCTCGAGGCGGAGCTCTACTTCTTCTCGCGCGTGCTGCGCTTCGCGCTCGCCGAGCCGATCGAGCCGGTGGCGATCGAGAACCTCTGACGCGTGCGGTTTGACGTACGCGCCGTGTCGCTTGCGCGCGACGTCCGCGCGCGTGCACGCGCTCAGGCGAGCCGGCGCCGGAGGTAGTTGACGACGTCGATCCGCGTGACGAGCCCGAGGAAGCGCTCGCCCTCGACGACGATCGGCACCATGCCGCGCTCGAACACCGGAAAGAGCGCGTCGAGCGACGCGTCGGGCGGCACGGTCGCGAGCCGGCTCGACATCACATCGCGCACCGGACGCGCGAACGCCGCCGCGTCGCGCGCGGCGGCGAGCAGCACGTCGTACTCGTCGACGATGCCGACGATCCGCTCGCCGTCGAGCACCGGGAGCTGCGAGACGTCGTACATCTTCATCCGCGCGTGCGCGCTCGCGAGCGTGTCGTCCGGCGTGAGCGCGACCACCGCGCCCTCCTCGTGGCTGCGCCCGATCACGTCGCGCAGGTCGCCGCGTGGCTTGTCGCGCAGGAAGCCCTGGTCGTGCATCCAGTAGTCGTTGAACATCTTCGACAGGTACTTGTTGCCGCTGTCGCAGACGAACGTGACGACGCATTCGCTCGTCGTGCGCGAGCGGCAGTAGCGCAGCGCCGCCGCGAGCAGCGTGCCGCTCGACGAACCGGCGAGGATGCCTTCCCTGCGCAGCAGCACGCGCGCGGTCGCGAACGCCTCGGCGTCGTCGATCGTGAACGCTTCGGCCACACCGCCGAGGTCCGCGATCGGCGGCACGAAATCCTCGCCGATGCCCTCGACCAGCCACGAGCCGACCTCGGCCTCCCGGCCTTCGTTCACCAGCGGGGCCAGGACCGAGCCTCTCGGGTCCGCAAGGATGATCTCAACGTGCGGGGCTACGCGTTTGAAAAACCGGCCCAATCCGGTGATCGTGCCGCCCGAGCCCACGCCGCAGACGACGGCGTCGAGCTTGCCCTCCATCTGCGCCCAGATCTCCGGTCCCGTGGTCTCCTCGTGCGCCCGCGGATTGGCCGGGTTGGCGAACTGGTTGGCCCAGAAGGCGTTGGGGATCTCGCGCGCCAGGCGCTCGGCGACGTCCTGGTAGTACTCGGGATGGCCCTTGCCGACGT